>CACZCT010000001.1 GCA_902779745.1 uncultured Prevotellaceae bacterium
CCGAAGGCTGAAGGCTTTACCTGGGCGCTCCCGGTGTCCAATTTTACGATGATTACCAACATGGGAGCCAAATATCCCCCTGTCACCGACAAGCAGAAAGGCATGGTCATGGGAAAAACGGAGAAAGAGAAAATCCTGCTGAAGCTGTCGCTGAGAGTTCCGCAGTCTGACACTTTGTCGTATCCAGTGACCTTGGAGTGTACGTTGAAGAGGTAACAAGGTCATGTTTACGAACGTTTTTAATAAGGTGTCAACAGCACTGGCGGCACTACTGCTGCTGTGCGCTGCGAGTGCCGCTGCCCAAGTGCAGGGTGAGAACGGCTACTGGAAGTTCCGCGACGCAATGGTGTTCGGCGTCAGCGACGGCACGGAGGAAAACAGCAGCAGCCGTACTGACAAGGAGGTTCACAAGTATGACAAGGGCCGCTTCACCGTCACACACCAATACGCCGAGGGCGGACAGACGTTTACGGCTGAAGCCACGGGGGTGGTACAGGGACTGTCGAAGCAGGTGAAACCCGGCGACGAGATGACCCTCAGCATCAGCCTGTCGGCTCCCGGCGGTACAGGTCCCCGCGGGAACAAAATCTGGGGACGTGCGCTGGTGGTTTACGGTCAGTTGGCATGGACACCTGAGAACTGGGAGGACGAGCGCATAGAGGCAGACCGCAGCTACACGGGTGAGTTTACCGACAATAGCGGTGAGTCGGTGGTCAGGGCTGCCGATGGCAAGAAGGCCTCGGCGATGCTGAAGAACAATGCCGTGACGATGAAGGACGCCGGCAGCGACATCATGAACGTCATTGTGGCGTGTGGTGGTATGGACGTAGTGTTCCGTTATCAGTGGATCAGCACTGAGGAGGCCTGGGTATGCACGAGGAGTAAGGGCATCAGGTTGGGCACGTACTTCTTGAACGAAAATGAACAGGTAAAGGTGACGACCACGCGCAACGGTGACCTTTATCTGAGCCGTTACGAGGTGGTGAAAAGCATGGAGGGCGACTTCCAACGTAACCTGCAGCAACAAGCCAATCAGGCAGCGGGATTCAAACCCCGCATCTACGAGCGCAAAGGCGAGAAAGGCTCTGTAGAGTTTCAGCTTGTCTGCCCCGACAAAATACTGTATCCAGGCAAGGAGATTGAACTGCTGTCGAAAAATCTGAGCATGAACACCAGCTTCTTCAGCGACCAGAACATCATTGACGAAACAGCACGTAAGGCTGTCCTGTTTAGTGTTGACATCAATTACATTGCCAAGATGTGTGGTGTCAACGGTGAATGGTACGTCAACCTGATCAATGAAAACGGCGATAAATTAGTTGAAAGTGGATTTGCAAACGGCAAGTATAAGGTGCCTCAGAAAGAAGAAGAGGTAAGCAAGCTCATTTTCTACAACAATAATTTCCTCTATGAGTACGAATGGGGCTCGCCTGCCGAGTTCGAGGAGAAGAACGGCAACAATGAAGGCAGTCCCTTTGAGGGCGGCGACAACAACGAGGAAGGTAACAAAGGCGGTGACAACGAGGGCGGTAGCATCCCCTGGGGAGCCATCGGCACGGGTGTCGGCATCGGTGTCATCGGTGGCACGACGGCGACAGTTATACGCAAGCGCCGCAAGAAGAAGAAGTCCAAGACAAAACCCAAGGTGAAGCGGAAGCCAGGAGAGAGCTACGAAAGTTATCGCAACCACCTGATAGAGGAGTTCGTCAAGACGGAGGGCATCAAGCACCCCATCACGCCCGAGAAGGGCGAGACGTTCGACGAGTGGCGTGCCCGTCAGGAAGTGGCCACCCGCGAATGGCGCAAGTATGACCTCCAAAAGGAAAAGTATGAGAACCTAATGGAGGAGAAGTACTCGACGCTGGGCCACGACCAAACCAGAAAAGCCATCAACGACCAGCACGGACGCGACCTGAACGACAAGAAGGCTGCCGACCGGACGGCTAGGAACTGGAACTACGCCTACAATACCACTTTAGGAGTCAGGAGGGTTGCCGGATACTCAGCCAAGGTTGTCGAATGGTACGCCAAGAAGACAACCGACCCCACAGGCGTCATTGCCGCCAAGATTGGCCAGGGACTCATCAACACGGCCGACGAACTTGGTCAGGTAATAGCCGATGGTACCAGCTGGGGCGAGGGGGTTGCGCGTGTTGCAATCAAGGGCGGTGGCGAGACAGCCAAGCAGATGCTACCCGAGTCGCTCTCATTCGGCCAAGGCGTTGCCTACAAGACAGGCATCGACACCTTCAGTAACACACTTATCGATGCAGTGAAAGGCAAGGACATGAAAACGACGAAGGTTGTGAAGGAGGCTGTCAAGAACCTGACACAGAACACGACCTCCGACGCCATGGGCAAGGTGATAGACCCAGACAGCATATTCGGACAATACGTTAAGCATGCTTTAGACGACGGTCGTGGCGAATTAATAAACTTGGTATTTGAATAACAAACGAAATACAATAACGATGAATAACGACGAACAGACAAGCACAACTGCCGAGAAATTCGTGCAGATAACAAAGGCGGGCAACTTAGTGGTGCTCGACCCGCTGACGCTGACAGAGACTTTCTTCACCGCCAACGAGACCCACGACCGCTTCACCAATCCCAAAGGCGAGGAGCTGAAGGCTGAGGAAATCTTGATAGCCGTCAACGAACGGCTGAGCCAGGCCTTTGAACAGCTGAAGGCTGAGCAGAAGCCTGAGTCCACCACCATGGGCGGCAACCGCTTCTGCAAAGACTGTGGCAAACCGCTGATTGAGGGCGACAGTTTCTGCCGCAACTGTGGTAAGAGAATAGAATAAAGTGATACTTAAACAGGAAAACTATGCATAAGTTATTCGTACGAGGCGACCATTGCTGCAGGAACTGCGGCATCGCCATAGCCGTTTTGTCTGCGACCATGATGCTGACGGGGTGTGACCCTCACTGGTCCAATGCGCAACGCCACATAGAGTGGGCACTAAACCCCGATGACGGTTCATGGCTGACCACTGACCAGATTATTGACAAGTTCTCATCCGACAAAGCTACACGGTCGGACAAAGTATGGGGGCGCGACTGTATTATAGAACTGCCTCTTACCAACGCAGATATACGACCACAAGAGGGTGTCAACTATGTCGGCACGGGCTCCGGTACGACCATGCTGTTCCAATTCTCTAAAAACGCAGATACTTTGCGCCATACGGTTGGCAAAGTTGACATCAATTGGCGTGAAGACCGTTGGGGCTGTAATGTGTCAGAAGATGAAATAAAGTTGAATCCTCACAGATTCAACTCAAAGACTTATTTCGTCGAGTCACGTGGCAAGAGTGTCTATACCTTATATGAATATGAGGAAAGGACTGATACCTTGGGCAACCCTATTGTCGACAGCCTCGGCAATGTACAGGCCGACATCTATCGCTTAGGCCTGGTGCTCTTTGTCTACCCGAGCGCCGACAGTATTCTGGTACATCGCGGCAGCGAGGAGACACGACGGACATTTAAGATTAACCCATAATTTTAGAAAACTATGGCATCATTTTTGCAAAATCTGATTAACAATGCTACAAACAGCATGAGTGAGGGAATCAAAAAAAGAGTCGAGGACGGCACGTTCAATCGTCTGGCCAGTGACTTCGGTAGGGACATCAACAGCTTAGGAGCCGGTATGGCGAACCTCGTCAGCATGGCCGAGGGTGCCTTTGGCAAGCTGAAGAACAAGGTTTCCGAGGCAAAAGCCAACCGTGAACAGGAGCGAGCCGAGCGTAAAGCCGAGCAGGAGGAGCGTGAACGCAAGGCGGAACAGCTCAGGGCTGAGCGACTGGCTATGATGGAAAAAGATGAGTCGGAACCATCTGACGACGAAGATTCCTATGTTGCACCCATCGCCCTTACTGATGAGTTTATGGAACGTCTGGCACGCGACTTCGACATTCAGAGCGAAGATGACCTGCATGCGCTCTGCCTGACTCGTCTCACGGCTCAGACAGCCTTGTTCTTTGCCAACTGCGACGGCGACTATACCGAACAGGAGCGCCAAAGTATTGAGACTTTCAAAGAGATGGTGTACGAGTACCTCGATGGTATGGAAGAGGGTTCCGCGGATGCCATCGAGTTTTTGTTCGACGGCATAGAACGTCCATACACCATCCATGATATCATGGTCATGACCCATCGCTTTACTGACGGACTGGACGAGAAAGATCGCATGGAGACGTTGGAGAGCATCGACTGGCTGGTTAGCAAGATCATTGAAGCCGACCGACGCGACGACATGCGGACCGAAGACTATTACGACCAGTGGCGCCAGGAGTTCAGACTATAAAGTACTCTTTCGAAAATCAGTAAATTGTAGATAACAATGGCATATTGTGGAAAGTGTGGACAGAAAAACCCCGATGGCGCAGCATTCTGCTTTGCCTGTGGTGCAGGGTTGCAGGTGAGCAACACACCAGAAGATAATCCTGCCAGCCAGCCTGGCTCGTTCCGTGTAAATATACCCCATCGCGACGGCACACCGCCACGTCGTGAGGGTGCGCCTCCTGCCCAAGACCGTTGGCGCAGCCGTATCAACGAGCGTAAACGCGACAAAGAGCCACACAATGCTTATGATACAAGCCAGACTAACCGCAATAAGGGTAGCATGGGTGGTGGCTGCCTGAAGCGCACGCTTTTGTGGGCGCTAGGACTCATTGTGGTAATATCGGCCATCGCCTGGGGCGTAAGCAAGTGCAGCAGGAGTGGTCAAGGCGGCAACGGCGACAAAGGAGAAAATGACGACATGACGAATATAGAGCAAATCATGTCGAAGAGCGCCCTCGACTCGCTCATGGAGAAAAAAGGTTCTTTCGAGAAAGATAATGGCGACGTTGTCCCCCGTCCAGGAAGATATGAGGGTAAAGCCGTTGGTCAATTGGTAACCTTTGACGTTATGCCCGAGCCTAACGGAAAGATTGTTGGAAAGGTTCACGTGGAGATGGACGGTGAAACTATCCGTGATTGCATCTATGCCTACTGCGGCAATGGTATCTATGCCATGTACATTGGTGAGGCAATATATGACGACCCAGACGAATACTTCCAGGTTTTACTCGACCATGAGACCATCTCGTACAAGAACGGATATACAGGCATTACAGTGACTTACAAAGGTCCCTTAGAGGGTCAAGAAGGCAGTGGCGACGCTTCAGAAAGCAGTAACATCATAAAGTGTATGGACGAGGAACGGCTTGCCGCTGTCATCAAAAAGGAGGGTTTCCCAGAAACCAACGAAAACCATGCGCTAAAGTACGGCACTTACAACTTCAAAGCGTCAAAGGGGGACGAAACGCATACCATGAGCATCCGTTTGGAGCGGTATGACGGCAACAATAATATGATTGCGGCAAAGATGTCCATGCTGGCTGACGAGAAAGAGACTTTCAGAGGCTTTGTAGGCTACTGCGGTTCCAGCATCTATGCCATATACATGAAAGATGTCGACACCGACCCATACGAAGATGACGACATCAAGATGAACAAGCATACCAACGATTACTTCTACGCCAACTCAGATGGTTCCATCAGCATGTACTTTGACGGCAAAGAGAAAGTCAGGCTGAAGCAAGGTGAAATGGAAACAGTAGACTTGAATTGATCATCAAATTCTAAATCAAATATGGTGGCAAAAAGAATCTTGAAAGTCCTTCTTCCCATCGTTGTCCTTACTGCGATGGTGCTTCTCCCTCTGACGACCAAAGCAGGAGAGCCCTATACTGTCATGTTGACACATGGCGGACTTGATGGGGCATCGTATAAGGCACGTTTCACCATCGAGGGGGCTTCGGATATCCAACCCGACGGGCAAGGCGTAGGCAACGATTATGCTATACTGACCGGCTCTGCCAATCCCAATGGCAAGATTACCGTCACGATGGAATGGGTGGAGTGCAACGGTGCTGAGGAAGACCTGCAGCAGAAGCGTATCGATGTCATGATTGGTAACCGCGGCTATAATGGCGATGCAATGCGAGACGATGCCAAACTACAGTTTGGCAGGGCCAGCAGTGGCATAGACAACAGCCTCGACAAGGTGGTGTACACCTTCGACCTAAAGGACTTCAAAAAGGCAGACCCTACAGCGAAAGACTCCACTTTGACGGTCGAGGCTACTAGCACTGTGCAGTTCGGTAGCACACAGTCAGAAACGTCTGTGAGACTTAAGTTGGAACTCAACGGAAAAACAACATCAGCCACCAACCTTCATCATACCGAGGACAATAAGGCTTCCGAGGAAAAAGGCACTCAAAAGTATGTCATCCCCACCGTCATCGGCGGTGTTCTGTTGGGTGGCTTAGGGTGGCTGCACCGCAAGATGAAGAGGAGGAAGAAAAAGGACGGAGGCGCTGATGGCAGCGACAGTAGCGACGAAGGCGGGGAAGAGCAAGACGACGAGCCCGACGAGCTGCAGATGGAAATCTACAAGAACTTTGGCGACACGCTCATCGCCGGCGACGTAGCTGAGCAGGTGTCGGCGTGTATCATGCGACGTAAGCCGGGCTACCCCGAGTATGTCGACGAGAAACTTACCAGCCAGATACAGATCTTCTCCGACGACGGATACATGGCCGTCCAGGATGCCGACATGGTGAACGGCTGGAAGTCGGCGTACATCCAGGCTCCTGAGTCGGAGACACCGCCCGAGGAAGGCATCGTGCAGTTCCGTATTGCCTCCAACGAGGCCAGCTACACCAACCGTATACACTTCAAGATACAGAAGGGCAAGATTGTTTTCGGACAGGACAACCTCACCCTGCCCGCCATGCACGAAGAAGCCGTCGAGCTGCCGTTCATCATCGTGGGTATGGACTGGAAAGGCACCAAGGTCACCGCCACGCTGACCAACCAGGATGGCAAGCAGCACTCCGAGTTCGGCAAGAATGACTATAACATCTGGGCCCGCTATGACCGAGACCAGAAATTCTGGTTGCTGCACATTAAGGATATGTGGATGAGCGAGGAAGAGAATGCCAAGTACTTGCCCGGCGACGTGCTATCCTACTTCGTCGACTTGGAGGCCAAGAACAAGCAGGGCTTCACCATCAAGGAACGCCTGCCGCTCTACCGCTTCTACATGGGATTGGCCTTCCAGCCCGAGAGCAGCAACTTGGGCTGCTACTTTGAACCGTACGACCCCATACACCATATCGACTCGCTCTGTGTGCAGAAACTGGACGGGCAGGAGGTGACACCCGCCGAGACACGCTGTCTGCTACGCTATTATACCTGGGACAAGGAGACACACAAGATTGTCATCCTCAACCCCGCCCTGCAGGACGACCGCATGGCGGATACAGAAGAAGGACCGCGCCTGGACCGTGCCTTCAAGGTCGTGTGTAAGGACGAGGCCCAGCAGGAACGTGTCAACAGGCTCGGTATGCAGCTCATTGCCAAGACTGACTCCAAGGGCAAGCCCTATTATATATTAAGGTGTCGTTACGGCGTGCTCAATGCCCCGAACCGACTCAATGCCCAGCTCCAACTGCGCTGCAAGGTCGGCAAGGAGGAGTGTGTGGCTATACGTGACGTGACTCTGATGTCGCAGCCCAAACCCTCGTTCAAGTCGCCTGTCGACATGCTCGAATGGCAGAAGAAGCAGAACAAGACGCTCGAGGCCCTCGAACAACTGGACCGTGATATCTACGCCGCAGGTCTCGGCGACCATCTGGCCCCACTGGTCAACTACCTGCGCCTGCATGTTGACGCCTTCTATCAGGACAACCACTACGGATTCGACGAACGCTGTGTCAAGGCCATCTTCAACACCCATCACCACGTGCTCGAAGGCCTTCAGGCTGAGGCCAATAGTCATCCCCTTGTGGCCTGCGACAACCTGGAGGAGGTCACCTGGGAGTATTTCAAGGCCATGCGCACCACCATCAACGATATGCCCGGCTGGCAGAAGCTGTTCTTCAGTGTCGCCACGTTCGGTGCCTTCGACGTGGCAACTGGTGCCATCGAGGTCGTCGGTGCTATGAAGGACTATGTCGACAAGGGCGGTGACAGCGCATTTGGTGCCTTCTATGTCGGCGTGAAGATAGTAACTCTCAAATACCTGCAAGATAAGGCTCAGGCCATCGGCACCGCTGCTGTCAAGAACTACATCAAGACCGGCAAAACGGACATCTGGAAAGAGACCAAGAAACTCTACGCCGAGGAAATTAACACGGTAAAGACCTTCGGCAGGAAGGTACAGGCTGCCGATGCTGCCAAGGCCAAGAATGCCCAGGCCGACCAGAAAGCCGACGAACTGCTCACCGAGGCAAAGAAGAACCCTGCCAAGGCATCGGAGTACAGCGACGAAGCCGTTCAGTATGGCCGGAAACGTGCACAAAAGAACCTCGACGAGTTGCAGAAGTCTATTGACGAGCTGAAGGCTCACCCCTCCGAGGCCAACCTGATTCGCCGTAACGAGGCCATCATGCGCTGTCAGCAGGATAAGCAGACCATGATGATGCTCAAGGGTCAGAGCAACATCGAGACCATTGCTGCCTGCAACAACGGTGTGAATTTCGGGGAGTGCCGCAAGGTGGTCAACAACCATCTTGACAGCATGTATACGGCCACCAACAACCGTGTGCAACAGCGTCTGTCTGCACTCAAGCCCGGCATGAAGCCCAACGATGTGAAGATATTCGGTGCCACCTCATCCGACAAGGCAAAGCTGCTGAGTGGCAAGTCCATCACTTTCGACCGCGACGTCACCTATTACTATATAGACAAGGCAACGGGCAAGATGGAATACTTCCCACAGGGCATCACCGAGAAAATCTATGCCGAGGAATTCTATCAGGTAGCACGCCTCGGCACCAGTGGCGGACAGTCAGCCATCTTTAAGTCCACTACCCAGGCGGCCCGTGAGTTTGCCAAGAAGATGGACCAGACGGTGGTGGAAGACGTGCTGCACCATGCCGAGAGCTACGGCATAGACCTGCCGAAGATGCTCGACAAGGCCTTGAAGAGTCAAAAACTCACCAATCCCGAAAAGGTGGCCGAGGCCGTGCTCTATAAAGGACAGGAGCGTTTTTACATAGCCGAAAAGCTGATGAAGGCCGCCAAGGAGGCAGGTGAAGATGCTCTCGATCTGCAGGCCTGTGCCATCAGCGAACTCATCGAAGGCTGTCGTCAACAGGTGAAGGTGTTCGACCTTCTCGATGCCCGCGACATAGCCCGACTCGGTGCCAATGGTGCCAGCAAGATTCCCGACGTACTTCGTGGTGGCATCGCCATCATGCGCAAACTCGCCGTCAAGGGCAGCACCGATGTCAAGACGGCGCAATCGGCACTCAGCGCCCTGGGACTCACCTTTGAAGAAGTCACCAAGGAAATGTACCGTACGGTGCTCGCGATTGGATAAGCAAGAAAACATATACTATGACTTCGTGCTGAACTATGATATAGAATGTACTAAAGTAAACAACTATGGTAAAACTGAATAATATTCTTGTGAGTATCATGTCAGCCTTGGTGCTGACGGTAACGTCAACCTCCTGCGGTAGCCAACAGCAGAAAAGCCAGGACACCACACAGGAAGAAGGCAATCTGCTGGAACGTGTGTTTAGCAGGACGGTAAATGGCAACAACGATGAAGGTGCGACAACCGAGGACGATGGCGACCGTCTGCCGAAGTTCGACGTGGACTACATCAACTCGGCGACGGGCGACAAGTGGGGCTTCGCCATGACAGAGGGTGACGGCAGCGGAGAGGCAGTTGCTGTGGCCCACTTCCGCGGTGAGGGCATGCAGGGCTACGACATTTACCAGATGCGGGCACAGGGCGGCAGCCGCTACCGGCTGGTGGAGATGCCAGACAAGGACACGGGTATCGAGGTGTATGTATTACCCGGTGGCGAAAGCATCCGCGTGACGCGTCAGACGGCCATGCGCACCGGCTATGGCACAGAGGCCGCCGGTTCGTATGTCTTCAATACGGTAGAAAGCACCGATGGGGCTGTCAGTAGCATCGACCCCGGCTACACCCCCGAGCGCTTGGCCATCAAGGCGGGCGACCATGGTGGCAAGTTTGAGACACTGGAGTCTGGCGAGGAGGCCTATACCTTCCCCAGTGGCGAGTATGCTCGCAGCCAGTGGGTGAAGGACGGCAGCAAGCTGTACTATGTAGACGTCAGTGGCTGCAAGATGAAGGACAACTACGCCCACGACGGCTTCTATGCCGGCAGCGACGGTTCGTGGGACAAGTCGGTGCACTGCATCGACAGTAACCAGTTGCCTCGAAACGGAGCGACCTATGTTGACGATGGCGGTAAGTCATGGGTATTCCAACTGACTACCGATGGCGATGGCACCATCCACGGCAAAGCCCATCTGTCCTATCCCAAGGACATCAACTTCAAGGCCGACTACACGGTGAAGTCGTTCGGTAGCAGTGCCTATTCCCTGTTCAACGTCAAGGACGAGTTCGACTGCTGGCATGCTGTCGTGCTCGATGGCGGGCGCACCCTGCGAGTATCCGGTGCCGGTGTTACAGAAGTCTTTCAGCAAATACGATAAAGGCAAGGTCTTTATGGAGTTTAAGTTAGACAAATAAACAATAAACAATGAACGAAGAACAGATTACCAGTCGTGTAACGCTCTGTCCCGACGGCAAATACCGCTGGGCCTATGAGGTGAATCTCTACCGCAACCCGACCATCCTCATTGACCTCGTCAAGGCCATCGCTTACATCTTTCTCGCTATGTACGTCTTTTTCTTCATCATTGGCGTCTTGGACGGCAACATCAGAATCAGAAGCCTGCAGGACCTGTGGGAGAATTTATGGGGAATGGCGGTTCCCTTCTTCTGGATGACATTGTTTATGGTTGCCATCGCCGTCATCAGCTATTACATCGGGGCACGCGGCTCCGGGGGCGTCTATGCCGCTATGTTCGAGATGGACGAGAAGGGCGTCCTCCACGCTCAAATGGCGAAGCAGGTGAAGAAGCAGCAGGTGGTCAATGAAATAGCAGCCATGGCTGGTATAGCCGCCGATGAGCCAGGAATGGTGGCCAGCTCTATCCTTTCCGCCACCTTCACGGCCTGGAACAGTGAGTTCCGCAAGGTGCGCCATGTCATCCCCGTCCGTCGTCGCGACCTTATCAAGGTCAACGAGTTGCTGACCAAGAACCGCATCTTCGTGGACGACCCCGAGGACTACGAGTTCGTGCTCAACTACATCCGGCAGCGTTGTCCGAGAGTAAAAGACAAGTGAGCATTGAGAAATTGAAAAACTAAAGAACAATAAAAATGAAAAAGTTTGTATCTATTGGTTTTACAGCCATGCTGCTGACAGCCTATGGCTGCCGTGAACACATACACATCTGGGGCACTGGCGAGGATTTCCGACGGGTGGAGTTCGCTGATATTCTTTCGGACTCTACCGTCACGGCTGACAGTCTGGCCATTGAGATGGGCGGCGGCATCAGAGCACACGCCGAGGACGTGTTTCCCAAGACCGGGACGATATACATTGAGCCGAAAAGCGGCGACCGCTGGACGATTGACTTCAGCGACTTGCCCGATAGCATTGGCTACGGCACAGCCCGCTATGCCGAGCGTAACGGTTCGTCATTCACCCTACAGGCAAAGGTGATGCCGCGTGGCCGCGGCTTCTTCCTGGTGGATTATCTGAGAGGAGGCGGTTGGGATGGCATGGGTCTGCTCTACGTCTATGCCAGCCGCGACAGCATCGGCATCACTGACGGTGTCCGTCGGCGCACTTTCGTGTCTGCCGACCTCCTGTCTGCAGCAACCGATTCTCTGCGACTACCAGTATGCAGCACAGCGACGAAGGACAAGGCCCGCTCCGCGTGGGTCAAGGACGGCAACCAGCTCGTCTATATCGACGCCTCAGGCTACGTCATGAAGAACAACTGGACGCACGACGGCTTCTATGTCGATGGCGAGGGTCACTGGGATCCCTTCACGCCCAGTCTGGAGAAGGACTTGTTGGCTGACAGTTTCTACACCTGGGGCAACTGGGGCAGTTGGGAGGGCAAGCAGATGACCTTCAAACTGACAAAAGATGCCGACGGCATACGCCGGGGCACTGCCGTGCTCAGTATACGCATGGTAAAGGATCAGGAGGAGTTGGAGAATTACATCGTCACCGCGACGGACAACAGCACCTACCTGCTGGTGAAGGCCGACAACGACACTTTGCGCTATCATGCCACAATTATTGATGAGGGCATACCGGGCAAAGGTCGGCAGATGCTTCTCTCGGGCTACGGCAAGACAGAACGGTACGAATGAGAAATTGAGTAATTAGAAAATCTGTAAATTGAGAAAATGATGAATAAGCTTGTATTGACTATTATTGCAACTGGGCTGTTGATGACAGCCTGTAGTGTAGGAGGCCAGAACACCAACGGCGGCGACAGTGACCAACCCATCATGGACGGTTGGACGTTCGAACAGGCTTCCGAGTTCTGGTTGGCCTCTATACTGACCGACGAACGCAATGCCGTTCTTAATGGCGAGGGCGATTGGCTCACTCCCGACTCGCTGGCACACCTGACGAAAGGACACGTACGGGTGAAGCTGCCCATCTACGACGGTGACCCGATGCCGCATTGGGGTGTCACCTACCGACAGCCCCAGACGGGTGGCTTCATCACCTTCCGTGACTCTGCGACCACGCACCCGACGGTCAGCGGTGACACGTTGCATAGCATCGGACTGGCCCACTATCATTTCTGCGACGACATGCTCCCTGAGTCGGCCGACACCACTGTCTTCGTACATAGTCGGGGCAAAGGCTTGCTTACCGGCTTCCTGATGAACCGCGTTCGTAAGCATCACGATGACGGTACCTGGACGTGGCAGAAGAACGGCAATCCAGAATGGTTCCCCTTCATCGTCAGCGTATATCCCGGTGGCGACAGCCTATTGGTTAGCCGCGGCCTGAATCCTGTAGAGGTCTTTGTAATCGACAATTGACGCTGATGGATAGTCATCCTTCAGCGATGTCCGAAGGTGAAAAAATAATAAGTGTCAACATCGAATGCAGTTTACGCAAAAGAAATCAGGCAATTACAAAATTGCCTGATTTCTTTATACTTTTGGTTGTTTGATTTGCTTCTGCTTTCTTCTGTTTCTCACTCAGTACCCCGACCGAGAATCGAACTCGGAACTAAGCTTTAGGAGAGCCTTGTTATATCCATTTAACTATCAGGGCATCGTCTTAACGGGGGGCAAAGTTACAAAATATAATTGAGAAATAGCAATTGAAAATTGAAAATTATTTGTACCTTTGCAAAAAGTATTAAAAAGATTATGGGAAAATTAGTTATTAACTCGTATGACGAGTTTGCCGCCCACCTGGGCGAAGAGTTAGGAGCCTCCGAATGGCTCCAGGTAGATCAGGACCGTATCAATCTGTTTGCGGATGCCACCCTCGACCATCAGTGGATTCATGTGGATGTGGCACGTGCCAAGGAAGAGAGTCCATACAAGAGCACCATTGCCCACGGCTATCTGACACTGAGCCTGCTGCCTTATATGTGGGACCAGATCATCGAGGTGAACAATATCAAGATGCTGGTGAACTACGGTATGAACGATATGCGCTTCGGACAACCCGTCATCACGGGTAGCCGTGTACGCTTAGTCACCATGCTGCACAACATCCAGAATCTCCGTGGCATCTGCAAGGCGGAGATCAAGTTCAAGATTGAGATAGAGGGACAGCGCAAGCCAGCCCTTGAAGGCATCGCTTCCTTCCTGTACTATTTTGAAACGTGAAGAAATATCAGATTATCATAGGGTGTCTGGGAGTCTTGCTGCTGTTATCTGTGGCAACAGGTTTTTATATGCGTTATGGCGACAGTGAGCGCATCAGCGAACTGGAATCACAACTCGGCATCATGCGCGAGAAAGAGAAACAGTCAGAGATAGACCGACGGGTGAGCAAGCAGATGGAGGAGATTGCCTTCGGTCAGCAGGCGCTGTCTGAAGAACGCAGTCAGGAAGCCATCCGCCAGTCGGAGATAGCACAGGAGATGACACTCCGCTCGGAGGCAGAACGCAAGAAAGCCCTCGAAGCCCAAAGTATTGCGGAAATATCTGCCAACGATGCGATGAATGCCTACCAGTTAGCTGAGCGCCAGCGTGTGGAGGCCACTAACCAGCGCCATCAGGCTGAGCGTGCCAAACTGATGGCGGACACGCTGAACTATATATCGTTAGGGCGTACCCTGGGTTCACAATCGTATGCCATCTATCAGACCGGTGACACGGAATTGGGTAATATGCTGGCGTATGCCTCCTATCTCTACACCAATGACTACGGTGGCGACCTGTATATTCCAGCTGTGTTTCAGGCATTAACGCAGGCTGCCGGCGGGCGTCGCAACTGGAGAGTACACAACGGCAGTATCTCCAAAATCGACTTCTTCCCCAAATCAAATCGCCTGCTGACCGTCAGCATCTACGGAGAGATTTATAATCATGAGGTGAAAGGGGGAAACCTGGTAAGCCATCGGTTGTTTAGCGACAAGTACTACCAATTCAGGGATGCTTATGCATCGGCTACCGGAAAAAGCTATGCCATCAGCCACACAGGTCATCTGGTGGTGGTCGATAATAATGCCACAAGGATTATTTATCTTGAAAACGTGACAAAACCCTTCAGTATTCAATATCTGAACGACGGTCGCCAGTTATTGATTATCGGTGAGAAGGACTATGCTCTGTTAGACACTGCCACCGACAAGGTGATCGGTACCCGGAAACTTGATTTCAAGGTGATCTGTACAGGCAGGTATGATTACAAACCGGCACTCTTCGACGACAGAGGCAGAATGCACCTGTTCTACGACCTCGACAAGTTCACGACCAGCAAACTGCCTGTATCGGGGCGCATCACGGCTTTTGCCAGCAGTAAGAACGAACATCTGGCTGCTTACGGCATGGCAGACGGCACCATTTGGCTGACCGACAGCCACGGCAAGAAACATAAACTTGTGGGACATCTCTCCCAGATCACCAAGATGAAATTAAACGGCAGGCGTCTCTACTCTTCCAGTTACGACGGAAAACTGCTTTTCTGGATGGTCAGCGACACGCAGATAAAGCCTATCACGCTGTTCCAGTCCGGCAGTTGGCTTACCGACTTCACCTTCAGTACCGATAAAGACTATATCTGGACCAGCGAGTATAACGGTATCATCACCGAATACCTCGTTTCCCTGTCAAAGATTGCCCAGCACATCCGTCGGAATGTAAAACGTAATTTCACACAGGAAGAATGGAACTACTATGTGGGAAAGGGGATACCCTATCGGAAATTGAAAATTGAAAATTGAGAATTATGACCAGACCATTATTCTATAAACTTTTCAGACGAAGAATGATGCGGATATTGCTGTGCACAGCAATTGCCAATTGTCAATTGGCAATTGGCAATTGTCTTGCGCAAGGACTTCCCCTTATCCGCAACTACACGGCGACAGAATATGGCGGGCACAACCGTAACTACGACATTGAGATTGGTGAAGACGGTACGGTATTCGTGGCAAATTTCGAGGGTCTGCTCTATTACGACCGAACCCGGTGGCGTATGATTCATACGCAGGATATCAACCGTATCACAGTGGTCTATCGCGCCAGTGACAATACGGTCTGGGTGGGCGGGTACAACTATTTCGCCCGTTTGCAGAAGCGTCACAATGGCGAACTGTTCATGCAGCCGATAGGAAAGAAAGGCTTCTTCAAGGGCGAAGTCATGGAAATCTTTGAGGATAATGGTTCGCTCCAATTTGTAGTTAGCAATAATATTATCTACGAAGTGAAGGGGGCTAAAGGACCGGGGCTCCCAACCATATCATTGAAGAAGCGCACCAATGCCAATTTCCATCCAGGTTTAGAACCCGACATCATATCGTTGGAAGCACTGAATACGGATTCTAAGAATGCCGTATTGAATGACATCACCCAAACGGAGGAACTGGACGGCGGACTAAAAATAAAGGTAAAGAAGGGCTACGGACTGATTATTGCCGACGAACATGACCGGGACCTCTATACCATCACCGAGACCAACGGACTCTGCTCCAATCTGGTATCCTACGTGGCCTACGACGGTCACGGTACGGTTTGGGGAGCCACGGCTCACGGCATTTTCGCCATCGAACTGCCATCGGTCTACAGTTACTTCTTAGCCAAGGACGGACTCACGGGCGAGGTCCATGCCATCACAGACTTTGACGGCAAGATGTACGTTGGCGCCACCAATGGACTGTATACCGTAGCCCTTTCCAGGCAGGACTCGCCTACCCGTAACCTTTCGCCCCGATGCAAGCGCATTGAAGACATCAACAATATTTGCTGGGCTCTGTGCCGAAGCCATGACGGACTGCTCGCAGCCACCTCTAGCGGCATTTATAAGATTGCACCGGGCGGTGCTGTCAGTCGGATCACATCCAATGCCACTACCGCCTTGCTTATTGACGATGACAAGGTGTATGCCGGAGAGTCTGATGCTGTCTGGCTTTATCAGTCGGGGTTCCAACGACGAACGAAAGCGTATGACCTCCCACTGGTGACGGAAATCCGCAAAAACGCATCCGGAGGTCTGTGGCTCCAGAATGTTCATGGCGAAACAAAAGGTACAGATTCTGGAAAGTTGAGAGACCCCATCGCCGACCTGCCCGACTATCTGCTCAAGCCCGTCAGTGACATCGAGATCAAGGCCCAGTTCCGTTACGGCGACCAGATATGGATCGGTGGTGATGAGGTTCTCGCCATCATCGACACTAGTAAGAAAGACCTTGCCAAACTCACCGACAACCGCAAAGTTCACTTCTCTTCCATCATCATGGGCAACGACAGTGTACTGTGGGGTGGCTATGGTGACATGCCCAAGAAGTTGGAGAAGTTAGGCAGTGACGAGGAACATCTGCATTTCTTCTATGCCCTCACCTATGCACCACTCTCAGGAAAGACCTTGTATCGCTACAAATTAAACAACAACCAATGGAGTACCTGGAGTGAAAAACAGGGCGTGGAGTTCCTGAACCTTCCCTACGGCTCGTTCACCCTCAGCGTACAGGCCCAACTTGCCAACGGTGAACTGTCGGAAGTGGCTTCCGTCGATTTCAGCATCGCCTATCCTTTATTGATACGCTGGTATATGGTGGTGCTCTATCTCCTCGTCTTTGCCTACATTTTCTATCTGCTGTTCCGCTACCGTCTGAAACGACTGCAGAAAGATAAAATCAAGTTGGAACACATCGTCGAGGAACGTACCGCCGACCTCCGCAACGCCCAGCACGAACTGATACGTCAGGAGAAGATGGCTACGGTGGGAAAACTGACCGAGGGACTTATTGACCGCATACTGAACCCGATGAACTATATCATCAACTTCTCCAAGATGTCCAACGACCTGTTGAAAGACCTCAAGGAGAACGTTGACAATAACAAGGACAACATCAACGAGGACGATTATGAAGACACAGTAGACATACTCGGTATGCTGACGAAGAACCTGCAGTCTGTAAGCCAGTACGGACAGAACACCTCCCGCACCCTGAAGGCTATGGAAGAGATGCTGAAAGACCGTACCGGGGGCTATGTTGATATGGACTTGCTGACCGTACTTCAGCAAGATGAGGAAATGCTCGAAAACTTCTTCGCCAAGGAGAGGGAACAGTATCACATCCGCACTTTATTCACCTTGCCCGCCAATGCAATGCCCTTGAACGGCAATCCCGACATGCTCAGCAAGACTATTATGAGTCTACTGGACAATGCCGTCTACGCCGTAGCAAAGAAAGCACAGCGCACCCCCTACAACCCCGAGATTTCGCTCATTGTCACCGTTACAGACGGACGATACGTCCTGAAGATATATGACAATGGCATAGGCATCGAAAAGAATATTATCGGCAAGATCTTCGACCCGTTCTTCACGACCAAGACCACTGGTGAGGCTGCAGGCGTAGGTCTCTACCTGAGTCGTGAGATTATACAGAATCACGGCGGCGACATCAGCGTGTCATCCGTCAAGGATGAATACACAGAGTTTACCATCACGTTACCGCAAGGCAGCCATCACCCCGACCGACGGTAAGGGAACCATATTCACCTTCACAAAATCCATTGAAAAATGAGAAAGAGTATATTTATCCTATTATTGGCCCTATGTGCAAGTGTTGCCCATGCGCAAAATGACACGAAGATGCACGATGTATATGCACAGGCGGAGAACGACTACAAGATAGGGCGTATCGAACAGGCTCGTGACATCCTGTTGCAGAACCTCAACGGTTTCCAGGGCAACCTGCGCCAGGAAGCACTCCGGCTCATTGCACTCAGCTACCTGGCACAATACGACATGAAGAAGACCGAGCAGTATACCACGATGTTACTGGAGCAGAACCCGTACTACAGTCCATCATCTGACGACCCTGCGACATTCGTTGACATCATGAACAACATCAAGGCAGGCATGACCGCCACCATCACTACCGCCTCCAGCCAGGCAGAGAGTCTCGCCGAGGTACCCGTGCCCACCACGCTGATCACCGCCGAGATGATACGCAACTGCGGAGGACGTAACCTACGTGAGGTTCTTGCAGCCTATGTACCAGGCATGAATCTCATCGACTGCAACGATGATATCAACATCGCCATGCGCGGTATCTACAGCAACACACAGGAGAAAATTCTCATCATGCTCAACGGCCACCGTATGAACAGTTACATGACCAATGCCGCTGCTCCTGACTTCAGCATCTCCTTGGAGAAAATAAAACAGATAGAAGTGCTGCGTGGTCCGGCCTCATCTCTCTACGGTGGTGTGGCACTTACCGGCGTGGTCAACATTATCACCAAGCAGGGTGCCGACGTAGACGGCCTGCAAGCCCGTGTCGCCGCAGGCAACTATGAACAAATCAAGGCCGACGGTGTCTTCGGCAAGCGCTACTTCGACGTAGACATACTCGTCTGGGGAAGCATCTATCGGAACAGCGGCGAGAAGCGTGGCGTTCCTGAAGAACGCCGGGCTGAGAGTCCCCTCCCCATGCCTGTCAACGACATTTACATTGGGCGCATCGGCAGAAACCCATCCTATGATTTCGGTCTGCAACTCGGATGGAAAGGATTCCAACTGCTTTATGACACTCATTTCTCGCAGGTGGTGGCACCCTATACCGCTAGTACTTTAGGCATGTCCTACGACCACGACCGCTATTGTACCCATAACGGCATTGATCCCAGTTTCTCCACCTACTCACGCCATGCAGAACTGAGTTACAGCCACTATGTCAACAATCTCAACCTCAAGTATGCCATCACCTACGACAAGTCCGACATGACACAGTATCAGGTCATCAGCGACGCTGCCATGCCGAATTTAGGACTCGCTTTAGGACTGCCGGCAACCGTTGACAGCATTTTCAAAAAATTTGGTGGCATATCAAGATACATCAACGCACAGGAACAGGATTATGGCGTACAGGTGAAAGGCGGATACGGCTATACCTTCAATAACGGCCATAAAGGCGTTCTCTCCTTTGGAGCGGAATTCAACCACTTCCAACTTATTGACATCCGCTACCAGATAGGCTACGACTTCGAACAGACCTTTAACGAAAATCCCGTGATGCGTAAAGTCGGCAAGGGCAAGGAGAATAGTGCCGATGTCTATCTGCAACTGAAACACCAGTGGCAGTCGATCATCTTCAATGCCGGTCTGCGCTACGACTACAAGCGACGCGATGATGATACAGAGGTCAATGAGATATCTCCCCGTGTAGCCCTCATCTTGCTGCGCCCCAAATGGAACGTGAAACTCAGTTACAGTAAATCCTTTGTCGATGCCCCCTATTTTTACCGGAAGGCGAATGTGATGGTGAAAGCACTGCAGGGAACACTGGATGGAACAACGAACGACCTTGAAGAGAAAGTGATGCCCGAACGCGTCCACTCCTTCCAGCTCTCCTTCGCCAGTAACGACTGGGTAAAAGGTCTCAACTTTGAGTTAAACGGCTTCTACAACCGCGCCGAAGACCTCATCATGACACATATCATGGATTACAAGAACGCCAGTGAGAACCAGACAGCAGGCGTTGAGTTCTCTGCAAGCTACCATCTGCCTCGTCTCACTGCCGACTTCAACCTCACATGGACCCATACCTTCAAATCAAACCTGATGGGTGTAGAACTGGGGGAACTGCTAAGCCAATATATCAACACCGACATCAACACCAACAACAATACGCCCGCCATCATGTCGAACCTCGTAATCGGCTGGCAGGCCACAAAATATCTGAAGCTCCACACCCATATCCTTTTCGAGGGCAAACAGACCTCTTACAACACAGACCTCGTGCAACTCGTACGCACCGCCGCCGATATAGCAGCCTATCAGAAATATGCCGCCGCTGGTATGGAAAAAGAAGCCATGGCTGCCTTGGAGGATGCCATCAGCCACGTCAGACAACTCATCATGCACAAGGATATGCCTGCCCGTGCCATCGTCAACCTCGGCGGTGAGTATCAGTTAGGCCCCGTCACCCTCGGTCTTGATATCCATAACCTTCTGAATACCCGCTACGACCGCAGCGGCATGAACTCCAACCTCATCCCCCAACAGGGTCGCTGGTTTCTCGCCAGTGTCGGCATCAAACTCTAATACAAGCAGATTATATTATTTCACAGGGAGACACTCCCTCTGTGAGATGACTCAACAAAAACAGCCCGTATCCATCGACAGGATACGGGCTGACTTTATATATATATATAATAAGGTATAATCCTTACTTGGTCTCTTCCACGTCGTTCTCGCGGATGGTCTTACCCATCACGAGGAAGGCTGTAGGAGCAGCGATGAAGATAGACGACAGGGTACCGAAGATGACACCGAGAATCATAGCGAACGAGAAGCTGCGGATGCTGTCACCACCGAGGATGAAGATACACAGCAAGACAATCAACGTGGTCACAGAGGTGTTGATGGTACGAGCCAGCGTCTGGTTCAGAGAACCGTTGAACAGGCTCTGACGGTCGCGCTTTGCATACAGGTTGAAGTTCTCACGGACACGGTCGAAAACCACCACCTTATCGTTGATAGAGTAACCGATCACCGTCAGGATAGCACCGATGAACGTCTGGTCGATTTCCAGTGACATCGGAACCCAGCCCCACAATACGGAGTAGAAGCCGATGACGATGAGGGCATCAAGTGCCAAGGCGATGATAGCACCTACGGAGTATGCGAAGTTGCGGAAACGTACGAGGATGTAGATGAAGATGGCAACAAGGGCGATGATCACACTGATGATGGCACCGTAGGTGATATCCTTAGCCACTGAAGGACCAACCTTCGCAGAACTGATGATGGAACCACCTTCGCGGACATCAGGATTCTTAAAGGCTTCCTCATTGGCCTGGTTCACCAGACCAGCCTTCTTCAAGGCATTGTAAAGGATGGTCTCTGCCTTGTCGTCCACCTGCGGGTTGTTAGACTCGATATCCCAGTTGGTAGAGATACGAACAGTCTTACCGTCGGTACCGAGGGCGATGACACTCGTGTTAGCCTCCTTGCCTGCATTCTCACCGATGGTATTGATGAAGGCACCGGCAAGCGTGGTACGAACCTGCTCAACGGGAACCTCCTTGTCGAGGGTCACGACATAGTTACGACCACCGGTGAAGTCGATGCTCTGGCTCAGGCCACGGACAGCGAAACTGATGATAAACAGGATGGCAGCAACGCCCCAGATGGTGAATGACTTCTTGTACATACCCATGAAGTTGAACTTCGTGTTCTGCATCATATTGCGAGAGTAAGCGGTAGAGAACGTCAGGTTCTGCCACTTGTCCTTCTTCATCTTGGCATCGTAAATCAGACGGGTCATGAAGACGGCGGTGAAGAACGATACACAGATACCGATCATCAAGGTCGTTGCGAAACCGCGGATAGGACCTGTTCCGAAAACATACAGGATGATACCGGTAATCAACGACGTGAAGTTAGAGTCGAAGATAGCGGAGAAGGCATTCGAATAACCGAGGTTCAGTGCTTCCTTCACGGTATGGCCCTTGCGGAGTTCCTCCTTGGTACGCTCATAGATGAGCACGTTGGCATCCACGGCGGTACCCAATGTCAGTACGATACCGGCGATACCAGGCATCGTCAGCGCCGCCTGGAACGAGGTCAAAATACCGAGGGTGAAGAACAGGTTGAAGAGCAGTGCCATGTTGGCAAGCATACCCGGGATGAAGCCGTACAGCATCACCATGTAGATCATCAACAGCACGAAGGCGACGATGAATGAGATGACACCCTGCTTGATAGACTGTGCACCGAGTGAAGGACCGACGACCTCCTCTTGTACGATACGGGTAGGAGCCGGCATCTTACCAGAGTTCAGCGTGTTGGCAAGGTCCTTGGTATCCTCGATAGTGAAGTTACCGGTGATAGAGGAGTTACCTCCGTCGATCTGGGTGAGGATACGGGGAGCACTGTATACAGCGTCGTCGAGTACGATGGCAACGCCACGACCGATATTCTGTTTCGTAATCTGACTCCAGCGGCGGGCACCGTCGGAGTTCATCTGCATGGATACAGAGGGATGACCCATCTGGTCGAACTCGTCCTTCGCATTGGTAATCACGTCACCCTCAAGCGGAGCACGTCCGTTAGGCTCGGTAATCTTCAGGGCATACAAAGCGAAGATGTCACCCTTGGTGTTCTCGCCGCCGAAGTCCTCAGCCTTGGCACCCCAGCGGAGCTTACACTCAGCAGGGAGGATCTGACGGGCGATATCAGAATAGATGACCTTGTCGACATCAGCGGTATCACGGGCATTGGCATAACCCACGATGGCCAGACCCTGGGGCTGTGGCTGGAAGACGGCAAACAACGGGTTCTGCTTCAGAGCCTCAGCCTTTGCCTTGGCATCGACAACCTTGTCGTTCTTCTTGGCGAGCTTGGCAGCGAGGTCGCTGGCAGCAGCCTTCGTAGTATCGGCAGCAATCTCGTCAGCAGCAACAGAGTCGGACTTCACTTCCTCTGCCTCACCGCCGGTAGCGGCATACTTCTGGTTCAACTGAACAAGCAGCGGATAGATCTCCTGAGAGTTATAGGTCTCCCAGAACTCCAGGTTTGCAGAACCCTGCAACAACTTACGGACACGCTCAGGCTCTTTGATACCCGGCATCTCCACCATGATACGTCCGCTCTGACCTTCCAATTTCTGGATGTTAGGCTGGACGACACCAAACTTATCGATACGGTTGCGGACAACGTTGAAAGAGTTATCAACGGCAGACTGTACCTCCGCACGGAGGGCACGCTCCACCTCAGCGTCGGTGCTGTTGGTGCTGACCTTACCCTTCATCTGCTGAGTAGCAAAGACAGCGGCAAGGGGACGACCGTTGGAGTTCTGCTTCCAATACTTGATAAACAGGGAGATGAAGTCGCTCTGACTAGTCTCCTCTTCTTTCTTCGCCTCTTCCATCGACTTCCTGTAGGCTGCATCGGTCTTGTGGTCTGCCAGTACGTCGACAACGTCGGGTACGGATACCTCAAGAATCACGTTCATACCACCTTTCAGGTCAAGTCCGAGACCGATTTCCATCTCGCGGCACTGCTTGAACGAATAGATTCCGCAGTACACCTTCTCGTTCATGATAGAGTCGAGGTACTCCTGACCAGCCTCTTCAGTCATGGCTGCTGCCTTGTTCTCATGGTAGCGAGTCACGAACGAGAAGGAAAGGTAGAAGCAGCAGACCAGAATCAGGACTACTGCAATAAACTTTACAATTCCTTTGTTTTGCATTTTGTTTGTTATGTTATTTTAATTGATGTTTCCGCAATTTTAGCCTGCAAATATACTTATTTTTCTCCACTTAGCGAAATTTATTGAGGATTTTCGTGCTTTTTTCAGTGATTTCCACCTATTTTTAACCAACAAACGACAGGATAATGGTCACTGGCATCCATTTTTTCGTCTACTTTACAGTTGTATGGTTGGATATCGTCAGAGCAGAAAATATGGTCGATACGGAAGTAAAATCCTTTCTGATAATATGACAAACCGAGTCCTTTCCCGCTCTCTACGAAACAGTCGCGTAACAACCGTGAAATACGGTAATGGGAGTAAGAAATCGGATTGTCGTTGAAATCGCCGCAGAAGATGATGGGATATTGTGAGTGTTCCTCCACATAACGAGCTACAGCCTCCACTTGCCGGGCACGTAGAGAGGACGACTCCGCCAGTGTGACCAGCAGTTTCTTCGACTCCTTACGTGCCGTGTCGCCTTTCATGTCACCTTTGATAATCTCCTGATAGGTCTCACGGTCCTCAATGGAGAGATGGGTGATCTCGAAATGGTTGTTGATAACCAGGAGCGTGTCCTTGCCCACCTGCAAGTACCATGCCGCACTGCCGTTACCTTCTGAAGGATACGGGATCCGTTCTCTCCGCAGGATGGGGAAACGGGTATGGATACCAACCCCGTTGGAGACGGCTTTTCCTCCGAATTGAATGGTGTCGTTATAGGCGAACTTCTTCTCGTAATACTTGAAGCAATAGCGTCGCCAGGTGTCTACGTCCTCTTGCAGGCAAACGATATCGGGATTCTCCTCAAACAGGTATTCACAGACCTTCTCGAAGCCTTGCTCATATTTATAGTTACCACCGTAACAGCAGACATTATAGCTGATGAATTTGACGGCATCCTCCGGGACTTCCGATGACTGCATGTTGAGGGGCATATATATACTGATAGGTACGTATGCGAGAAAATAGCCTAAGACAGGTATCCAGATCATACGGAACTTGAAGATGATCCAGAAGCACAGGAAAGCGAGGTTGACCAACAGGAAAAAGGGAAAGGTCATGCCGGCACACGACAGGACAGGATGGTCCACCGGATTCAGGCGGTCTGAATAACCAGTCAGACACATCACGATGACGGTGACGATATTCGCCCCAGCCATCATCTGGACGGTGAATTTCTTCAGTTGCTTAATCAATTTTCCCGACTTTGGTCAAACAACTTCTTTTTCTCCTCCTTCGTCAGGCTGTCATAACCGCTCTTGCGTATCTTGTCGAGGATAGCATCGATCTCCTCCTGGTTCTTACGCTTGGGCTTCGGAGGCTCTTCCCTGTAACGGGGCTCCTCGTCGGGCTCATCCACCCAACGACGACCGTTCTGCTTCCGTTCGTCGAAGCGGCGCTTCATGTTATCGAAAAACTCCTGTCCGCGATTACGTCCGAAACGGTTACTGGACTCCGGATGTTTCCGCCAGTAGCGGATCATGATGAAACCGAAGAGCATACCGCCTAAGTGTGCCGTATGGGCGACACCGTCGCCAGGACCGCTGAGGGCAGAGAACAGTTCGATGGCGATATATCCGACGACCAGCCATTTCGCCTTGATAGGGAAAGGGAAGGGAATGATGAACAACCGCTCGTTGGGGAAAATCATGCCGAAGGCAAGTAGGATGGCATAGACGGCACCAGAGGCACCGATGGTCGTCCAGAGGTTCAGGTAGTCAGCAGTCAACATGATAGTACCGGCTATATTCACCCTATCAAAGGTATCCAGTCCCATCATCATATAGTTGACATATTGGGCTATCTCCTGTACGAATCCTGCTCCGATACCGCATGAAATGTAATAAAAAAGGAATTTCTTCGGTCCCCATACCCGTTCCACCACTGCTCCGAACATCCAAAGCGCAAACATGTTGAAGAAGATATGCGTGAAACCGCCATGCAGGAACATGTAGGTCACAAACTGGTAGAGATGGAAGTCTTTTGCCATGAAAAAATGTAGCCCCAGCATCGAGGTCAGGTCAATGCCGCGCAGTTCCAGAACCCATGTTGCCACAAACGCCAGGAAATTGACGATGAGCAGGTTCTTGGTCATTGTTGGTATGCTATTCATCTACTTACTTTATAATTTGACGATTTACCATTTACACTTTATCGCTAACGACAACGTTATAGTCGTTTACGGCACAAAATTACGAAAAATATCTGTTTTAAGGTACAAAAAAGGGGTGATATGCACTTTTTTTCTAGAAAAACCGCATTTTTTTCGTAAAATTGTTTGTTTTATAAATACTTTCTCCTATATTTGCAGTGATTTCAAGTAAAAACCGACTTTATACTATTAATAATTTATTTTTAAAACAAACAATTATGAACAAGACAGAATTAATCGAGAAGATTGCAGCCTCTGCAAAACTGACGAAGGCTGATTCAAAGAAGGCACTTGATGCTACTATCGAGGCTATCACCGCTGCCCTGAAGAAGGGTGACAAGGTTCAGCTCGTTGGTTTCGGAACTTTCGCAGTAACCAAGAAGCCTGCTCGTGAGGGCATCAACCCTGCTACTAAGCAGAAGATTAAGATTGCTGCCAAGAAGGTTGCCAAGTTCAAGGCTGGTGCAGAGCTTGCTAAAATCGTCAACAAGTAATTTTTGTCAAGAAAATTGAAAGAGGCTTCCTGTGGAAGCCTCTTTTTGTCAACTATTACCAATATGCCTAGAAAAGTAGACGGAATGCCTTTTGAGATCCATCCCTCTCCCATGAAGGGGAAGGACGGAAAGAATATCTTGTATGTACGTCCCCGAAGTGGACAGAAAATTTCCATGGAGGGACTGGATGACTATTGTGCCCAGCATTATGGACTGCGACCAGGTGAACTGACCAGGGCTTTCCATGCCTTCGTCAATGCCACCGGCTATTATCTGTCGGAGGGTTATCGGCTGGAAACGCTCATTGGGTCCTTTGCTCCCAAGATTGCCTTACGGCGTGAGGTGACGGATCCCGACGACATCAAGACCTATGATGTTCGCTTTGAGGGTATCGAATACCGTTCGGCAAAGACTTTTGAGGAGAGTGTTCGTAAGTGGCTGAGGGGTTTCCGCCGTGCCAATAACCCCAACACGCAGGAACTGCTGGCTGACAAGAAACACATCGACCGCGCCCTACAGGAGTGTATCAAGAACAGGGGCTATGCCACGGCGCGCCACTTTGCCCGTTGTGCCAACATCACCTACTATTCTGCCCGCAAACGACTTGACGAATGGTGCCAGGGCGACACCCCACGCCTTCTGAAGTCAAGACAAGGACAGGAATTCATTTATACGGAAACCTAGTTCCCCAATAGGAAATCGTTTATTTTAAATAAGGTAATGATGAATCGTTTTTTCTTTGGCATCTGCGTGATGCTCATGGCGCTGACGAGTAGCGCACAGTTTAAGAACCCGATGTTATTCGCCGACGTGCCTGACCACGACATCATCCGTGTGGGCGACACGTACTACATGGTATCGACCACCATGCACTTCGCGCCAGGCTGTGGTATCATGAAGTCGAAGGACCTGGTAAACTGGGAAATCGTGAACTATGCCTACGACGCACTCGACGAGGGCGACAATTTCCGCCTGCTGAACGGCAAGAGCGAGTACTCGCAGGGACAGTGGGCTACAAACCTGCGTTACGACCCGTACGAGAAGCTCTACTACATGATTATGACCTGCAATACCACAGGGAAGACCTACTTTTACGTGACAGACGATATCGAAAACGGCTGTTGGCACTGCTCAGTGACGGATAAATGCTACGACCCGGGGCTGTTATTTGAGGATACTGGCAAGGAGGTAAAGAAGTATGTGTTGCACCCTGCCGACACTTTCGACGACCATGCCATGTACCTGCGTGAGATGAAGGTTGATAAGGACTGGAACGTGACAGTCTCGGAGCGTCGCAAGGTCATTGACTACGCCAACCTGGAGAACCCCGCACGCGGCCTGCGTGCCGAGGGCTATCACGGCTACAAGATTGGCGATTACTATTATATCTTTATGATTCAGGGAATGGACGGCCAGCGTCAGGAGATTGTCTGGCGTTCCCGCGACCTGTTCAATGGCAAATGGGAAGGACGGCTGGTGTTCGGCGGTGAGATGGTAGATGCTGACGGCAAGGTAGTGATGCGTACCAACGGCATCGGACAGGGCGGCATCGTCAAAGCCAAGGATGGCAAGTGGTGGTGTTTCCTGTTCAAGGACTACGGCAGTGTTGGTCGCATGCCCATATGGCTGCCCATGACGTGGAGCGAGGACGGATGGCCCATCGTTGGCACGGAAAAGACATCCGACGAACTGCTGCCAGGAAAGAACATGACCACACCGTTTATCGTCGACCTGCCCACACAGAAGGGTATCGGCATCGTGCAGAGCGACGAGTTTGATTCGTGGAAACCTGCAAAGAGCAAGAGTCGTTTCGGCTGGCGCTGGGCTAACAGTATTTTGGGCAACAAAAAGCAGGGATGGCTGAAACCCGTATGGCAGTGGAACCACGTACCCGACATGCAGGGATGGAGCCTCACCGAGCGTAAGGGCTGGTTGCGTCTGAAGACCACTGCCGTGGTGAAGCACATCCGCGAGGCTCGCAATACATTGACCCAGCGCGTCTATGGTCCCACCTGTCAGGGTGAGGTGCTCTTGGACTTCTCGCAACTGAAAGAAGGGGACGTGGCAGGTCTTTCCTGCTTCCAGAACCGCTACGGTTTCGTGGGTGTGAAGAAGGAAAACGGGCAATTCTATGTCGTCATGACAAAAGCGATGGACAAGGGAGACGCTATTGGTAAAGAGATAGAGAGATGGAAGATGTCTGATGGAAGAAGTAAGATATGGCTTCGCTTCGAGGCCGACTTCCGCGACCTCACCGACAAGGCCACCTTCAGCTACAGCCTTGACGGCAAAGAGTGGAAGAACATCGGCGACACCCTTCAGATGCACTACGACTGGCCCGACTTCTGCGGCTACCGCTTTGCCCTCTTCCATTTCGCTACCAAGGAAACCGGTGGCACCGCCGACTTCGACTACTTCCACGTCGGCATAGCAAAATAAAAGGGAAACAAACCCTGATTCTTGATGGCAAGACCAAAAACCTTCAGTCTTGGGCTTTCAGATTGTTCACGCTCCGTTTTGGCATTATATTCGTCATGCATACCAGCCACATCCTTCCTAGGGTGTTGTAGATGCTTCCTATAGGGGTGAAGCGCCAGCCTAACAGGGGTGAAGTGCCTACCTAACAGGGAGTAAGAAGCATCCTAACAACCGTTCGCCTATAGGCAAAAGGGTGTACGGCTATAGCCGAAAGGTCTTACGCCTATAGCCAAAATAGAAGACAACAAAAAGTGCAGGATCAGTAGCAGGGATAGCTGGTTCTTTTAATTTTTCCTATCAAGGCTGCTTGCCGATATAGGCCAGGATACCGCCGTCTACATACAGGATATGACCGTTGACGGCATCAGAGGCATGAGAGGCGAGGAAGACAGCGGGACCTCCGAGTTCCTCCGGATTGAGCCATCGACCGGCAGGGGTCTTGGCACAGATGAAGCTGTCGAACGGATGACGGCTGCCGTCTGGCTGACGCTCACGAAGCGGAGCGGTCTGCGGGGTTGCAATATAACCCGGACCAATGGCGTTACACTGGATGTTATACTCACCGTACTCTGAACAGATGTTACGGGTCAGCATCTTCAGACCACCCTTGGCGGCAGCATAGGCACTGACGGTCTCACGTCCCAGTTCGGACATCATCGAGCAGATATTGATAATCTTACCCTCCCGGCGCTCCATCATCTCAGGGACGACGGCAGCAGCACAGATGTACGGACCGACGAGATCGATGTCAATGACTTGCTGGAACTCGGCGCGTGTCATCTCATGCATCGGGATGCGCTTGATGATACCGGCATTGTTGACGAGGATGTCAATCTGTCCGACTTCCTGGTGAATCTTCTCCACCAACGCCTTGACGGCCACCTCGTCCGTAACATCGCAGACGTAGCCCTTCACGTTCTCTATGCCTGCCTCATGATAGGCAGCCAATGCCTTCTGAAGAGCCTCTTCCCCACGGACGTTGAAGATAATGGTCTTGGCACCTGCCTCTACAAAAGCCTGTGCGATACTGAATCCGATACCATAGGCTGCACCGGTAATCCAGGCATTCTTGCCTTCTAATGAAAAGATGTTTGTAATCATGTTGTTTTTGTTTGTTTTAATATTTGATTAATCATCAGTAGTCTAAGATCAGCGACTGGCGCGGACGCAACGTCAGGTCTTTGGAGAGGTCGTAATAGCGCCCCGTCAGGATGTCCTTGGCCCGTTGGGTATTCCCGATGACTTCCGCATAGCGCTTCACCTGCATGGTGGCAGGCTGACTGGTGCCGTTGAGGATGGTGAGTGCCGTACGTCCCTGATGCTGACGGGCAATGACATAGACACCATCGTAGGGGATGAACTGTATCTGTTTGCCTTTGGAGATGACCAGGTTGTCCTTTCTCCACTGCAGCAGCCGACTGGTCCATTGGAACATCTGCTGCTCTGCCTTGGTACGTCCCTCCTTGGTAAAGGCGTTGTGGGTATCACCAGGGAATCCGCCGGGGAAGTCCTTACGGACGTTGCCGTCAGTCACCTCCTTGGTACCGTTCATCAGGATCTCCGTACCGTAATAGAGCTGGGGGATGCGGTTGACTGTCATCAACAAGGCGACTGCCTGTTTGAGAGCAAGCGAGTCACAGCCGTTACCCAGGAAACGGTCGGTATCGTGGTTGTCGATGAATGCCATCACAGAAGATGGGTTCGGATAGAGGTAGTCATAGACGAAAGAGTTATAGATACGGTTCAGTCCGTTCCACCAGGCATCCGTCTCCTCATTCTTCGCCTGGTTGAGCTTGTCGAAGAACGAGAAGTCCATGACGGTCTTCAGGTAACTGTTCTCCTCGGAGAGCTTGCTGTCCTTCTGCCAGGCAGCGGTATAGGCAGGCTCGGTGACCCATGTCTCTCCCACCGTGTTGAAGTTCGGGTATTCCTCGTCCAGTTCTTTCATCCAGCGAGCCATTCCCTTGGCATCGGCATAGGGATAGGTGTCCATACGGATACCGTCGATGCCCACCGTCTCAATCCACCAGATAGAGTTCTGGATAAGATAGGTCATCACATGCGGATTACGCTGGTTCAGGTCGGGCATAGTAGGCACAAACCAGCCGTCAACGGTCTCCTTCAAATCCACCTTCGAGGCATAGGGATCCTTGACGGGTGTCAGTTTATAGGATGTCTGCAGGAAACTCTTGGTGGGATTACTGGTGCCTCCGGACTCCTCCAGCCATTCAGGCGTATTGAGCCAGTCCTTACTGGGCATGTCTGCCACCCAGGGGTGTTCAAAGCCGCAGTGGTTGAAGATCATGTCCATCACAATCTTCAGGCCTTTTCGATGTGCCTCATCCGCCAACCGGCGATAGTCGTCGTTGCTGCCGAAACGGGGGTCTACTTTATAATAATCTGTAGTGGCATAGCCGTGATAGGTACTGAACCCGTTGTCGTTGTCAGGGGAGTTATTCTCCAGTACGGGTGTAAACCAGAGTGCCGTGACACCCAGTTCCTGGAAATAATCCAGGTGTTCACGGATACCCTCCAGGTCACCGCCATGACGGAGGGAGGGCTGGCTGCGGTCTTCCCTATAGGTATTCATTCCCTTGATCTGTGCAGCATGTCCGGCACCCTGTGCAAAGCGGTCGGGCATCAACATATAGAGGACATCGGCATTGGTGAATCCCTTCCGCTGGTCACCAGCCATCTCACGCTCCTTCAGGGTGTAGCTGGCAACCTCACTTTTCACTTTTCCCTTTTCGTTTTTCACTTGAAACATGAGTTTCATCGTGCCTGCCTTTGCTCCCTTCAGGTTCATATAGACCAGCAGGTAGTGGGGGGATTCCAGGTGTACGACACTGTCAATACGGGCACCGGGATAGTCGGTGGTCACCTTCTGGACCGTTGAAAGGTCCGTACCATAGACCATCAACTGCAACTGGGGGTTCTTCATGCCCACATACCAATCGGTAGGGTCTATTCTGTCGATTTTCACTTTCGCATTCATTCCCATTATTTGTAACGCAAGGATTGTCAAGATGATAGTTCGTCTCATAAGCTTTTTTCTTTTTGTTCATTCATATATTCTCTTGGTGACATACCGTAGAACTTCTTGAAGATGGTCGAGAAGGAGGCAGAGTTATTAAAGCCGCAGGCATACATCACCTCCGTGATATTCATATTCTGGCTCGCCAACAGGTTGGCTGCTTGTTTCAAGCGGATATTACGGATAAAGTCATGAGGTGTCTGTCCTGTAAGCTCTTTCATCTTGCGGTGCAGATGGACACGGCTGATACCCACCTCCTCAGCGATGGCATCCACGCTCAACTCGGCATTTCCGATGTTCTTATTAATGGTCGTCATGATACGTTCCAGCAGTTTGTCGTCAGGAGAGGACATCTGCACCTCTTCCACCTTTTGTTCCAGTTGGTCGTTGCGTCCGTATTTCAGGCGCAGCATGTTGTAGGTATGGATGAGGTTGATAATGGTACGTCTCAGGATATCCAGGTTAAAGGGTTTGACGATATAGGCATCGGCACCTGTCTCAAGTCCTTCCAACTGGTCCTCATCACGGTTCTTCGCCGTCAAGAGGATGACAGGTATATGACTGGTGCCAGAATTGCCCTTGACCTTAGCACAGAGCGTATTACCATCCATCTCTGGCATCATGACGTCAGAGATCAGCAGGTCTGGAGTACTCTTCAACACCTCCGTCAGCGCCTCCTTGCCATTCTCACAACCGATGACCTTATAGTCGTCCGACAGTTCTCGGATAAGGTAGTCACGAATCTCACTATCGTCTTCCGCAATGACAATCGTCTGCTGGCGGCTTGCCTTCGACTGTTCCTGTTTCGTAGGCGTGACGACGTAATTCTCCTCCTCTTCCTCAAAAAGACTGGCAGTAGGAGTCACCTCTTCCGTTTCCGTTATGATCTCCTCAGGCTTCAGGTGATCCTTACCCATAGGGATGGTCACCACGAACTCACAACCATCACCCTCCATGTTGTTATGGGCTGATATGGTACCATGGTGCAGTTCTACCAGAGAACGGGTGAGGTCGAGACCGATACCCGTACCCACATTACGGTCATTGACAGAAGACGGTGACTGGTAAAAACGCTCGAAAATGCGCTCCAACTTGTCTTCTGGAATCTTCTCGCCATTATCATAAATCTTGATGGTGGCCTGATGACCGTCATGGGTAATACCAATACGGATGACACCACCTGTAGGAGTAAACTTAAACGCGTTAGAGAGGATATTCACAATGACCTTGTCGAAATTGTCACGGTCAACCCATACTGGGAGTTCCTGGGTGTCATATTCGTAAGAGAACTGAATGTTCTTCGCCTTTGCCTGTTGGGCAAAAAGGGTGTAGATATCTCCCACGAAACCGATGAGGTCTGTCTCACGCATATGCATCTGCATCTGTCCCTTGTCGATCTTCCGCAGGTCCATCATCTGGTTAATGAGTCCTAAAATACGCTCGGCATTGCGACGGATGGTCTCATAGAGACCACGGCGATGCGGGTCGTCATCCTGTTTCATCAGGGAGAGAAGGGGTGACACGATAAGGGTCATAGGAGTACGAATCTCATGACTGATATTCATGAAGAACCGGAGTTTCGCCTCTCCCATCTCCTCCGCATGGATATGCTCCTGTAGTCGCAGGTTATCCTGTTCCTTATGGCGAAGGTAGAGGAGATATCTCCAGACTGCCAAGGCTATCAGCAACAGGTAGATAATTGATGCCAGGGTAGTACGATACCAAGGGGCATGGATGAATACCGTGAAGTTGCGTTCTTCGGTCGTCTGGTTATTACGCTGGGCTATCACCGAGAAATCATATTTACCTGGTGACATGTGACTGAACGTAATCTCGTTGACACCCGGCTGCAGGCGCACCCAGTCTTCTCTGTTAATGCGGTAGCTGTAGACGATATGTTCCGGATTATCGTATGTCAGGGTGGACAACTGGATAGTAAACGAGTTGTCGCTATAGCTGAGGACGAAACGCTTGGAGGCGATAACGGTCGTATCCGTCACATGATACCAGCCCGACTTGGTCTCCGGAGTCACCAGTTCGTCATTGACAGAGAAGGCTGTCAGTTTCACGTCTGCCTTCCAATCAGTCTGTTTGATGTCAGAAGGCTTGAACCAGGTCACACCACCCACACCTCCGAAAATCAGGGTGCCTTGGGCGGAGATGCTGGAAGCACCATCGCTGAACTCATTACTCTGCAGACCATTATCTATGAAGAAACTCTGCGTCAGTTGTGACTTGGGGTTATAGCAACAGAGGCCGTGGTCGGTACTTACCCATATCATACCTTGCTGGTCTTGTTCGATAGAGGCGATACCGTTGTCGGCAAGTCCTTTCTGCATATCCAAGTGCCGCAGTTCCTTGGTGGATAGATTGTAACTGTAGAGACCGTTGTTTGTGCCAATCCATAACTTGTTATTATATTCTCTGACGATACAGGTCGGGGTACCGTAGTTCAGCGTGTTAGCCCCAAAGACCTTTATCCAGCTCTCAGTGGCTATCTCCATACAGCAGACACCCATGGTCGTGGCCAGATAAATGCGCTTCCCATCCGGAGAGAGAGACAACTGGGAGATATAATTATTGATAATCGTGTTGATCTTGCGGTCCCTGACCGCATTCTCCTCAGACACATACGCCTTCACCTCCCTGGTGGCATTGTCAATACGCAGGAGTCCCTCTCCCATCGTTCCAAGCCAGAGGTTACCCTGCCGGTCACATTCCAGGTCAAAAATACTCACAGCTCCGCCTTGTGGCAGTTGCTGACGATGGAAAGTATGACTGCTGACGTCTATCCAGCCACATCCCTCCCTATAGGAACCTATCCAGATATGTCCTTGACGGTCTTCCGCAATACTCAGTATCGTACCGGGGAAGTTTTCCTTATAGTGGAAGACTGGTTGGTCCTTAGCATCAAAACTGTAGAGTCCATCCTTGTCGGTGCCAACCCATGTCCACCCCCTGCTGTCTATCAGCACACTGGTCACACAAGCCTGCCCTATCAGGTTCCGGGTTCCCAGCTTATAGCCCATATATTGGAAACGGCTCTCCAGACGGGGCTGCTTATAGATGCCTTTCTGCAGGAGTCCCAGCCATACATTTCCCGTATTGTCCTCTACGATGGAATAACACTTGCTCATCGAGAGATCAACCTCCCGGCTATAATAAGGGTTGTTGACCAACGTTCCCGTTTGGGGATTGAAGACACCCATGCCCTTTCCGTCGTAGCCTAACAGTAATTCACCTTTCTTCGTAGCATAAATCTCAATAACCGGCAAGCTACCAGTAACTGCCACATGCTCGAAATGACCTTTCTCCGTCAGCACATAAAGACCGTTATGGGCGGTACCCGCATAAATCTTACCGTCCTTGCCCTCACAGACTGCGCGCAGGTCACTGCAAAAAGCCTCGTCTTCGAAATAGCGGTAACTCTTATCCCCGACATAGCAGACCAGTCCCTGTTCCTCGGTGACGAGCCACAATCGCTGCTGCTGGTCCTCTGTCATACGATGCACCCCTACGATATCTTCCAGGGCACCTCCTACCTGATGGGCATTCTCCTTGTCCACCAACCGTAATAATCCGTGTCCGGAAGTACCGATCATGACATCTCCGTTCTTCCGTTCCGTAAAACAGGTCACGTAAGGCGGCATAACATGTCCCTCCAGATCATGTACCTTGATATCTTTGAAGCGATAGCCGTTGAATGACTGCAAGGCACCATACATTCCCACATAGAAGAGTCCGTTGCGGTCCTGCAGGATACAGTTGACGTAGTTGCTCGCCATTCCCATATTCACCGTCTTCTCCTTCTTCAGAATACGGAACTGGTAGCCGTCATATTTATTAAGACCGTTACGGGTTGCCACCCAGAGGAATCCGTCGGAGTCAATATATATCTGACTCACGAAACTACTTGACAACTGTTCTTCTGCGTCAAATAGTTTTCCTGTCTGGGCATGTGTGCCAAGAGTAAAAAACAGCGAGAATAGGATTAGTAGTAGTAAATGCACTCGCTGGTTGTAGTCGTAATGAACTTTACTTTTCATAAATCAGCTTACTAGATTCGGTGATGTTACACCAGAGCAAGTGCAAAGATAGCAAATTTTATCAGATGTAGCAAATAATTGTTACATTTTTCTACGAAATGTAACATATTCAATGGAAAAGCCCACCTGTTTTCCCTAATAGGAACTTTTCCAGAAACGCTTCGACGATGGGATACTGACTCTCGGGAAGCATACAATGGGGATGTCCTCCTACAATAGAGATATCTATGCGGTCTCCGATGCCGAACCGTTCCCATACCTTGCGGGCGGCCTGGGCAGAGACTCGTGCAGACTCGTCTGCAAGCCATTTGTAATCGGGATTCCCAAGAATGAGCAGAGCACGGGGACAGACCATGGCACACAGTTCATGATGGTCGTAGGGCAGGCGGTATACACTATCGCCGGAGAAGGTAGTACGCATACTCTCCAGGAACCAGTGATAGTCGGTTTTATCCAGACACTCCACACCATCCATCCGATGGGATACACGCCATGCGGCAGCACCTCCGCCTCCGGGTTCCTGGGCGATGGTCAGGGCGATACGCTCGTCGAAGGCTCCGCAGAACAGTGCCATCTTTCCAGCATAGGAACAGCCAGAGACCCCGATATGCTGCATGTCAATCTTCGTCTTCTCCTCTCCCAGTTGCTGGAGTCCGTCGATGAGGCGACTCAGTCCCCATGCCCACTCGCTATAAGCACCATTGTCCTTCAGATGGGGATAGAGACGGTCGAAGGGATGCTCGCCACGGTCGTGGTGCGGCCGCCATTGGGAGTAGTCGTTCACCTGTGCCTCGTGGAACGTCATCGTAGCGATGGGACGGTCCTCGAAGAGTAGCTTTGGCAGACTGAGCATACTGGTGCCTATCATCAGGGCATAGGGCGCCTTGCCTGTCTTGGGATAATGGATAGCGGAGCGCAGCGTGAGCGTCTCACCGTTGACGGTCACGTCGACGATGAGGGTGTCACCGTCCATCCGCGCGTGGATGTCCTTCAGGTCAACGGCAGGTTTCTCCCCGATCTCATAGTGCTGTATCTCAGCAGCTATCTCACTGCGCCGCCTGCTCCACTCACCGAAGTTGCTGACGATGCCCTGTCCGTTACTCCAAGCTAATGGGTCAGGCAACTCCTGGGATTCTGGCAGTTGATCATATCCCGGCATGACAGGCGAAGCGAAATGACTGCCCGTATGTTCCTGTTGATACACTCGCGGGATGTCCTCGTCATCCTGCTGATAAAATGTGGCTGCCATAACGGCAGCCACACACATGGTTAAGTGGATTGTCAAGATAGTTTTTCTCATACGTCTTACTTGAATAGCAGTTGTGCCATCTGATAGAGACTTCTTCTCCAAGTGAGGAACTCATGGGCAGTACCCTCAGAGATTAGTCCGTGAGCATCAAAGCCGGCAGCCTTCAGTGCTTCCACGCTCTTGTTGATACCATCGGGATTCTCCTTGTCACCACAACTCTCGAAAATAACCTTCACAGCCTTGGGATCCTTGATCTCGTCAGGCATATAGGTGCCGCCGCTCAGCAGTCCCCAGTAGCCGAATACCTCAGGACGGCGCAGGGTGATGAGTTTTGTCTCTACGCCACCCATCGACAGACCAGCCATTGCACGGTTCCACTTGTCTGCCTTGGTCAGGAAGTTGGCATCGATAAAAGGAACCAGTTCGTCAACGAGTAATGTCTCGAACTCCTTGGCAGTGAACTGTCCAATGGTACCGAATTTAATATCATTAGTCAGACCATATGCCATCACGATGATGAACGGCTTGATCTTGCCGTCGGCAATCAGGTTGTCCATGATCAGTCCGGCATGTCCTTGCTTGCCCCAACTGGTCTCGTTCTCACCCCAGCCATGCTGCAGGTAGAGTACGGGGAACCGCTCTTGAGCAGCCTTGGTTCCCTTGCCGCTCAGTTTTCCGTATGTAGGTGGCAGATAAACCATAGCGGTCTGCATCTTACCCAGACTCTTCGAATAGAACAAAACCTCCTGGATATTGCCATGGGCGATGTTGGTACGGCACTCGTAGATGTCCTGATCCTTGGCAGGAATCTCAATACCGCTCTCCCAACGACAAGAGCCGAAATAGTTATGCGTACCGGGATCGTTGAAGACGCCACCATCGATGGTGAGGTGATAGTAGTGGAAACCAGGATCCATCGGACCCTCTGTCGTTCCTACCCAGACACCATCCTTATCCTTGCGCAGTACAGTACCGCCACGACCGCCAAGGCCCAGACTTACAATCACGGACTTGGCATCGGGAGCCTCTATGCGGAAGCGGGCAAAACCCTCGCTGTTCACCTGCGGATACTCCTGTCCAGACTGGTTCATGGGGTTGGCTACCCAGTCATCCTTAGGTACATAGTTGTCGCGGGCAACATCGAAATCGCGGATGACTGCCAGTGAACGCTTCGCTTTAAAGTTCTCGTCGAAAGGCAGCGGATGGTTGTTAACACCCAACCAAGAGTCCTTATCGCTCAGGTTCCAGAAAGTCACGTTCTTGATGACATCCTTATGCTTACGGAAAACTTTGAAGATACGGTTGTACTGATCCTCCTGAATGGTAGCGATATAGGGAGCCTGTGGCTTTGCTTCACCACGTGAGAACATCAGCTGACCACCACTCTCCATATTGGTACGCAGGTCAAGCTCAGTGATGTGGATGGTATTGACAATCTCACTAAAACGGGTGATAGCCTGGTCGAGAGCCTCTTCATCGGGGAAGTAGATGTTATAGTGACCCTGCATACCGATACCGTCGATGGGTACACCGGCATCCTTCATCTTCTTGACCATCGTATAGATACGCTCACGCTTGCCGGGATCCACACAACTGTAGTCGTTATAAATCAGTACACCTGTCGGGTCAGCCTCGCGGGCAAACTCGAAAGCCTTGGCGATGAACTCGTCGCCGCAGAGCTGGAAGTGCTTGCTCTGACGATAGGGACTGGGAGCAGCAGCACCTGGACGGAAAGAACGGAACATCATGTTGTCGTCGGCCATCGCCTCGTTCACGACATCCCAAGCATATACCACATCCTTATAGCGGTTTACTACGGTATGGATATGATCGCGCAGACGCTTGTAGAACACCTCTTTCTTCACGGGCTTACCTTTCTTGTCGGTAAACATCCAGTCGGCAAACTGAGAGTGCCAGCACAGACAGTGACCACGCATCTTGATACCGTTCTCACGGCAGAAGTTGGCAATCCTGTCGGCCTTCTCAAAGTCCCAAACGCCCTCTTCTGGATGGATTTCGCCTGGCTTCCAGTCATTCTCGGCAGTCACACTGTTAAACTGCTTCTTGATAATCTCGATTTGAGCGGGATCAGTCACATTCGTCTGATTGACAGCCACACCGATCGTGAAGAAATCCTTATAGGCATCCTTCAAACCAGGTCCTGCAGAATAGTCTACAGGGCGTCCCCACTGTGCAAAAATGGACGTGCTGCTTACGAGCAATACGGTCAGTAAAAATAATTTTCTCATAGTTTTTTGTTTTTATCCTTGCGCTATAGCTGTCCCTTATCAAGGGACTCTAAATGTGCGTTTGCAAAGTTAGTCACTATTTTTCATTCCTCATATCCTTAAATGTATCATTTATTATTTTATATGTAACATATTGTATAAATTTATTCTTTTTCTAGAAAAAGATTATTGAATGGAAAGTTGTGATCCGCTATAGTTAACGGTTATAACCTTGCCGTTGGGCAAGGTGACCACAAACTGCCGCTGCTCTGGCATCGTCCTGAACGTCCCCTCTCGTTGCCCGATAGTCAATCGCTGCTGACCGTCGTCCCACAGGAAGGTTATACGTGAACAGGCGCCCTGCTCATAGTCATTCGTATATCCGTCATCCTCATAGAGCGTATAGATCGCATCGGCACCGGGATAGACACGGATCTCCATGGGCGTGTGCAGCGTCTTAGAGGCGACATAGGGATTGACGGCGAGGGGCAGGATACTGCCGCCACGGACGAAGACAGGGATACGTGTCTTGTCAATGGGAGTGGTGACTGTCTGTCCTCCGTCATAATACTGTTTGGTACGGTAGTCATACCATCCCGCCGTGTTCTTAGGCAGGTAGGTCTTCCACGTCGTGACACCCGGTTCGGTGACCGGACTGACAAGCAGTGACTTACCGAACATATACTCGTGTTTCTGGCGTAACGCCTCCTCATCACCGGTGAAGTCAAATACCAACGGGCGCATCAGTGTGGAGCCATCACTGGTGACGGCTGCCGCCTCCGTGTAGATATACGGCTGCAGATGGTAACGTTCCAACAGACAGTCCTTGATGATGTCCTGTGCCTCCTTGCCGTAGTTCCACGGTTCCGTATTACTCATATAGCCATGGACACGCATCAGGGGCAAGTAGACAGAGGTCTCTATCCACCGCAACATCCTTTCGATATAATCGGGATTAGTATACTGGTCACCAGGACGGAAGAAACCGCCGGCATCATAGGTCCACCAGGGGATGCCTGCCGCCTGCATGCCCAGTCCTGCCGTCAACTGGCGGCGGAACGTCTCCCAATCGTTACCCACGTCACCCGACCACAGGGCAGAACCATAACGCTGGATACCAGGGAAGCCGCAACGGGTCAGGATCATCGGACGCTTCCCGGGCTGGTCGTGGCGCAGTCCCTCGTAGACCGTCTTGTTGACCAGCAGGGGATAGACATTACGGACCTCTTCACCAGACCATCTCTCGTGGTTGACGCGTCGCCCTGCCAGGTCGTCATTCTCAGGCTCTGTAGCATCCTGCCACCACGCGTCAATACCCAGCGGCAACAGTCGCTGACTGAAGTTCTGCCAATAAGATTGGGCAGCTTCCGGGGAGAAGAAGTCTATCCAGTCGGTTTCAGGGATATAGTGTCCCTCCTGTTCCATCTGTCGCCCCACTTCCGAATTCTTATCGATCTTCGACCATACGCTGACCATCAGTTTCACCCCCTGGTGGTGCAGACTGTCCGTCATCCGTTTCGGATCAGGGTAGTGGTCTTCGTCAAAGCGCATGGAGTTCCATCCGTATTTTCCCCAGTACTGCCAATCCTGTACAATGACATCCAGGGGCATCTCCTCCTGCTTGAAACGGTCGACGGTCTGCAGGATTTCGTCTTGGGAGTGGAAACGCTCCCGGCAGTGAATATAGCCTGTTGCCCAACGGGGTATCAGCGGAGCCTTGCCTGTCAGTTCACGATAAGTGGCGATAATTTCATCAGGGGTACCGATGAACACGGTATAGTCTACACTTTTTGCGACGGGCGAATGGAATACCGTCTCGTCGATGACGGGGCGGTAGTAGACGACAGGCCGGTCGCCCTTCGATAGTTCCGCACTGAGGCGGTGCTTTCCCTTCTTGAGGTGTACGATGGTCGAGGCGGTAGGCGGAAGCCAGAGGTTCTGCATCTCAATGACCGTCTCTCCGTCGATAGTGAGGTGATGGCGGCGCGCCATCTTCTGTCCCACGTCAAGGAGCAAAGCATAGTTCCCCTCTTTCTTCACAGAGAACGTCGCCTTGTAGATATGCTGCTCGCGGACCTCCTGTTTTCCGCCCTCCGTGGAGGTGACGTTGACAATCTGGCTTTTGGCTTTCTGTCCTTGGCTATTGGCAAGGGTGAGGGTGACAGCCTGTCTGCTGGGATTGAACTCCGTGAGTCCGTAGTTGTTCCACAGCAGTCCATAGCCCTTGCTGGATACCATCATAGGGATGGATATCTGCGTGTTCACCTGTGTCAACCGACGGGAAAGTCCCCGGATATTATGATAGCCGTCCTGGAACTGTCCGAGTCCATAGAGGTACTCGTCTTTTGGGGAGGCGACGGCAAGGGAGGCACCCCCGTTCTCCATCTGGTGACGGGTCGCCTTGAAGACGGGCTTGCCGTCGGGCGTCTTGACAACCAGTGTCCCATGGGTGTTATCCACTTCCACCTGAAGGTCGTTACCGACCTCCTCGTGATTGACATACAACCAGTCGGGCATAGTGTCCCGAACGGTTTTCTCGGTATACTGGACACGCACAGCATTCTTTGCCACCTTCTTGACAGTCACCTGTCCGTTTCCGAACGGCTGTGCCATGGCACAGCATAAACATAATGAGGAAAATAGATTCATGTTGCAAAGATAGTGTAAAATTTTGATTTAGTGAGTAAAAGAGAATGTAAAATGTATCATAAATGCCTATATGATGTAACATTTCTGAAAAAAGAGAAGCAAAACGGAAACAGGATAGCAGGAAAAATCGTATCTTTGTCATCATCATAAACCTACATAAACTATAAATTGATATGAAGAAAAACTTATTATTCGCGTTAACGCTGTTGCTCTTTGTGAGTTGTCAACCCAACCAGAAGGATGCGGACAATCCCATTCTAACCATTGAAGGCGGTCAGATACAGGGTGTATTAGCCGATAATCCCGGAGTGTATGTCTATCGTGGCATTCCCTATGCCGCTCCTCCCATCGGTGACCTGCGCTGGAAAGAGCCACAGCCCGTGGTGAAATGGGACAGCGTACGAATCTGTGACAAGTTCGGACATCCTGGCTATCAGGCAGTGCATTATCCCGGTTTCTATGCCTCTGAATGGGGCTATGGCGACGAGGCTCCCTATAGCGAGGACTGTCTCTACCTGAATGTATGGACAAAAGCTCCCGGTGATATCAACAGGAAACTCCCTGTCGCCCTGTGGATCCATGGTGGCGGTTACCGTGAGGGATGGGGCTCAGAGCCTGAGTTTGACGGACAAGAGTGGGCATCGAAGGATGTCGTGCTGGTGACCATCAACTACCGTCTGGGAATCTTCGGTTTCATGACGCATCCCGCACTTTCTGCAGAGAGTCCTCATCATGTGTCAGGCAACTATGGTATCCTTGACCAAATACAGTCGCTGATCTGGGTAAAGCAGAATATCGCCCAGTTTGGCGGAGACCCCGACAACGTGACCATCTTCGGACAGAGTGCCGGAGCCGGCAGTGTACGCACCCTCTGTGAGTCACCGTTAACCCGTGGACTATTCCATAAGGCTGTCATCATGAGCGGCGGCGGCATCAACGTACCTGCCAAGGACGGTGAGGAGGGCAAGCCAGCCACCCCTGTCAATAAGTTCTTCACCTACAACCCCACCCTTGCCGAGAGTGAGGCTGAGACCAAGAAGGTGATGGACTGGGCAGGACTGACGGACATCACTAAGTTACGCGCAGCCTCCACGGAGATTATGTACACCATCCCACAGTTGTATAACATGGTGAACAAGACCGACGTGTTCCTGATGCAGCGTCCTATCGTGGAAGGATATGTATGTACGAAGAACTTCGATGAGGCGACCCGTGGCGGCACCATCGCCGATATTCCCTATATGATCGGCTATACCTTGAACGACATGGGTGACATGGCTCCCGGTATCGCAGAGTTCTGTAAGGTGCGTAACGCTCAGGGCAAGAAGGCATGGGCGTATGAGTTTGCCCGTCCGTTACCCGACGACGGCAAGCATCCTGAGATTACCGACCGTCTGAAAGGTGCCTTCCACTCCTCCGACCTGTGGTTTGTCTTCAAGTCGTTGAAACACTGCTGGCGTCCCTGGACACAAGGGGACTGGGACCTCACGGAGAAGATGCTGACCGCATGGACCAACTTCGCCAAGTACAGTGATCCTAATGGCAAGGAGGGCGGTGCATGGACACCTTGTACGACAGAGAGTCCGAAGTTCATGCTCTTCAAACTCGACGAGAAGGATGCGGAGCACTCGGAGATGGGGGATCCCATCAAGCCCTGATCTTTATTTAAAAAGCCTGGGCAATGCCCAGGCTTTTCTCTTGTGGTTGTCTCATCATACTCATTTAAAGGTGTACTCTGTATAGCTCTCACTCCGTCCATTCATTCGCAGTCGCTTCATGGCTGACGACTTGCTGTCGATGACAAGCACAAACGAGGTGAACATCTGGCGTTTCTTGCCCGTTGGTGTGATGGTGACAGTCTGCTCATTACCCGTTGTTGTCACCTTGATATCATTGCCCGTAGGGATAGGCTGTTGGTTGATAACGGCTTTCAACACGGCGTGGAAGTCGGCGAATAGCGCATTCTTTCGGCTGTCAGTAACATTTTTCTTTCCTTTTTGTGTCATGGTAAACTTCGTACCGTCCATCAGCAACTGGTCCCGACCGCCATCTGTTGAAATACAGATATAGTCGGGTTTCTTGATGATTACCTCACCTGTCGTCACAACATCGGTCTTAACAGCCTTACTATGGGAAACCTTAGTAACAGGTTGCTGGGCATTAGCATAGCATGCCAGCAAACAAAATATTACAATCAGAAATTTTGCTTTCATAACTCTTAACTATTATCTCTTAACTATAAACTAAGTATACAGTCCTCCATTGATTGATACTACATTTCCTGTGATATAACCAGCATTAGGCGATACCAGGAAAGCTACCAGGTCGGCCACTTCCTCTGGCGTACCGAAACGATTGGCAGGAATCGTTTTCTTCAGTGCAGCCTCGTCCAGTCCCTCTGTCATATCCGTCTTGATAAATCCTGGGGCTACGGCATTGACAGTAATGCCTCGGCGAGCAACCTCTTGTGCCAAAGCTTTTGTTGCAGCAATAATACCACCCTTCGCAGCTGAATAGTTCGTTTGTCCTGGCAGACCTTTCAGTCCGCTGACACTCGCCATGTTGACGATGCGTCCAAACTTATGCAACTGCATGGCCGGCAGCAGGGGCTGGGTGACATTATAGAAGCCAGAGAGTGTGATGTCAAGTACACGGTGCCAGTCATCTTCAGGCATCAGCGCCATCACATTATCGCGACGAATACCCGCATTGTTGACAACCACTTCTATATAATCCTCAGGATGACGGCTCTGCCAATCACTGAGAGCAGTGCGTGTCTGTTCGGCATTGCTGACATCGAAGCGCAATATCTCTCCATTGTCACCTGTTATTTCCAAAGTCTTCTGTGCCTCTGCTTCGTTGCTAGCATAATTGATGATGACTTGATAACCCTCCTGGGCCAGTTTTACGCAGATGGCTCGTCCGATACCTCGGCTACCACCTGTTACTAATGCATATTTACTCATACTTTATAGTTCTTGATAGTGTCTATTGTGTTAAATGCAGTCCTTGTCACGCCCTCCAGTCCATGCAGTACCAGACTCTGGCCTGTCAGGAAGAGGTTTGGAATCGGTGTCTTGGGCGATAATATCGTCAGTAAAGGCTGGCGATAGTCTTTCCTGATACCAAAAGCCGAACCGCTGGGTGACAGCGTATAGTCACGCCATGTCAAAGGCGTACTGATATATTTTTTCTCAATCATGTCATGTAGCCCAGGTATAACCCTTTCAGCCAAACGTATACATTCATCGGCAAGATGCTCCTTATGCAATTCGTAAATCTCACCACGACGACCGACCTTCGTGTCTTCCCACGTCTTACAAAATGTCCATGGCATGGGTGTCAACAGGTCTATCTGTCTTGTATAACTACCTGTTTCAGGAACTTTGCAACTGATCATCACGCCTCCAGCCCCGCCAATGTCCTCATAGAAGGTCCATACGTTGGCTTTCTTGTATACATATTTGTTATGATTGAAATAAGGCAGTGTATCAGGCTTCAATACCAGCGATGCCGTAAAAATACCAAGGGTATTCTCCAAGGAATTGATGCGGCGGCGGAAGATACCCTTTAGCAGGTATGATTCCTTGATCCAGCTGAAGGTCAACTGTGGATGAACGTCACTGATGAAGATAGTTCCTTCATAAGTTTTTCCATGAGAACATTCTGCTGCAACAATCTTTCCGTCCTGCTCTTTCAACTCCTTCACCTCTGCATGACAGATGATTTCTCCGCCAAAGTCTTTGATATCTTTTATAAGTGAGTTGACTATCAGATTACCACTACCTTTCAGTCGCCAACTGCTCTGGATATAGCTGCTCATACTATGGGCAAAATTGAACAGAGGCAAAGACTCGCGTCTCAGTTCCATCTTCATGGCTGTACCAGAAAGTACGTTGATGAGAAGTGGGTCATGGAAGAGGGTCTTCAGATAATTATAGGCACCTACCTGACTGATTTCCTCCATGGGGGGTAGGTGTTCAAGCATCTTTACATACTGTCTCAAACCATCCTTCTCATGGGGGAAGTATTCTCCCAGCGTGGCAGCGAAATGGTCGAATCCTTCTGCCAACGGGAAGGTCTGCCTGCCGATGGTTATCTGGTCGAAACCATCGACATCCAGTCTATGCCAGGGTAACCCCATCAATCCCAACTGTTGAAAGGCATCGTACAATGGCTGACCTTCTGCCAAACCACCTACATAATGGAGTCCTGTGTCAAAATCCATGTTGTCACGACGGTAGCTCTGCAGACAACCTCCAGGCTGTGCCTGCCGTTCCAGTACCAGCACACTCCTTCCAGACTGTGCCAACTGTCGGGCACAGATCAGTCCCCCCAGTCCACTTCCTATTATGACAACATCATACTTCATTTCTTATAATGGTTGAGCCATCTGAATACAGCAGGTTGTAAGACGTATGCCAGTATGACGGCAGACAACAATCCGACAAGTGTAGAGAATCCGACACTGCGGATAGCGGGATGAGTAGCAATCAACATACTGCTGACCGTGGTAAGCAGGGTGACAGCACTCAGCAAAATAGCCGTCTTATGATATTGTAATTTATTATCTTTGTCTGAAATCAGCCCGTTCATCACAAAGATACTATAGTCCACTCCAATACCAAAGATAAACGTGGAGATAATGATGCTGATGAGATTAAACCTCACGTCGAACAGTACCATAGCGCCCAGTACGATGAGCCAGCTGAGCAGGATGGGCATGAAGCCGAGTAACGTATGCTTCAAATTAAAATGGAAACTCAAGAGCAATACTACAAATACGAACAGCATAGAGAGCCATTGCAGTACGTTGAAGTCATCATTCATCTGCAACAGCGTGTCCGTAGTATAATAATAGGTGTCGAGCACCAATAGGTTCGGATTGCTGGCAATGGCATCACAGATACGGATATAGTCACTATCGCTACTACGCACGGAGTCATTGGCACAGCGTACAGAGGTGAAGCAGAGATAGTCACCACCATACGATTGTTCCATCATTGTTGACTGGTACCCCTCAGGTATCAGTCCTGCAGCATAGAGTGAGTCTGGCTCATAGTCGTTAGTAGCCGTCGTGAAGAAAGTATCAAAAGCCTCTGCATTGAGGTCGGCCTGCGGTGCTGTCTGGGCTATCAGCATGCACACCTTAGCCAGACGGTCCTGAGACCAGAAATTCTTCCATGCCTGAATACGTTCCTGCTGAACACGCATAGGTACGAATATCTGGTTGGTGCGAGTATAACTCTTCACCAGTCCCAATTGCTGCATGGAGTCAAGTTTATAGTCGAGGATGGCAAAATTTTCTACAGCCTCTTCCATTGTCTTACCCTGACTGGCAAAATACTTAGTCTTGTCACCTGTATAGGTTTTCTTCCTAAGCAATTGTTCAGAGTATTCCGTCATATCGTCCAGATAGCCCAGATTATGCATATCGGCATCGAAGCGTATGCCGCCTACAAAGTAAGCTCCTACGCTAATGACAATAGCCAGGAATACAACAGCCAGCAAAGGCTTCTTCTGATCGAAAGGATAGCTATTGATGCGGTCGAGCCACTTAAAGGATGCTGGATTAACCTTGCTGCTGAGCATCTGAGGCAGATAGGTCAGCGAGAAGAGGGTTGTACCAAGAATGGCGAAAGCGGCAAACAGTCCGAAGTCTTGCAAGAGAGCCGTATTGATGAAAATTAGTCCTGCAAAGGACCCAATGGTAGTAATGCATCCCAACAGCACTGGTTTTACCTGGTCACGCAACATCTTTTCTCCATCTCCTACATACTGGTGATGGGTTAGGATGTGGAGCACATAGCTCAGTGCCACTCCCAATACGACACCGCCAATACCTAAGGCCAATAGTGAGAACTCGCCCTTCAGCCAGTACATCATCGACAGTCCGAATAACGTACCGAAAACGACAGGGAGCAACAGCAAGGGAATGGTATCCCATCTGCGGAAACAGAATAGCAGGAACACCAGTACCAGCACCAGTGCCCCTGTGATGGTCGTCGTCAGATCATGTTTGATCTGTGTCGAGTTGTAATAGCCACTGGCGGGTGTACCGTGATAGGTAATACGTACATTGGGATGAGTAGTGGCAAACTGGCTAATCAGTTTGTTTAGCTGTTCAAAGAGTGCAGAGCCCTGTCCTGTATTCGTTGATGAGAAACGGGGAGTTATAAAAGCAATGCACACGGTAGAGTCAGGCACGAAGAAATGGTTGTCAATGGTCTGGTAACTGCCTGCACTCAACAGGGAAGTCATCTGTTCCACCAGAACATTGCGCATACCCATGGGATCCATCTCTATCAGTTCCGGGAACATTTCTCCCACTTCACTCAACAGGTCTTCGTGGTTTTGCTGCATCTGTTGGACGAAATGTTCGCGAGTCAGCAAGGAGTCGAACCTGGCGTATGCCGTCGTGTCAATATAGGCTGGAAGATGGTTACTCAGATAATCAATAGCATCAGGTAGCAAGTCTTCGTCCAAACGATAAAAGATGTTACCGATGACGGAATCTTTGTCTGTTGCCAGCAATGAGTCCACGAAAGCATCACAGGTCTCATGGAGTACACCGGTTCCTGCGCCACCGGTATCTTCGAATAATAGGAATGTTTTGTCCTTGATCTTCAGGTCGGCAAAGGCCAGTTTAGTAGTACCGTCCCCATTTTTCGACGACGGCATCAGTTTGTTGATATCCTCCTCAAGGTGTATCTGTGTGGCAAAATAGCCAAAGAAGGCAAAAAGGGCTATCATTGACAGCCAGCAGACCAGTCGATGGTTACGGAAATAATGATAGATATGAATGAAGGAGTTTGTCATTGCTGCATAAATATCTTAAGTTGAGCCTTGGCTATCAGTTCCTCACCGATACGACTCTCGCCTGTAGCTATTGTCACATTCCCGAAGACAAATCCAAATTCAATGGTCGTTTCCACCTTTTCATCCTGACGGGGGCGCCTCTGACATTCGAAGCGCTTTACTTCACCAATGAGCCCTACAGGCGGATGATCCGTCTGTTGCTCTATAGCCGTACTACCCATCAATGCCGAACACGACTGGGCAATATGCTCTATCAGTCCTGTTTCCGACATGGTGCCGTCAGGCAACATAAAATAATTATCTGTACGAGCGGTAAGGTTAGTAACGGCATGGGTGCCGTCACTAACCTCTATCTCGTCCACCATGATAAATGGTTCACGCTGGGGTATCAGTCGCTTGATGTCTTCGTCCCGATACTTCATGCAGGAATGTTCTGCTCAATGTAGTCGTACAGGTCGTTGAACGACTGGATCTTGTGCAACTCGCTCACGGGGATTGTCACCTTGTAGTTTACCTGCAACAGGGCCACCATATCTACCAGACTCAGACTGTCAAGGCTTAATGTCTCCTTGATGTTTGCCTCTGGGGTGATGTCACTAACTTCTACTTCAAACTCGTTGGCGAGCAGTTCGTTGACCTGCTCAATAATCTCACTTCTTGTCATTGTTGTTTTGTTTTTATAAGTTTTTTACGATTAATGTCGAATTGGTTCCTCCAAAGCCAAAGGAGTTGCTCAGGAACTGGTCGAAATGAATTTCTTTGGTTTCTCCTAATACATTGACACAGCTTGTCTCATCATCAGGATTCTCGAAGTTCACACTTCCTGCGATAAAGTCGTTTTTCATCATCAGCATCGAGTAGATGATTTCTGAGGCTCCTGCCATCCACATCTCATGACCAGTTTGACTCTTGGTCGATGTCACAGGCACCTTATAGTCGCCAAAGGCCTGGCCAATAGCCATAGCCTCACGCGCATCACCAATCTTGGTCGAGGTGGCGTGGGCATTCACATAGCCGATGTCTCGCGGATTGACATTCGCATCTTTCAGACAGAGTTCCAGTGAACGGGCCGGTCCAGCTACATTAGGTGTTGAGATATGGTCGCCATTTCCAGAGAATCCCCAACCGACGATTTCAGCCAAGATGGGGGCACCACGACGTACGGCACTCTCATAGCTTTCAAGAATCACTGTTGCAGCGCCACCACCAGGAACCAATCCATTGCGGTCGCGGTCGAAAGGACGACTGGCCTTTGTGGCGTCATTGTCATCACGCAAGGCAAATGACTGAATGCCGTCAAACGAAGCCACACCATACATATTGGCCTCCTGAGCACCACCGCAGACAACACACTCCTGCAATCCATTGCGGATGAGCAGAGTCCCCAGTCCGATAGACTGCGAACCACTGGCACATGCTGCAGAAGCTGTCAGGTTGATACCCTTCAAATGGAACAGACAGGCGAGGTTCATCGTCACTGTCGAGTTCATCGACTGAAAGATGGCACCACTGCCACAGGCAGCCGTTGAACCGGCATTGCGGAATTTGTCGAGTGCTATCATTGTAGCTTCAGCTACGGAGTCGTTGCCATAGATGATGCCTACCTCATGCTGGTCGATATAATCCATATCCAGACGGGCAGCCTCTAAGGCATCTTTTGTCGCCATATAGGCATACTGTGCCTCCTCGGGCATGAATTGTCGCTGGTTACGGCCGATAAACGGTTTCAAGTCAGGGCGTGGAACGTTAGCGGTAAACGGTGAACGGAAACCAGCATCCACACGTTCCTGACTTTTGATGATTCCACTTTTTCCTTCATACAGGGACTGGCGCACCTCGTCGAGCGTTACACCCAGACACGACCATATTCCCATTCCTGTAATTACTACACGATTCATATTATCTTCTATTAAACTTCAATTCTCTAATCTTTCAATTCCTTGCAAAAGCATCTTCTCCGCTTAACAACCTCCGGGTGCAGGGGCTTCCACTGTGACAGTTCACGTACATTTTCCTCCAACTGCGGTCCTGTCTCAGCCCAACGGAACCCATACTTATTATATATAGGTATAAGATCTTCGAAAAACAACGCATTCACGCCATAGCCCTGTAAGTCAGGACGCACGGCAATCAACAGCATCTCAGCATTATCCTCACGCTTCCACTTCAGTGACTTCAGCAGGTGATACCAGCCCAACGGCCACAGACTGCCATCGGCCTTGCGCATGGCCTGTGAAATACTGCCCATTGTAACAGCCACACCTATTACCTCGTTCTTTTCATCTACAATGACAGGTATCAGTTGTTTGTCTATAACGGGCAGATACTTGTGCAGGAATTGGTTGACCTGCTCGTCCGAGAGTCTGGTAAATCCGAACAACGGCTCGTAGGCCACGTTCAATAAGTCAAAAACCTTCTTGCCATAGCCTTTATTGCTAATCATATCGTCAGTCACTTTGATGACCTTCAGTCCCATCTGTTCCCTGCAATACTGGGCTACGCGCCGGTATCGAGCAGGAATATCCTTTGGCACATTGATACGGATCTGTACCCAGTCCACTTCCTTCTCCATTCCCAGAGCCTCCATGTGGCGAGGATAGTAGTCAGGATTATAGATGGTGTTAGGCGATCCTGTCATGTCGAAATTCTCACACAGCATGCCTTCCTTGTCGAAGTCGGTGATGCCCAAAGGTCCCTGTATACGGGTCATGCCATACGACTGTCCCCACTTGGATACAGCTTCTATCAATGCACCCGACACGTCAAGGTCGTCAATGAATTCTATCATCGAGAAACGTACGCTTTTCGTCTGCCATTTCTCATTGGCACGCTGATTGATGATTCCCACGATGCGCCCCACAGGAATATCGTGACGATAAGCCACAAAAGGCTGGACATTCAAGGCACCATGCTCAGCGTTTACCGTTCTTGGGGTAATCATGACACGGACATCACTCCGCAGGTCAGGCACATATTGCGGACAATCGCGGTAGATATAGTCAGGCAGGTGAATGAAATCACTTACATCCCTTTTGCACGTCACCTTTTTCACTTCTACCATATTCATCCAATCTGATAATATTTCACCCGGTACTCCAAAGGCGTCATGCCTGCCTGACGGCGGAAGTACTGTCCAAAGAACGACGAATTGGGAAATCCGAGAATGTCCGAAATCTCCTTCACACTCTTATTGGTATTTCTCAGCATGGCATAGCAATCCTCCATCGTACTCTCTGTAATCCACTGTATGGGGGCTTTGCCGCTAACCCGCTGACAGACAACTGACAAATACTTCGGAGTCAGGCAAAGTTTTTCGGCATAATAAGACACTTGGCGACGCTTATACTGTTCTGAGGCAATCTGCGTGAGGAACTTGCCGAAGATATCCTTGTCGCGTACTGTGGAAACATCGGCTAGGTACATCGCGTCCTCATGCTCTACAAATCTCTCACAAATCATCAGCAACATAGTACGGAGAAACGACAGCAAGATTTCATCCCTAAGTTGTAAATCACGTTGACGGAAGATGCTCCTTACATAAAAATCCATGCCATCCATCCATTCCTGATGGTTGATAACGTATACCTCTTTCAAGTACATTGCCCTGTTCCAGATGTCTGTCTGTCCGCCCAGCGCACCCTTCAGCGCCTTGTCAGAGATAAATAGCGCACGAGCCTTTACATCGGTGCTCACCATGATAGGATAGATCGTTTTCTGGGCGGGTATCAACAACAGTTGACCGGCTTCTACCTTGATATTATCACGCGATCCCATCTCTACCAAGACCTTACCACTTTGGCAATAGACCAGTGTATTATAGGGCAGGCGCGTACTTTGCGCCTTTGCAATTTCGATGACGTTCTCCACATATAATATGTCATCATGCACCAGTGATATAGCTTCTATCTCCATAACGATAATACAATTCGGCTGCAAAATTAAACATTTTCAGCCGAATTTCGACGTTCTGTTTTTTCCCGATTTTGTTCCATTCGGAAAAGCAATGATAAACAGAAGCCTGAGCGATGCTCAGGCTTCTGTTTATCATTGCTTTTTTGCCTTTTTATAACAAAACTCACCGATGTCTACATAGCCACCTTTCTTTTTCGTGGCGTAGCAGAATATACCGAACTTGGAACCCATGAAGAAACGGCGCCAGTCAAAACCCATGCGGTAGTCGCTGCCTATCTTTGTCCATTGCTCACCGTCGAGGCTGTAATAGAAGGTTGCCATGTCGGCACCACCAAACCGTCTGCCACCTTCACCAGGACGAAAATCAGCATCAATACGCAGCCATATCTTGTCCTGTTTCAGTTCCACGCTTTCGATAACCTTCTCCTCAAAATTTGTCACCTCTTTGTCTCGGTCGGAGAGTTCCACCTTCATCTCAACCATCTCCAGCACGAATTTCTTGCCCTTCTTTTTAATCACCAGGGCACCCGTATCACTGTTGAAGGCAGCCAGTCCTGCACAGTCGCCGTCTTTCATCTTCGAGAGGTCCATGGTGACAGCACCGCTACACTGCGGTCCCTCCATACGCTGTGTGAGTGTGTTAGGAGCAAGATAAAGGGTATTCACCACACGATTGGTCTTCAGACGGAGGAATCCAGGACGTTCCGTCAGGCTCCACGCCTCATCGATGGGATTGTGGTTCCACTGCCAGTGCAGTCCTAGTTTGGAGTCAGAGAAATCATCACCCTTCACAATGGCTGTCTCAGGCTCTCCGCTTACCAACGGACGTACCTCGTCGGGTACCTTGCCATTCTCGTCGCCTAACATCGGCCATCCATTAATCCAGCGACAAGGCATCACGGTGAGTACACGTCCTACACCGCCACGGTCTTGGAAGATGATACCATACCAGTCACCGTCCTGGGTGTCGACAATCGTACCCTGTGCCTCATAGGAGAAACCGCCGAACTCACTCTCCAAGATGACCTGTTTCTCGTAAGGACCATGAATATCGTCGGCACGATAGCACACCTCACGGCGATGTTTGCCAGGAGCATAGACATGAGAGATCATCAGCAGGTAGTACTTACCGTTATGTTTGATGACACGACTTCCCTCCAAGAGTCCAGTCTCATCGGCTTCTTTTTGGAAGATACGCATGTGTGTCCCTTCTATCACGTCGGAGAGGTCGGGTTTCAGTTCCATCAACTCCCCCGTGCCATAGATGACATACACGCGCCCATCATCATCGAAAAAAAGCGAGCAGTCATGAAAGTGACGCATACGGGAGACAATGGTCCACGGACCTTCTGCCTTCTCGGCGGAGAATATATACGTGTCGCCCATCGCCCCCTGTTCGTTGGGAGCCAGCAATGCATAGAACTTCCCGTTATGGTACTTCAGGGAAGTAGCCCACTGACCACGTCCGTAAGCAGTACCCTGTTGCAAGTCGTACTTCGGTGAGTCTGTCAGTTTATCGAAGATATAACCCATCGTCTCCCAGTTTTTCAGGTCTTTCGACTTCATGATGGGAGCACCAGGCATCAAGTGCATAGTGGTGGACACGAGATAGAACGTGTCGCCCACACGGATGACATCAGGATCAGGAACATCCGCCCACAACATCGGATTCTGAATCTTCTCCGTATGAAGGGTAGTATAATTCGTATCAGGAGTATCCTGCGCATATAATGTGGAAGACATGGACACCAGGCAGGTAAGTGCCAGCATCTTTGATAGCATCATTTTCATATCATCTATATTAGTTAATAAGGAAAATTTTCGTTAAGCCATTGTAGGTTGCCTTGATGGTGGCACGTCCCTCTACGATAGGACTAATCTCAAATTGCACACCAGGTACATCAGAAGTTGCTTCCAACTTCGTGCCATTCTTCACCAGCCCATAGACCTGATAACGAGTCTGGTCGGTATAGCCGTTGAGATTGGTGAAACGGATAGGCGTAATGGGAATTACCAACTTCTGTCCGTCGGCAGTGATGGTCACTGAAGGTACTTTGGGAACAGGACAGGCATCAGTTTTTGAGAAACCGATGCCGTGGAGGTCGAAGAGCCCCTGTGGGCGCTGCGGACCACGGGGAGCCCCCCAACGGGGACGTTCTGGAGCCTTTACCTCCGGCCCCTCAGTCACGAGATAGACGGCGTGTTTACCCGTGAGTCCTTCAACGGCAGGAACTAACGTAGAAACAGTGAGTACCTGATTGGCGGGGAACTTATCGTCGACATTGATAACTCCAATCTCCTCACCCTTCCAGGGATCATCGAGTTTGATGTGAATCATGAAGGCTCCCTTGCCGCTGGATGTCAGGTTCAGGTAAAGATGGGCGTTATCGCCTTTCTTGATACCTTCGAAAGCTTTAATACCCTTCGTATCTTGGGCAAGACCACCGAAGCCGAAGTACTTGAAACCGACGATACCACCATTGGTGATGCCAGCAAGATCCATACTATTGTTCCACACGTCGTGGTTGTCCTGCATCCACTCGTTGCTGTTGGTACCACCTGTCATGAAACAGGCATAACCGGCGGAGTAATAGTCATAAGGGGGCAGACCGAAGATTTGGAAACCCTCGCTGGTGACCTCGGCTCCCGTATAGGTATTGCCGTCGGAGGCAGCAGCCGTCCATTCTTGATCCTTCGTATAAGGGTCATAACCTGTAATTTTTACCACACCGCCTTTTGCCACGGGTTTCTTGTCCCAGGTAATCTTCACGGGAGCGACCATTGCCTGACGGGCATAGCCGAAACCACGCGGAGGACGGTGGTAGAAAACATACCACTGACCGTTGATTTCCTCTATAGAGCCATGTGTATTATGACCGGCATTGGTAGTGATGAGTTTTGCACCGTTTTCACCGGCTACCACACCACGGGAGTCCACCAACACACCACCGGAACGCCAAGGACCGAGAGGTGAGTCACCGAAGGCATAGCGCAGGGCAGAGTTGGTATTGCCCAAGCCATACTCCTTGCCGCTATAGCCGCTGAACACCATGACGTACTTGTTGCCCACCTGACGGATAGACGATGCCTCGAAGAAATTGAAGTCGAGCGGATTCTGTCCCTGATAGAGTGCCTTGTACTCGCTGCCCCCCTTGTCGAGCAAGCGACCGTCTGCACTGCTAGCAGGGATGAAGGGGTCAATGAGTTCCGTACCCTCACGCTTCGAGTACATCGTGTTTTGGTCGAGCTCACAGGCTGTAGAATGCTGGAAACCGTAGAATACATAGGCACGAAAGCCGATATTGTAGTCGGGGTCTTTCTTGTCAGTAATATTCTCGATAAATACGGAGGGGTCGAAGTCGATAAGCGATCCAGGTACGCACTGGCGTCCGTCTTCCGTCAGGTTAACAGGCATAAAAGGACCGTTGGGACGGTCACCCTTGCAGACCATCGGAACACGTCGCCAGCCACGAGAGTGGGGATAGAGGTAATAGGTTTTCTTACCTGTCGTCTTATCCTTCACTTCCACCAGATCGGGCGCAAACATCGTGTCCCACTGTCCGTCCACATACCAGGAGAAAATCGGACCCTCGTCGCGCCATTGGCTCAAATCCTCCACGGGAGCCGACCACATACGGATATCACTGCCACAATAAGCTGTATAATTGGTGTCATGCGATCCGATGATATACGCACGGTATTTACCTGGATTGTCAGGATCCTCAAAGACACGGGGTTCACCGTCAGGAAGATGTTCCCAGAGAGGGAGATAGGGGTTCTGTGCATTTGCCGTCATGGCAGTGCATAGCGTCAGCAGTAGAAAAGCAAGTTTCTTCATATTATCAATCATGTGTATCTAGTTATTATTTGAATTGCCACCAGTCGAGACGCACATCGCCACTGGCATCGCTGAAACAGAGATAGAGGTCATGGATACCTGTGGCATCCTTTACCTTTGTGCTAAACGACTTGTATTTCTCCACACTGCCTGTCTTGCCGATGGTGACAGTACCGATGACAGGACCATGAATACCGTCGAGGCGCAGGGTGATGGTGCAACTGCCAGTAGCTGCCGCCATCATGGCGAAACTCTTCGCACCCATTCCGAAGTCCACACCACGCAGGCGGATATACTCACCGTCGTTGATGTCGTAGATATACATATTCTTCTTACCAGTGGATGTAGGCATGTCAGCCACCACACCCGTATTCTGGATACCCATCTTCGAAGACTTCAGTCCATAGCCCCATGCCATTGTCTCTGCCTCTACACGCTGGTATGGGTTCAACCAGTGCAACTGCTTTATAGGCTGCTGATCCATCCAGTAAGGTACTTCCTGAATGGTACCGTCGGCATTGTAGGTAATCTCCGTAGCAGAGACACTGCGACGTTCATGATGGATATAGGTATCAAGGTGCATCAGGTCATAGTTCTGTCCGAAGACATATGAGTGGCCCTTATAGTCACAGATACCGGGATGATTACCCCTATCGCGCTGGGTGGGTTTCATGATATAACCCTTCCATTCCCAAGGACCCGTAGGTGAGTCACTCATGGCATAGCCGAGAGCCTCCGGACAACAAGTAGAGGCAAAAGCCAAATAGTATTTGCTCTCCTCGCCTTTTGGAGAGGGGCTGGGGGTGAGGCTCCTCTTATAGAACCAAGGACCTTCCTGATAGTTAGGGATATGCGGCAACTTCGTCACCTCACTTGTCAGCGAGGTCATGTCGCTGCCCAGCTTTGCCCAGAAGGTATGGGGATTGCCCCAATACATATATGCCTGTCCGTCATCGTCAGTATAGACACTCGGGTCGATGTCAAACCAGTTTGACTGATCCCATACCAACGGCTTGCCCAGAGGATCCTTGAAAGGACCATAGGGAGAATTAGCCACCAATACACCGATACCATGTCCATGCAATGGGGCATAGAGGTAGTATTTGCCATTACGCTCTACAGTTTGGATTGCCCAGGCACCATTCTCACGACTACGCCAGGGAAAGTCTTTCAAAGAGGCGACAGCTCCATGTTCCGTCCAGTTCACCATATCAGTGGTAGACCATAACAGCCAGTCGTACATAAAAAATCCTGCCGAACTCTTCTCATTCTCATCGGGGATATCCTCAGGTGAGGCATCGTGCGACGTATATAAGAATAAAGTGTCGCCCACAACGAGCGGAGAGGGGTCAGCGGTATATTTGGTCTGGAAGAGCGGCATGTTCACCTGCTCTAATCCCCGTATCTCCCACCAGTCGAAGTTAAAGAGTTTCGGACCTTTACGACCTTTGAACACCAGATAGAGGTCACGGGTATGTAAGAGTTCGGGGTAACCGTCGAGGACATCCAGATCGGCTGTCAGCGTCTGCCATTTCTCCCAGCCGCCCGTGCCAGGTACGTTGAGTGTACCGAGGAGTTTTCCTGCGACGCTGTCGAGACGTATCTCTATCTGTCCACCACGCAGACCACTGGCGACACGAGCCGTGAAGGTACGAGGCATCTTGTAGCAGAAATGGACGTTCTGCAGTTTGATATAGTCACCGTTGTGGATATCAGTCACATAGACGCCCACTTCGTCATTTTGTTCTGTTTTGACACCCTTTGAGAAAGCCATCGTCTCAGCCTCCACTTTACGATAGGGGTCGAATTTCTCCAAGGGCTTCACACCCTCATCCGTTGGCATGATAGTGGGGAAGGAGCCGTCGGCATTATACTTGAACTCCTCGACAGCCACACTGCGTCCGAAACCGCCACCATTGGGCAGTTTCCCTGTGTGGTAGAAGAAATAACTATGTCCTTTGTAGTCAGCTACACCGCAGTGGTTAGTAAATGACTTCGTATCACAGAGCGGCATGATCTCGCCTGCATATTTCCAAGGACCTGTAGGAGAGGGAGCAGTACTGTAGGAGATATGTTCTGGTACACCACCAGCAGCATACAGCAGTTGATAAGTGCCATTACGCTTGGTGAGCCACGGGCCTTCCACATAACTATCCTTATATTGTTTTCCCTTTTCACGCTTGCTCATGACAGGACCACCGAAAGCTTCCTCCGTCATGTCAAGTAGTCCCAGTTCTCCACTGTACGAAATCATGTCCTCGTTCAGTTTCAGATAGTAGCACTGAGGATTACCCCACATCAGCCATGCCTGTCCGTCGTCATCGATGAGTACCGTGGGGTCAATATGATCCCATGAGCCGTTCTCAAAGAGCGGTTTTCCAATGGCATCCCGGAAAGGACCTGTCGGGGAGTCACCTACGGCAACACCGATCGCCATACCGTTGGAAATCTTGGAATGAGCACAGATATACCAATAGAACTTCCCGTTTCGTTCCACACACTGACTCGCCCAGGCACGGTCGTCAGCCCAGGAGAAACTTTCCAGAGCAAGGGGTGAACCATGATCCGTCCAGTTGACCATATCCTGCGTGGAATAGACACGCCATTCCTGCATCCAGAAGAAGTCGGCATTATCCTCATCATGTCCGGTATACACATACATTGTCCCGCCATGGACCATGGGAGCCGGGTCAGAGGTACACCAGGTCTGTACAAAAGGATTCTGTGCCTGCAGGGAGGTGAAGCCCAGCAAGCATAAGAGTGTTGTTAGTTTTGTCTTTTTCATATCTTTATGTTTTTGATTATTCTATGACCCATACAAAACCGCCACGAGGCTGCAGGTGAATCTCGCGGGGAACCTTATTCATTGTACGGATATCCCAAGATGAGTGCTCACTATCCGCAAAGGCGGTTATCTTCTGGTCATTCTGCATAAAGTCAAGGGAGACACTAAAATACTGGGGCACGTCCAGTCCGTTGATGCCTGCCACATACCAGCGGTGACCGCTACGGCGTGCCAGGATGACGAAACGACCGGGATAGCCGTCAATTAGGAAGGTCTCATCCCATACGCTGGGGAGTTCTGACAGGAACTGCTGTACCTGATCAGGTTGGGCAAAGTAACTCTCCGGCTTATCGGCGAGATGCTGCAGTCCCGACTCAAAGAGGACAGTAAGGGCAAGTTCATGGGCATTCGTCGTGATATGGGGATGCTGGGAATCACTGAACGTACAGGGAGTATAGTCCATCGGACCGATCACATTACGGGTAAAGGGCAGCGTGGCATTATGGCATGCCGCCTTGTCAGTGAATGTCGGAACGTTATTATACCATTCCGCGCCATAGACTCCTTCTGTTGACATGAGGTTCGGATAGGTACGCTGCCAGCCACGAGGGATGGTGGCTCCATGGAAATTGACCAGCAGGTGATGACCGGCTGCACTCTCCAACAGGTCGATACAGTAATCCATGTTCTTCTGGTTGTCACCAGAGAAGAAGTCAATCTTCACACCTGCCACTCCCATCTTTTCACACCAGGCAAATTCCTTCTCACGGTCCTCAGACTTGTTCAGGCGGAACTTCGGAGTGGGAGCACCGTCTACCCAGCCAACACTGGAGTTGTACCAAATCAGTGGCTTGACACTCTTAGACCTGGCATAGTTGACGGCATCCTCAATGGTGTAAGGAGCCTTCATCTCATCCCATTCCGCATCAATCAGGACATAAGGGAGATGAAGCGTTGCTGCCATATCCACATATTTCTTGATAATATCGTAGTCGTTGGAACCGTGGTTGTATGCCCAGTAAACCCAGGACACTACTCCCGGATGAATCCAACTGGTATCAGCAATCCTGCAAGGCTTACTGACATCCGTCACCAAGGTCGACTCTACCACATCTTTCAAGGTACCGATGATGACTACTCGCCAAGGCGTGTGGTCACTGGTTTTCCCAGTGATTCCTTCTGCTGGTGTCACACGGAACCATTCCCCATCATTGTACAGGCAGGAAGCACTTTGTCCTTTCTCGATATTCGCCTCGGTAATCAGGGTAAACACTCCTTTCTGCGGTTCTATGAGTGCCGGATATCCCCAACGGTTGTTCCATCCCTCTGCGGATTTCGAAATACCGCTATACGACGGGATAGGCTCTACCTTATACGTCGTGGCAAATGGGAAGAAACCCTCATAGGAATCACACCACTGCTGCATCCAGCGCGGGGTACCCTCTGGGATACGATAGGCAACATCCGCATCCCGCAAGGCTATACCGTCATTGTAGATGCGCAGGACAGCCTTACCCACCTGATATTCGTTCGCCTCATTCTGACAATGCTGACGCTTGCCCGTCAACATCTGATAGTCAGCAGTCACTTTCCCGACAAACAGCAATCCCTGGTCTGTCGGTGTCCTGACTTCCAATACAAGTTGTTGCCCATATTGGATGACTACACATTGGTCTTTCACCTCTACCGATATCTTTCCGTTGGGTGACATACCTATACCTCCCTGAGCCATGACAGCAGTCCATGACCAAAGCAAGCATACAACGAGTGTGGACAGTTGTTTCCTCATATTTTGATCGTCTATTTTAACTTATCGAAAAGAGCGTTGGTCTCCAGTGTCCAGTCCTTACGCTGGAGGAGCCGAGGATTCTTGCCAATGAACATCTTGGCAGCCTGCTGGTCGCCTTTCAGTTGCCAGTTGAGCCAGGCAAGGGCAGGAACCGTGAACTCACCGCCATGAGCATCACGGTAGGTTCCGCCATGACCAACGGGGAAATTCGCGGCACAGGCTGGTACGTGCTGGATGAGGTGAAAGTCGTCCATGCCGTTCTCGTAGGCGATATCGGTCTTACCGCCTAAGATATAGATAACCGGACAATGAATATCCTTCAGTTTCTCCTTCGGAGGCATGGGCATACCGCCAACAGCCTGGGCAGCATTTGATTGTTTGAAGAGTCCGCTATTGCAGATCATAATGGCGGTAATACGCGGGTCGGCACAGTTAAAGAGGGTCTGCAAACCACCGCATGACATACCTGCGACACACACGTTCTTGGTGTCTATCTTCTGATAATACGGTGAGGCAGGGTCGGCATTCTGGGCGAATATCCAGTCCAGACTCTCTATCTGTTGCTCTGCCCGTGACATCGGACCTTTATACCATTCATCCACCATGGGAATCTCACCGGTAGCGAGTACGATATAGCCGTGAGACGCAATCTCGTTGAGGAAGTTCATGTGTTCCCAGGGGGAGTTGGCACAGGCACCGTTACCCCAGACCAGTACGGGCAACGGATGCTTTTGGTCGAATTTAGAGAGGTCCTGAGGTATAAAAAGAGTATGTTCCCGACTGAGCGACGGCTCTTCTTTCATAATGACCTTATAGGCTCCCGTACCGCCATCCTCAATGATGCGGCTCCTGGCCGGCAGATGCTGGCTTCTGACTTTTTTGAGGAAACGCACCATCTTCTGCAGGTTCTCCTCACTGTACATACCCATGCCATGACCACCTTCAGGAACAAAGGTGGCCTCTGTCGTGACACCGGCAGCCTTCAACAGTTCATAGAACTTCTTACCCTGACAGCAGGGTACTACATTATCCTTCTCACCATGGAAGATGATGATGGGAGGATCCTTCGGGTCAATATACTCGACGGCACTGAGACTGCGATATTTGTCAGGCTCTTTGTCGAATTTTGACTTCAACAACACATCCTCCGGACTGTTTTCTACCATGGTCATGTGCTCGCCACAGTCCATCGCCGTCAGGTCAACGGGACCGGACCAGTCGCAAGCAACATTCACACAACTGGGCTGGTCGATATATTTTCCGACAGTACCCTCAAGGTCGAGGGTAACCGTACCGACGGTAGCTGTCTTCATACCACTGGTTGTGGCAGTGATGGTAGCAAGATGACCACCAGAAGAGAAACCACTGGTGGCGATGAATGACGGGTCGAATTTGTATTTTTCTGCTTCTCCTCGCACAAAGCGTACCACGGCACGGATATCCTGAATCTGGGCAGGCCACTGGGCATCTATGCTGGAACGGTGATTAGGGCATACTACCGCATAACCTGCATCTAACAATGCCTTGACGATCGTCCCTAGATCAGCAACCCCTTTCCCGTTGTTGTTAAACCAGGCACTGCCGTAGATATGAATCACTACGGGATAGCTGTCTTTCTCTTGTTTAGGCAGGTAGATATCGCAGGTATGATAAGCCTGTCCGTCATCAGCATAGTTAATATCTTTCCATTGTTGTGATGTCTCCAGTTTCACTTCTGGCTTTTGAAAGCCGCCAAAATCTCCGGCAGGCTGCGCTTGTGCGGTCAGGTCACACAGCATCATCACTGATAATAAGATGTTTTTCATATTTTCTATTTTGATACGATGGTTTCTGAGAAATAATAGTCACGGAGCGGTTTGCTGACCGTCTTGCCTTCCAACACGACTTCCTGCTGAAGCCGGATATCCGCAGAGGATGCTCCCACCTTGATAATGAACGTGCCCGGTTCGATGTTCCATTGGCGGACACCACCCTGATGACTGTAGAATCCCATCTGCTCGACATAGAGACGGGTTGTGACCGTCTTGGTCTGTCCAGGCTCCAGTGACACACGGGCAAAGCCCTGCAGTTGAATAGGACGGATATGCTGGTCTGGTTTTGTGGGAGAGAGATATATCTGTACAATCTCGTCGGCAGCCACCTTTCCTGTGTTCTTCACCTGGAAGGTCAAATCCACTGACTCATCCGTTGTCTGTGCCTTGCTGTTCACCTGCAGGTTCTTATAGTCGAAAGTGGTATAGGTAAGACCATAACCGAAGGGCCATTGGATACGCGGATCCTTTTCTACGGAATAATTATAGCAGACAGGCTCGTAAATCTCTGCATTCGGATAACTGACGGCGAGTTTGGCTGACGGAGAGACTTTACCGTACAGGATATCAGCGACGGCATTTCCGCCCTCCTCACCAGGATACCAAGCCTGGATGACAGCGGCGCAACGGTCGGCAAGACCGGAGATTACCTGGGCACGACCGCCGAAGATTACCAGTATGACCGGCTTGCCTGTCTTGATCAGTTCTTCTACATATTGCTCCTGTTTGCCAGGCAGACGGAGTCCCTGACGGTCACGGTTCTCACCGCAGAGCATCACGTTCTCACCGACAGCGGCAACGATGACATCAGCCTGTTTCGCCATGTTCAGTGCCTCCGCCTGATCTGCCTTTTCACCGGCATCCACCTTGCGATGGAGGAGTTCATACTCCCAGGCACGCTCATCACCGCCTTCCCCGTATTTCGTCTCAATCTCCTCGGTCCAGTCACATCCACGGGAATACAGGAGGTTCACTCCTGCGGGCTTGTGTGTCGTCATACCCTCCAACAGGGTGATGGTATGCGGATGGTCTAGATCCTTTTCTATTCTCTTCCAGAAATAAGACATAGCAGGGAAAGAATAGTCACCACACATCGCCCACATGGTATTGGCATTAGGACCAGTGAGGAGGATATTTAAGGTTTTGGCATTTGGCTGTTGGTTATTTGCCGAGATGGGTAAGATGCCTTTGTTTTCCAATAGCACCACTGACTGAGTCGCCATCTCCGCTGTCTGATGCTCTTCCGGGGTGTCAAGGACAATCTTCTCTGTGCTGTACAGATACGGATTCTTGTCGAAGAGACCAGCACGGAACTTATAGCGGAGCACGTTCTTCACGGCACGCTCCAGGACTTCCGGCTTCACCAGTCCTTTGTCGATGGCTTGTTGCAGATACTGGTAGTTCGCGCCAAAGGGGAAGTCCACATCATTACCCGCATTGATGGCGGTAGCCGCTTTGGTCACGGCATCCTTCTGGTCGGGTATCTGGTCGATGGCGGTATAGTCGCTGACCACCATGCCGTCGAAACCGACATAGCCGCGCAGGATATCCTGCAATATCTCGCTATTAGCGACACAGTTCGTGCCATGTACGGCATGATAGCCCGGCATGACCGCCTTGCTGCCTGCCAGACGAATCATCGTCTCATGGGGCAGCAGGATTTCCTCCATCAGTTCTTTCTCTTCCGCATCACCGCCTCCACCATAGCCGAGGTAGTGCTTCGAGCAGGTCCCCACTCCTTTCCTAAGGTCACCCTGTTGCAGTCCCTTGACGAAGGCGGTACCCATCACCGCCGACAGATAGCCGTCCTCTCCATAGGATTCCTCCAAGCGGTTGAAACTGGGTGTACGACAGACATCCACCATGGGCGACAAAGAAAAGATACCACCCATCTTACGCATGGTGGTACTGATCTGACGAGTCTTCACCTCTGCCAGTTCAGGATTGAACGAACAAGCCTGTCCAATCTGTTGGGGATAGATAGTGGCTCCCTGTGTATCGATACCTGACAGCACCTCCTCATGGAAGAGGGCTGGAATACCGTTCGGGGTGTGATTCATCAACCAGTCCTGTACTGCAGCCACACGGTCGCGAAGGACATTGGGCTCTGTCGGTTTCTGTAAGGCGAACTGTGAGAAATGTCCGATACCATAGGGGATCAGTTGACGGCATTTTGCCGTATCCAGTTTTCCCTGCCCATCAAAGAGTTCATCCATATACATACTCTTCAACTGAGCGATACGCTCCTCTTGCGACATTCTGTCATAGAGTTCGTTAATCTGTTGTTCCATGTCTGTAGAAGTATTACATCCTGCCAGAAGACAGGTAAGGCATGATACATAAAATAATCCTTTCTTCATAGCCTGTGATGGTTTTAGTTCATATTAAAAGTTATTGTTGACGGAAATTCCATTTAGAGTTATCCGTACTGAATTCATATACGGCAAGTGTGGGCGTACTGTCACCGGCAGAGTAGAGACAATATTTCTTGTTGGGACCTTCCTGTCCGGGAATAGCGAAAGGCATGACACGGTAGGTACCGTCGGTCAACTGCTCAATCCACCAGAGCTGGGCATCTTCCCCCTGAAACTCCTTGGTGGTCAGTTCCAGACTAGCAGTAGCTGTCAGTGCCTTGTTGGTACCATCTATCTTAATCTCGTAAAGCGGACCCGTCAGTCGTCCGCCAGCTTCTGGACGCGGGGTGATTACCCAGTGCTGCCAGGGACGGAACATATAGTCGCTGCAACGGACGGCAATATCGCCTTGTGGCCAGCTACCGATGACCTCCTCCAGTTTCTGGTCGGGGATGACCTTGACTGGCTCATTAGGATCCATCTGCCAGAAACGCTGACGCTCCTGTTGCATACGGACGAAATCGACTGCCAATTCCAAGCTATAGCCGCGACGCTCGGAGAAGATGGCATATTTCCCTTCCTTAAGTTGTTCGCCTGCCACGGGCCAGCCGTTCTTCCACACCAGTGGAAGGATGCCCAGCACAGAACGACCGCTACGGTCGAAGTCTGCCTCGAAATGACATGACATAATTTCCACACCATCGTCGATGACGGTACGTCCGAAGTGTCCGGGTCCCGTCTTACGGTCTCCTGCGGCAATCACCATCCTGCCACCGCCATGGAACATGTCACGCCCGACATTATCAACATATGGACCCTCCACGCTCTTGGAGCGACCTACCACGATGTTATAGGTGGAGTTCACCCCGTCACAGCAGGTGCCATGGGTACCCAGCAGATAATACCAGCCGTCACGGTAGAGTAGGTCGGTCGCCTCACAATCGATAGCGATGTCCTTTTCCTTGTTGCCCTTCATGCGGAAACCCGTCTTGGGATCCAGTTCTATGAGCCGGATGGTGCCGAAATAGGTACCGTAACTCACCCACAGCCGACCTGTCGTAGGGTCGAGCAACAATCCCGGGTCGATGGCATCCTGGTCTTCCATGCCGTCCGAGGAGCATACCTCAACGGCCTCTGTCCATTTGAAGTCGGGACTCTTGGGGTCGAGGGTTTTGTTCCACATCGTCAGGATACGTCCATTATGTCCGCCACCCAGACCACCACCCGTGGCACCATAGATACAAAGGTAACGGTCACCGATCTTCAATACATCGGGAGCCGCACCACCGCCGGGACGATCGGCACCACTGTGCCATGACCAGCCGTCTTCACTGATGAGTCCTCCGCCACCTGTACCAAAGGTATAGTACTTCCCCTCACACTCGGCGATGGTCGAGGGGTCGTGGATATAAGGTGCACCAATCTGTGCCAAAACAGGTGTCGTGGCAATGTAAAAATTAAACAATGAAATAAAGAGAAATATACGTTTCATACAGCGTTATATCTTAATTGTTACATTTTTAAATTATTGAATGTTTACATTGTAGTTGGTAATCGGAGTTCCTTTTTCGTCGATAAAACGGACACACATGTCAGCAAGACCGGGACCGTTGATGACGGCGCAGCGCAGGGTATTGCGACCTTTCTGGAGTGTCAGGCGAGGCGACATGCCGTCATCCTCCACCATGCGGCGGTCGCCTTCCAGCATCAGCACCTCTTCCCCGTTGAGCCACCACAAAGAAGCACCATTGGAGCCGCAGGCCAACCGGACGTTCTGTATCTCTTCCGGACAGTCGATAACAGTCTCACACCAATAGAAACTTCCATAGGTCTGCTTGCCGTATTTCTCGGCAAAACGGAATAGTTTCATGTTGTAAGTCTCGCTGTCCAGGGCGTACCATTTGGCTTTTGGCTTTTGGCTTTTGGCTGTCAGCTTCTTCAGTTCCTCATCGAACTTGTTGCGCAGCCAGGAATAAGTAAAGATGATATTAGAGCGTACATCGACGGCGATAGGCTCCATCAGTTGCCAGCGACGAATGAAGCCATCATTGTCAGGCTGCGACGGAGACGCAGTAGACGGAACTGCAGAAAAGTACTTGAGGCGGTTCTTGAACTGCACCCAGTTGATACTGAACGCCGCATCGCCCTCGTTGGTGATGACGATATCGGTCACGCCCTTCGGGGTATATTCCAAGGGAACTGTCATTGTGAGCCACTGGTTGCTCTGGTCTCGACGGAAAGGGGTGGACATACCAGAGAACATAGTCTCACTCTTCACCGTCATCGGAATCTTGGCGATAATCTTACCCTTGGCATTCTTTTCCCTCACATAAAACACTGTATTGTCGGCAGCCATGACATTGACGACAAGATAGCCGTCCGTCACAGGACTGAAGTCGATACCTTCATAACACAGCCAACTACCCTTCTGAGGAATGGTTGCCTCAAAACTGCGGAAAGTGTTCACCGTATCAATCAGTTGAGTGGTCACATCACTACTGGCACTGCTATA
>CACZCT010000002.1 GCA_902779745.1 uncultured Prevotellaceae bacterium
TAGCGAGTCAGGTCGTCGTACATCACATCTACATAGAACAGGTATTCCCATTCCCGTCCGATAATCGGCAACGACTGTATCTTCGTCAGGTTGATCTTGTAGAACGAGAGGATAGCGAGCACATGACTCAGCGACCCTTCCTCGTGAGGCAGTGAGAAGACGATACTTGCCTTGTTTGCCTCTGTCAGGGGACGCAACATATCAGCCTTGTTAGGATTGCTGACCACGAGGAAACGGGTGAAATTGTGCTTGTTGTCCTCGATATGGTCTTCCAACACTTTCAGTCCGTATTGTCTGGCTGCATCGGCATGACAGATGGCCGCCCATCCTTGATGCTGTCCTTCGGCAATCATCTTCGCCGATCCGGCGGTATCCTCTGCCTCCACATGTTTCATATTCGGATGCTGGGCAAGGAACTCACGACACTGCATCAGGGCAACGGGGTGCGAATGAATCTCCGTAATCGTATCCCAGTTATCGCCAGGCAGACAACAGATACAATGCGAGATGTGTAGCTTATGCTCCCCTACTATCGTCGTACCTGAGTCGCGCAGCAACTCATAGTTATGCAGCAACGAACCCGCGATGGTATTCTCTATGGCAAGCATACCAATGGCTGTAGGATCCTCCTTCATGGTCTTAAACACCTGTTCGAAGGTAGAACAACAAATCAACTGTATCTGCTCTCCCTCGAAAAACAGGTGTGCCGCTATATCATGGAACGACCCGTTTAGTCCTTGTATCGCAATTCTCTTCATCTTTCAATTTTCAATTTATTAAAAAAACTCCGCTTTCACTTGGTTTGTGAAGCGGAGCCTTATCTTTCAATTTTCAATTTTCAAATTTCAATTAATCTTACATACGGCTTTCCGCTTCACAGGTCCCTGCAAAGTAAAAATAATAACCGTAAAAGTAAGCGTTCCTATTCAACATTGTTCTGTCGTTTTGTTTTATCGCCTGCAAAAGTATAACTTTTTTTGGAATCCCACAAACATTTTGCAAGAAAAATGATGATTTGTCTTGCATTTTTTCATTTTTCCACTTCTATGAGGCATCATCTCACCCTGCAAATGTTTTGTCTTCATCCATTATTTGTTAAATATTACCCAGACACACCCGTTTCATACCTTCCTCTTCGGCAATCTGGCGGGCGGCTTTCAGTGTATGGAGGGGTGTCGGGGGAATCTCCTGCATCTTATAGCGGGGGAAGAAACGGCTGAAATGAAGGGGGACGCTGGCAAGGTTCTTTTCGTTCAGCCAACGACACATCCTCCTGATCATGTCCATGTCGTCATTGATGCCTGGAATAAGGAGGTTGGTGAGTTCTATCCAAACACCGGCATCCCTCATGGCAAGGATGGTGTCAAGAACAGGTTGCAGATGACCGCCGCTGACTTCTTGGTAGATGTCGTCACTAAACGACTTCAAGTCGATATTTGCAGCATCGAGATAGGGCAACAGGTCCTTTAACGGCTCTTGACAGACATAGCCTGCCGTGACGAGGATATTCCACAGACCAGCCTCGTGAGCCTGTCGTGCCGTATCCGTAATATATTCCAGATAGGTAAGCGGTTCTGTATAGGTGTAGGCGATGCCCGGACATTGGTGCTTCTGGCAGAGGGCCACAACGTCCTCTGGTGTGAGGCGGTAGTGGTCGACATCGGCAGGCGACACTTGTGAGATATCGTGGTTCTGACAGTTCAGGCAACGGAAATTACAACCTGTACAGGCGATAGAGAGACAGGTGGTGCCAGGATGGAAATGATAGAGCGGTTTCTTCTCTATCGGGTCAATGGCAAGCGCACAAGGTTGGGCATACACCTCACTGACGAGCACCCCTTCATAATTACGACGACTGCGACAAATCCCCGTCTTGCCATCGGCAATCCGACAGTGATGCGGACAGAGCAGGCATCTGACTGCCCCACCCTCCAGTCGCTCATAATATCTGCACTCGTTTTTTTCCAATTTTCAATTCTCAACTTTCAATTCATTCCCGAGCAAAGCTCGCCTACCCGTAGCCTTTCAATTCAAAATACGATTGCTTCATAGACATACAGTTCCGCATCGCGCCAGCCATCCCATCCAAGTCCGGCCTTGTCTTGCGAGCAATGTCCTACAAACTCCTCCTTCGTCCAGTTTACCTCGTCGGCCACCTGCGGCAGGAAGGTACCACTGCGATAACCCTTACGGATGTAGATGCCATGCCGATGCAACTCAAACTCATCGAGACTCTGGATGCGGCGCATGGGGGTGAGAACGGAAATCTCAATATCGAGATCCTTCAGTTCCTCACGACTGACAGGCATGAAGCGTGGGTCTTCGAAGGCTGCAGCACGTGCCATCTCTGCCACTATCTCATATAGAGGCACATCCTCTCCGAAATGTCCGATACATCCACGAAGACGACCGTGCTTGTGGAGAGAGACAAAGGCTCCGCACTTGCTTCGCAGTTGAGAGTTAATAGTTAAGAGTTGAAAGTTTGCTGCCGCCTTGCCATCTAAAGAGTCTTTGATGCTGTTGAGGGCTATCTCCTTCAATTGGCGTTTATCATCGTCAGAGAGGGTGAAGCCTGCTTCTTTGCGTAGGAAGGCAAAGGAATGATAGCCTACCACACGTGAAGGATTGTAGTTGTCAATATCACCCGAGTTCTGGTACATCAGGTGCTTGATGTCGTATTGTCCGTCGAGCATCAGCATCAGTGTAATAATGGGAAACTCACCACAGGCACTCGTTGCCAGGTTGCGCTTTCCGCTACGGGCATTTTCTTCAATGGCGGCAATAAACTGTTCCACATCACCTGTCTCAATCGCCTTGCCCGTCTTGGCATCCACCTCACAGGCATCATCATATGAAGGATAGTGTGAGAAGTCACTGCTGATGATGAAGAGGTTCTCATCTGTGAAATACGGTTTCAGCACCTCTGCCATCCGCTTTAGTTTCTGGAAGTCGTTGGTAGAGATGATGATGGGGACGATAGGTGGCACTTCATTAAACCTGCGCTGCAGGAACGGCAGCTGCACTTCCAGACAATGCTCCCTGTCATGGGCCTTTGGGCGATAGGAAAACACGCTGTCTTTCTTCGTCAGTTCAATACATGTCTCATGATCGACCTTCACATTCCCCAAGGGCGTGGCGTAATAGTCCGCCTCTGTATTCACCGATGCCCCGTCGATCCATTCATGATGACTCGGTCCCAACAGGAATATCCGCTGATAGGACTTCCCGGGATTCAGCGTCATATAGGCCGATGCCGCCACATTTCCTGAGAAATAATAACCAGCATGGGGTACGATGAGTGCTGCCACATGTTCATACATGGTCCTGCCACGATGAAGTTCCAGAAAACTGTCAACTTCAGCACTCAGTTCCTTGGGATCGCCTGTGTAGAAGCGGTTTGCCTGAGTGGCAGGCCTCACCACAGGATTATTTGCTTTTCCGTTACACGAATTCACCATCATCAATAATAATAAAACGATACTCAGAATCATGCCACAAATATACAATTATTTTGATAATAAACAAAATATTTTGGTACTTCAGAATAAAATATGTATCTTCGCACACGAAATACAATAACTATGGAACGAAAACAAATTACTTTCGACTCATTTATACGGGGGGCTCTGATAGTACTTGGCTGTGTGGGAGCCTATCTGTTGCTCAACCGGTTGAGCGGTGTGCTGCTCCCCTTCTTCCTTGCATGGCTCATTGCCTACCTGCTGTTCCCGTTGGTGAAATTCTTCCAGTATCGCTGTAAGATGCGCTATCGGGTAGTAGCTATTCTCTGTGCGCTGATTGCCGTCAACCTCGTATTGGCTGGGGTGTTCTGGATTATGATACCTCCCGTTATCGAGGAGACGATACGGGTGAAAGACATGCTGATAGAATACGTTACCAAAGACGCGATGATGAGTAATATCCCTGACCGGATAGAGATGTTCATCCATGAGCATCTGACAGCAGAGGACATTAAGGCTATCGTGACACAGGAAGGTTTCATCAACAGCATCAAGGAGGCAATGCCTAAGATCTGGGACATGCTCATGCAGTCGGTCAATGCCCTTTCCGGACTGGTCACCATCATCATGGTACTCATCTACACACTCTTTATCCTCATCGACTATGAGAAATTCACGAAGGGATGGTCCGAACTGCTGCCTGAGCGTTATCGTGGCATGGCTGTCAGTCTGGTCGCTGACATCACGGAAGGCATGAACAAGTATTTCCGCGGACAGGGCTTGGTGGCTTTCTGTGTGGGAATCCTGTTCAGTATCGGCTTCCTCATCATCGATTTCCCGATGGCTATCGGACTGGGTATGTTCATCGGATTACTGAATATGGTACCTTATCTACAACTGATTGGCTTCATCCCTGCCATCCTCCTGGCTATTGTCAAGGCTGCGGATACAGGACAGAGTTTCTGGCTCATCATGCTGTTGGTCGTCATCGTATTCTGTGTCGTACAACTCATCCAGGACACCTTCCTCACACCGAAGATCATGGGAAAGGTGATGGGACTCAATGCCGCCATCATCCTGCTCTCCCTCTCTATCTGGGGTTCCCTGTTAGGTATCCTGGGAATGATTATCGCCCTGCCAATGACCACCCTCCTGCTGACGTACTACCAACGGTATGTCATACAGAAAGAGAAAGCGGAGAATCAGGAAAAGAAGAAAGAATAGACACTAAATATCACCATCATGAGGACGGGATTCGTTTTAGCAGTGATGCTGATGACTGTAACGGCATCGGCACAGGAGAATTTACAGCGGGGGTCTATTGACTCACAGGTGAAAAAAACGTTCACAACGATAAAGGAAATTCCGATAACCAGTGTGAAGAACCAATGGCGCAGCGGTACTTGCTGGGCTTATGCCACGCTGGGATACTTCGAGAGTGAGATACTGCGACAGACGGGAAAGACATACGACCTGTGCGAGATGTTCGTGGTGAACAAGGACTATATGGACAATGCCACGCACTATGTCCGCATGCACGGCTACAGCCAGATCTCTGAGGGAGGCTCGTGCGACGATGTGCTGGAGGTGATTCGCCAACACGGCATCTGTCCGGAGAATGCCATGCCGGCACCAGGCTCTCTGACGGGTGACTCGCTGGCTAACTTCATGGTATTCTTCCCTGAACTGGACCGCAAGGTGAGGAGCATTGTAGTCAAGGATGCCAAGGCTCCCCTTCCCCACTGGCAGGACAGCGTTCAGGCTATCATAGACCGCTACGTAGGGCACTGTCCGGAATCGTTCGTGTATGAGGGAAAGACATATACGCCGAAGTCGTTTGCCGAGAGTCTGGGGCTTAACTTTGACGATTACGTGAGTCTGACGAGTTATACACATCATCCGTTTGGCAAGTGGTTCATCATCGAGGCTCCCTACAAATGGCGGTTGAAGCCCAGTTACAACATGCCCATCGAGCAGTTGATGGGGGTTCTCGACAAGGCACTGGATGCTGGCTATACCGTGGCTTGGGGCGGTGACGTATCAGGCGACTTCACCCGCACAGGAGAGGCCATGCTGCCTGATAGTATTCAGCCCACACAGCAATTGCGACAGGAGCAGTGGAACGACTGGCGCATGACCTACGATCATGTGATGGTTATCTACGGCAAGGCTGTTGACGAACAGGGGAAACCTTATTATCTTGTCAAGAATTCATGGGGTAAGTACGGACAGTACAAGGGCATCTGGTATATGTCACGCGACTACATCGCCCTGAACACCACCTATATATTCCTCAATTGTCATGCACTCCCAGACGATTTGCGTGAGACCATCAGGTGTTCCGGGTTCTGACATTCTCTGTTTAATTCGCTGATTTGCGCTCTTTTAAACATCACTAATATACAATTTTAAAATCTCACTTACCTACCTTGCACTAATTTTCTTTCCCTCCTTACTCCATGTGAATATCCAGCTGCCTTTGCGGCTGGTAATGGTGCTGTTGGAGACACCAACAATCTCACCGACATCAGAGACATTCATTGTTTTCAGCGTCTTGCCTTTGGCATCACAGATATAATAGCAAGGAATAGTGTCTTATACTAAAATAGGTTGACACATTTAAGAACTAAATAAATGTGTCAACCTATTTTAGTATAAGACACCAAGAGATATGACGACAGAAATAATCAAGAGAATTGTTGACGACGAGTGCGCAGAACAACTGACTGCCCTACTCTGCCATCATTGGGCAGTGGCCACGGAGCGACTGGAATGCCTTGCACAGGAAGTAACGGACGATATGGACACCTGCATCGAGGCGGAGATCTATGCCGCCCTGATGCGTATGCAGCGAGCAGTGATGGCGCTGATGGAACTCAACAAGATACCCACAGCATTATTGTTTTCAGAGTACCTAGAGCGCATCAACAAGACCGTATCGAACACCAGCATACGTCAGTCAGTCATGACATTGCTACAACGACTGTTGGACAGAACATCGTCTAACAAACAAGCGGCACCGTTCTTCGACCTGGTTATCCAGACGATGACACAACACGTGACCTTGCCCGAAGAACAACAAGAGACTATCCGACAGATGGTGTCGCCACAATACATTTTCGGCGTATGTGCCCAACACCTGAATCCTGAAGACTTGATGATGATGGCACAAATCATTCAGAATATCAATACTGAAGGCGATGCAAAGGAGCAGGAAGAGGTTACCAGCCAGCTTCAGAACATGCGTCAGGCTATGGAAGCGCTTGACAGTCAGATGAGCGAGAATCTGCAGATGATGCTGATAGGACTGTTACTGTTGACGTTGCTACCAGGTATGATGATCAGTCTGATGCAACAAAGCCGAGCCAACAGCAAGGCAATGGCCAAGTTATTTAATAAGGTACTCATACAGGTACGCGAAAGCAACCGTTGGTGGAAGTATTGGCAAGAGCGTTGCGAGACACTCCGCGTGGTCAGCGACAACAGTTCGTGGAAGGAGATTATGACAGCAGAACGCACCAAAGAACGCACAGAACTGGGGAAGGTGCCAGGAGGGTTGTTTGCCAAGTGGACCACCGACCGCAAGGCTTTTGATGAGTATTTTCTCGAAGCCCATCTCGACGACGATGCCCTGCGCCACTTCATCTTCCATCTGGCCACCCTGTCGGAGATTGCCCGAGAATTCAACCCCACCACCAAGTTTGGCGACGAGCAACTGGTACTGGACGACCTGCAACGCGTAGGCGAGGCTGTCCTCGAGGCTGCCAACAGACTCAGCGACTTAGTGACCAAGGCATGGTTCTCTCACTATGAGGCGATGTGGAAGGAGCTGATTCAGAACGAAACCATCTTTGCCCATCTGAAGGTGACGCGCAAGAGTCCACACAATAACCTGTTTACTGCACGTTTCTTCTGCCACTTGGTGGGAGAAATGAAAAAAAGTGCAGTCTTCGGAGCTCATTCCGACAATGATCTGGCAGAAAAACTGACTGAGAAGCGATATGTGGGTACGTTTCGAAAGAATATCCAGGAAGGAATGGGCGAAGAAACAAAAAATGTGCAAAAAACATTCGACGCTATCTACCAGAAATACAAGCAGTTAGCACACGTTAAATCATAATTTGCGTCTTTGCACCACAGCTTATAAAAATCCCATTTTGAAGGTGCAAAACCCCTTGTGACCTTTGCCGCCGATATGATACAAGTCGCATCATCATTTAGCGGCAAGCCTCGCAAGGCGAGCATGGCTGCTTACCGTCAACTGCTGGCGGAGAATCACGTAGAGGAAATCCTTCAGGACGTGAAGCAGAACAAAAATTTGGATCGCAAGAAGGAACTGCCCGTGTGGCTGCCTCTTGCACAGTGTTTTAACAATGGTACGCGCAAGGCTGAGGATGCGGTACCCTCAGGACTCTTCTTCCTCGACATCGACGAGAAGGGACTGACAGAACAGCTCTGGCAGAAGGTGCAGGACGAGAACCTCATTGAGGAATTCCGCATCGTGTACTTTGCCGAGAGTGCAGGAGGCGGTACCCACATCTGGGCTTGGCGAACACCAGGCTCTACCATCGAGGAGGACATCCAGAAACTGGCGAGTCGTCTGGGTGTCAACTATGACTCGCATGTGACCGATCTGGCGCGCTGCTGTTTCATGGTCAGCGAACAGTATGTGAAGCTGCTCGACCCAGTAGTGTTTGAAGCCATTGACCATTCACCATTGACCATTCAGCTGCGCAGAAGGAGGCCAATAATAGTCAATGTTCTCTCTCTGAGAGTGTGGCATCGCAATCAACGGTCAATGTTCAATGTTCAATGAATTACAAAGGCATTCCCTACGAGAACATCGTACAGGCTCTGCTTTGGAAGTTAGGTTATGGCGATGCACCTGCTGAGGGCGAACGCAACATGGCACTCTACACCATGAGTCGCTACCTGCGTTTCATCTGCGACTTTGACGAGCAGCGTCTGTTCACTATCCTACCCCATTGGGGACTGTCGGACCATGAGGTGCTGTCCACCATCAAGAGTGCCGTAGGAAGCACACGACCTGCAGGTATTCCTTCGATGATGAACGAGGTCCTCTCATCGTTGGGAGCAGCCATCGAAGCAGGATCAGCAGAGGGTGAGGAAACGACTGTCGCTCCTGTCGAAGCAGAGTTGCCTGGTATCCTTCAGGACTTGTCCGACCACGCTCCTGAGGAGTTCCGAGAGGCCACGCTGATAGCGGCAATGCCGATGCTGGGAACGTTGGCAACAGGTATCCGTGCCAAGTATCGCGATGGCAAGCTGAACTCACCCAGCTTCATTGTGGATATCGAGGCTCCTCAAGCCACAGGTAAGTCATTCGTCGACAATGAGTTCGAACTGCTGATGGACCCTATCATCAAGCAGGACGAGGTGGAATGGCAGAAGGAGATTGCCTATTCGCTGGCGAAGAAAGACGGAGAGGATGTGGAGAATCCCTGTGCCCAGATCCGCATCATCGAACCCAATATCGGCGTGTCGGCATTCTTGGAGCGTGCTCTCTATGCGAAAGGCAAGCACCTCTTCACCTATGCCCCTGAGATTGAAACGGTGCTGAAGAACAACAAAGGGGGTGCCTGGACGGAGAAGAACGACCTCTTCCGTCTGGCTTATGACAACAAACCCTGGGGTCAGCATCGCATCTCGAAGGACTCATTCTCCGGCAAGATCACCCTCTATTACAATATGGTGATGTGTGGAACACCCAATAAATGCCGAGCCTTCTTTGCCGATGCGGAGAGTGGTCTCGTGAGCCGAGTGACACCTGTCATCCTACCTGATATGGTGGGTGCGAAGATGCCTCAGTTCAAGGCATGGAGTCAGGATGAGGTAGAGAAGGTGAAGCGCCAGTGTCTCTGTCTGATGGACGAGGAAGGTGAGGTGGATCTGCCACTCATCAACAAAGCCATCGAGGAATGGGATGAAGGCAAGCGTCAGGAGTATCTGCAGACGTTGCGCTACTCGCTTGATGTACTGCGTCGTCGTGCTGCCCTCAATGGCTTCCGAGCTGGCATCATCGCCTATCTGCTCGAAGGTTGTCAGGAGACGGAGCGCGCCATCAAGTTTGCCCTCTGGTATGCTGAGCGTTGTCTCCATTACCAGTTGCAGCTCTATGGCACCAAGATAGATGCTTTACACAGCAACACATTAAGCCCACAGGTCTCGAAGGGCAACATCCGCTATCTGGATGCGCTCCCCAAGGAGTTCACAAAGGAAGACTTGGTCAACCTCCGCCTGTCCAACAACGAGTCGCCAGTAGTAAAGACCATCATCTACCGCTGGGTAAAAGAAGGCATCGTTGTGAAAATCAACACCAACCTCTGGCAGAAGACTCAGTAACGAAAAAGCCTCCTTTCGGGGAGGCTTTTTTTATACAATTTTACGCAATTATACAAAATTGCGTAACGCATTTTTGTATAATTAGAATATTCTTCGTATATTTGCACTCGAAAGATAAATTAAAAGAATAGTAAGATGATGAAGAATCCATTTCTGACCTATGGTTATAACGGACCTGAGTACTTCTGCGACAGAGTGGAAGAGACCAAACGCTTGACTTCACTGTTGATGAATGGCAATCACGTAGCCTTGATGTCGCCAAGAAGAATGGGTAAGACAGGACTTATACGTCACTGTTTTGCTCAACAGGAACTGCAGAAAGACTATTATCTGTTTCTTGTGGATATCTATGCCACCAAGTCATTGTCCGAACTGATTTATGAATTGGGAAGGGTAATCCTTTCCGTTCTGAAATCGAAAGAGCGAAAAGCCTGGGAACGTTTTATACAGATTGCAGGTTCATTACGAACAGGTATTACGCTTGATGCCTTGGGACAACCGAGTTGGAATCTTCAAATAGGGGATATACAATCGCCAAAGGTGTCTCTTGATGAGATTTTCCAGTATCTGGGTTCTGCCGACAAGCCTTGCATTGTAGCAATCGATGAGTTCCAAACCATTATGGATTATCCTGAGCAGAATGTAGAAGCCTTGTTGCGGACTTACATTCAAGATTGTAATAATGCGAGATTCATCTTTTCAGGATCCAAGCGTCACATGATGGGCGAGATGTTCTCATCGCCAGCCAGACCATTCTATCAAAGTGCTTCAACATTATCCTTGAAACCTATTCCACTTGATTCATATACTTCTTTTATCAAAAGTCATTTTGAACAAGGAAGGATGCAGATAGAAACAGAAGCCATCAACTATATCTATGAGAAATTTGAAGGTACTACCTGGTATATACAAAAGATATGTAATGAACTATATGCTTTGGCTGAACAGGACAATCCTTGTGGAATAAAAGATGTGGATGCGGCTATCAACTATGCTATAGAAGAAAAAGACGACACCTACCAGGATTTACTGGCAAGACTCTCTGCCAAACAAAAAGCATTGCTCATAGCATTGGCCCATACTGGCAAGAATGCTAAGCCTACGAGCGGAGAGTTTATCAAGAAATATCATCTTTCATCGGCCAGCGCAGTACAAAGATGTTTGTCAGCCCTTCAAGAAAAAGATATCATCACAAACCATAATGGAAATTACTATATCTATGATTTTTTCCTTTATTACTGGCTGACAAAGAACTAAAAGCAGTTCACTTGGTTCTGCACCTCTTCCGTTGACTTTATCTCTATAGCTATGCGAGCGTCACCCACAATGATGTCTACCCCCACACCGGTATAGGTGCGCCAATAGCTGAGTTTCTCCTCAGTCATTTAGAATGTTTTACGCTCGATTTTTATTAAAAATCTTGGATAGTATCCACGATTTTCATTGAATATCGTGTGCAAAGATAATACTTTTTCCCAAAAAACTTTCCAAAAACTGCCTTTGGACTTTTTCATTTAGGCTTAAGAATATACCGTTGCCGTGTTAGGAGATGGCAAGGTTGCTCATGATGTGGAAGTGATGCCGAGGGTGCTATTTTATTTATCAGCCTATTTTCAAACACATCATCGTCAGGTCGTCGTTAGGTTCAGCACCATCACGATGGCGTTCAACCTCATCCTTGAGGACGTCAATAACTTGCTTGGCGGAGTCGAAATGAGAGGTACGCAGGATGTTGAGCAGGCGGTCCTCGCCGAACTGGACCTGCTGGCGGTTCTCCGCCTCATTGAGGCCGTCGGTATAGATGAACAACGGGCGTCCCATAATGCTCTCTATCTCCTCGCCCTCGTACTCCAAGCCCGGCCAGAGACCGATGGGTGCGTTGGGAATCATTTTAAAGAACTCGCCATGCGTCTCACCGCCTCCGAGGACGGGCGGGTTATGGCCAGCGTTACAGAAGTCGAGATGCCCCGTCTTCAGGTCGACGAGTCCCAGGAAGAAGGTAACGAACATGCTGCTCTCATTATCCTCGCCACTCAGGGCATTGTTCATGCGGGTACATATCTCGGCAGGCATCATCTGCTGGGCAGCAAGGGTACGGAAGAGACGTGTTACCTGTGCCATGAACAGCGAGGCAGGCACTCCCTTGCCGCTCACGTCGCCCACTGCGAAATACAGTTTGTCACCTAGCATGACGTAGCCGTAGAGGTCGCCGCCAACTTCCTTGGCAGGCATCATCGAGGCGAACATATCGAGCCCCTCATAGTCGGGGAACGTGCTGGGAACCATTGACATCTGTATGTCACGGGCAATGCGCAACTCCGACTCAATACGCTCCTGTTCTGCCTTCATTTTGGCGATGCGGTGCGTATGACGGCGATGGAAGTAGGCTATCACGATGACAGCCACCAGAATGACCAGGACGATGATGATAACGAGGTAGAGCTGACGGCGCTCTGCCTGCATCTGCTGGCGCTCGCCCTCCATCTTCAGTTCGGACACCTCGAAACGCTTGTTCAGCTCATCCAGTTTATCGCGATTATCTATCAATGCCAGTGAGTCTTTAATTCCCGAATACTGTCGGAACATGTCAAGGGCCTCCCGATAGCGCCCAAGACCATCGAAGGCTTGAGACCTGTCTAACAACACCAACATCTCATGGCTGGTCTCACCGCTCTCCTCGGCTAATTTCTGCCTTTGGCTGCAGAGGTTGAGCACCTCCGCCCAGTCTTTCTGATGTTTTGCCAGATCGGTTCTGACAATAAGGGTAGTCAATTGACTGACAGCATCAGGATTATCATCTTCGATACGCTCATAATATTCGACAGAGTCGACAGCCAAAGCAGCCCCCTTGAAGTCTTCCTTGACAATCAGGTACCTCGCCAGGTTCGTCTGATAACTGGCATGCCAATTGGCCCTTGCCTGAGTATCTGGCTGACCAAGAACGACAGGAACCTTATCGAGGACTGCCTTCCACTCGTTCATGACTGTATCAAGTGCTTCATATTGGTTGTCACACTCCAGCGTGAGGTAAAGATAAGAATAGGCATCAATAAGGTCTGACAGCGGCTGACCTTTCGGAAAACTGGCAATGGACTTACGGAGATACTTGGCTGACTCTCCATAGTTCTCCCTGACTCCATAACCGATGCCAAGCAGTTTGTATGACATGAAGAGCCCGTAGTCGTTGTGACGCTTCAGGGCATCGTCCTGCATCCGCTGCGCCTCTAGGGCACCTTTCTCGAAATCGTTATCCCAGATATATTTAGAAACCAGCTTACCCCAGATGAAATAATACTCCCCCATCCTATTATGCTCCTCACAGACCTTCAGTGCTTCCGGCACAAAGATTTCCAGTGAGTCGGGCTGATAATTCTTATAATAAAAAGCCCTGTCGCAAAGCGTGGCTGCCGAGTCCTCCCAGTTGATGGAGTCGGCAGCACTAACATTCTGTCCGCCCTGCCCCTGACGGCAGGACACCATAACGGTTAGTACTAGAGCCGCAATAACGGCCAAGGAGGGAAGTCTAGATTGATTCATAATAGTTTGGCTTAAAGTTTCTTACTTATACGTATATGTCATTTGCAGGGCGATATAGCCGTTAGGCCATTTCTTCCGGTCCGGATATATTTTGGCATTGCCTTTTGAGAGCAGAAACAGGTCCGGCCTTATTTCACTGAATTCAAAGTGCATCCTGTTCTGTCCCTCCACATAATCTATCATTTTAATCTGCCAGCAGTCGTCAACGATGTGTATCTGCATATTGTCCAGTCTCACCCTGTATATCGTCCTATTGCCTGCGGTGTAACTGCCTATGTATTTCATGCCCGTTTCCTGCCTCTTCCGGTATTTCTTCTTCAGTTCCTTTGCCTTGTCACGTACCTTCTCATAGAACTTGTCATATACATTGGAACTCATGATGCCGTCGTGTTTCAGGAATGCCCTTATCTGCTTTTCCGTCAGTTCCTGCTTCATCTCCACCATACGTACGTTGGATGTCTTTATCCTGCCTTTATTAAACAACACATCCTCAGCCATCGTGATACCAAATACCTGATGTTCCATGAGTGCCGACAATATCTGTCCATAGCCTGCAAGTCGTGCAGCAAAAGTGATAGTACGGCGATTGGACATCTGCTTCAGATCCAGGTCCTTTTCCAGTTTACACGTAACAGCATAATTCAGGGTCTGTACACGTTTCTTCAGCGGTTTGGCATTCTCCAGCACCTGCTTCACCAGATATTCCTCGAATGTCTGTCCGTCTGCCAATATCACTACTTCGTTGAGATCCTGTGTGGCATAGATATCCTCGTCCTCCTGCGCCCTGCTACCTACAGGCAACAGGGCTATGAGACAAAGAATCATCACCAGTCGTTTCATCCCTTAACGGTCCTCCTGGAACAGCGGATCCTCCGGCATCACCATGATTGGCTTCTGCTCGAAGTCCTTCAGCAGTTTGTCGGAGACGTATTTCTTGTCGACGACGAGGCGGAACATATACTCGCGGAACCAGCGGTCCGTCATGATCAGGCAGCCCTGTTGTCCCCATGAGACACCCCATGAGTTCTCCACCTTCCATTTCGTCGCTTTGCCATTGGCATCCAGGTCGACGGCCGTGAGGGTCATCGCATGGGTGGAACCGCTGTCGAAGGTGCTGATGCGTTCTGCCTTCGTCATGCCGAAAGTCGTATTGAACAGGGAAGCATAATCAAAGTTCTCCGTATCGGCATAGCCGCGTTTGCGGTCGAGTTGCTTGCCCACGTCATAGCTGGAATAGAGTTTGCGACCATCCTTCAGCGAGGCGATGGCGAGTTGCTCGATGTCATCCATCGGCAGGTTGAGGTATTTCCAGTTATGTCCGTCGTAGGTATGACGGTTGTACTCCACCTCGAAGGTCTTGTAATACGGACGGCGGGGGTCGTTCATCACCATAATGAACGTGCCGTTGATAGGACCGCCCACCGTTTCCTCATAGAACGACTTCGGCGTATAGCGCTTAGCCGTCGTCAACTGCTTGCCGTCCTTGTCCTTGAAGGCATAGGTAAACTCTTTCACGGGCTCTCCCAAGGTCAGGGCAAGCATACCGTATATCTGGCTCAGTGCCTTTTCCTTTGCTTTCTGGATATCCGCAGGATTCTTACCGTCAGCCACCATCTGGCGCAGTTGCAGACCATACTCACGCAGCTTCGACTTGATGACAGCCGCCATCCGCGAAGTATTCTCTGCCGAGAAAGTCTCAGGCTGTACAGCCATCGGCACCAGTCCGTATTTCTCTGCCAGGTCGGAGACACCGCAGAACGTGCCTCCGTCGCCTATCGGGCTCTTGAAGAAGAACTGCACCCGCTGGGCATCAATCGGTTCCTTGGCGGTATCGATGACCCCTTGCAGGAAGAGGTTCGCCTTCTCCAATTGGTCGTAGAAGAACAGATAGGCCTGGGAATACTCCACCGTCAGCGAGTCGGTACGCTTGGCGAAATTGGCACGCAGCACGTTGAGTCCGCTGAACATCCAGCAGCGTCCGCTCGACTTCTGGTCATGAATCGACTGCTTCTTCGTGTCGATGCTGAAATAGGTATCCAACTCGCCGGCATTCTCCTGGTTCTTTGTCAGGTTGTCTATCGCATTCGAGGCAATGGCATTACGCAACGCCTTGTTGGCAGGCTGTGCCGCATACTGCCGCTCCATCTGCTGCAGCATCTGTTCTGAGATGCCGCCACCAGCTGTCTGTGCCGTCATTGTCAGGGCATAAGCCGCCGACAAGAGCATCAGGGTCTTTCTCATAACTTATTTCTTTTTGGATGAAATCTTAATCGTTTTTGTGGTCTTGGGAGTGGTTGTCGTGGTCTTGGAATTCGTTGTCGCAGTTCCTGTGGACTGATAGTACTTCAGTGCCTCAGGCATCCAGCCCTGGATCTGTTTGATACGGGTTTCGTCCGACGGATGACTGCTCAGGAACTCCGATGTCTTCTTGTTAGAGCTGGCTGCCGCCATACGCTGCCAGAAACTGACGGCCACCTGCGGGTCGTACCCTGCCATAGCGGCAAAGATAATACCTAGATGGTCCGCCTCGCTCTCATGTTTGCGAGAATAGTGCAGGTTCTGCAACTGCAGACCCGATGAGAGTATCGTTTGACCTGCTGACACGGCAGTGCTGCTGGCTCCCAGGACTCCTGCCACGGCAGAGCCTATCGACAGGCCATACTGCTGGCGATACTGCGTACTGTACTGTTCGGCAGAGTGTCGGGCAACGGCATGGGCTATCTCATGTCCTAAGACGATGGCCAACGATGCCTCGTCCTGAGTAACTGGCAGCAAGCCCTCAAAGACGCAGATCAGTCCGCCGGGCATACACCAGGCATTGACATTCTGGTCCTGCACCAGGTTAAACTGCCACTTATAATACTGTATATCCTCAGCCATACCATTATTCCTCAGGTAGGTCTCCACAGCAGTTGCCAGCCGCTGTCCCACCCTTTTCACCATGGCGGTATTTGCCTGATTTGTCGAAGGCTTGGCAGTCTTCATATAATCAGTATACTGCTGTGTCGCAAGACTCAGCATCTCACCATCGCTCACCACCAGGTTCTGCTTACGGCCTGTGATGGGCACCGTCTTGGTCGTGCCGCAACTGACCAGAATCAGTGCGACGAGTGCCAATAAAATTGATTTTACATGTTTCATATCATTCGGTTGTTAGTTTTCTGACTGCAAAAATAAAAAAAATCGGGCAAAGCACAAAACTTTGCCCGAAATTCCTTTCAATCTTTTCTTATTACTAACTCTTTTATCTCAGACCACGATTTGCCATCGTGAGGTTGAGCAGCGTGACATACTTCTTGTACTGGTCACGGTTCAGGATGTAGTTCATAAAGCCCAGATCCTTCTTGATGGCTGCGTTCATGCGAGCCTCACGCTCCTCATTGCCATACTGAGTGGCGAACATCATCTCGGCACAGAATGTCTTGTGGATCTCTGCCACAGCCTCTTTCTGGTCGTCAGCAAGAGCGAGTGCCTTGCTCAACTGTTTCATGTTCACGTTCAGGTTGTAAACCTCTGCGTTGTTCACACTGTTTGTGTTCTCGTTACCTGCGAATGTGAGCGTCATGCTCAACACAGCTACTACAGTTAAAAACAATCTTTTCATTTTCGTTACCCTTTCTTTTCTTTACTCAGAGCAGTTGTGTCAATTCTGCTCTTACCTTAATTAATAATGTTATCCTGTTGCGCAGCCCTTTTGGCTTACGCCGCTTTCCCATTTAACGGGCAAAGCTTTAATTATCCTTAGTCGCCCAGATTTCTCTGATTGACGATGCAAAGGTACGGCGAATTTCGATATGTTCCAAACATTTTAGGGCCCTGTGTGCGAAAACAGTCCCTTTTCTTGACCTCCGTCAAAAAAACATTTGCCTATTTCAAAATAAATTCGTACCTTCGCAGCCAAATTATAAAATTAAACAGACTATGAGCAATAATCCTAATAAATACATTGCCATAAGCTACCGTCTGTATGTAGACGGAGACAATGGCAGGGAGTTGGTGGAAGAGGCACCAGCCGGGCAGCCTTTCCACTTCATCAGTGGTTTCGGTTTCGCACTGGATGCCTTTGAACAGAAACTGGCAGACGTGCCTCAGGGCGAGAATTTCGAGTTCTCGCTGACAAAGGAAGAGGCGTATGGCGATTATGACCTGAACCATGTAATAGAACTGGACCGTGAGATTTTCAGTATCAACGGTCATTTCGACCATGAGCACATCTACGCGGATGCCATCGTCCCCCTGCAGAACGAGGACGGGAACCGCTTTTATGGGAAAATCGTGGAAGTTGGCGAGGAGAAGGTCAAGGTAGACCTGAACCACCCATTGGCTGGAGAGACCCTGCACTTCAAGGGTAAGGTCCTGGAAAACCGCGAGGCTACCAACGAGGAAATCCAGGGAATGATAAACCGTATGAGCGGCGGATGCAATGGTGGATGCGAGAGTTGTGGTGGTGGTGGATGCCATCATAACCATGACCATTGCGACGAAGGCTGCGGCTGTGGTCACTGCCATTAAAGTTCGGGCGATATTACAGTATCACGGAATAACGATATTACGGTATTACGACACAATATGAGGAATACTTTCGGCAACATATTCACGCTGACAACTTTCGGGGAGAGCCATGGTGAGGCGATTGGCGGTGTCGTGGATGGCATGCCTGCCGGCATCGAGATTGACGTGGATTTCATTCAAAATGAACTGAATCGTCGCCGCCCGGGACAGAGCTGTATCACGACGAGCAGACAGGAAGGGGATGTCGTGGAACTACTCAGTGGCGTGTTTGAGGGGCACAGCACGGGATGCCCCATCGGTTTCATCGTGCGTAATACCAACCAGCACTCCCAGGACTATGAGAATATGCGCCAACTGTTCCGCCCTTCCCATGCAGACTATACCTATTATAATAAATACGGAAACCGTGACCACAGGGGAGGCGGCAGGTCTTCTGCACGTATCACCATCAGTCGCGTAGTGGCTGGAGCCCTCGCCAAACTGGCTTTGCGTCAATTAGGTATACAGATAAATGCTTATACCTCACAGGTGGGGCATATCTGTCTGGACCGCGACTACAGGAAATACGACCTCTCCCTGACGGAAACAAATATCGTACGCTGTCCTGACCCGATAAAGGCTGCCGAGATGGTACAGCTGATAACACAGGTAAGGTCAGAGGGAGACACCATCGGCGGTGTCATCACCTGTGTGGTGAAAGGCTGTCCCGCAGGACTGGGAGACCCGGAGTTCGGAAAACTGCATGCTGCCTTAGGCTCCGCCATGCTCAGTATCAATGCTGTGAAAGGATTTGAATACGGAGAAGGCTTTCACGGCGTGACGGCTCGCGGCTCTGAGCAGAACGATGTCTTTGTGAGCCACAACGGACAGGTCTCAACACTCACCAACCATAGCGGAGGTATACAAGGGGGCATCAGTAACGGACAGGACATCTATTTCCGGGTGGCTTTCAAGCCAGTGGCTACCCTGCTCCAGGAACAGGACACCGTTGACATCCATGGCAATGCTACCAAACTGACGGCAAAAGGACGTCATGACCCTTGTGTACTGCCTCGTGCCGTACCTGTAGTGGAGTCCATGGCAGCAATGACCATCTTGGATTTTTATCTATTGAATAAAACGACAAAATTGTAAGGGTTTCGCATCAAAATTCAAAAAAAATCGAAAAAACCTTTGTCGTTCAAAATATTTGTACTATCTTTGCAATTGCTATTTGAGGGTTTGTGAAAATCCCGATATGCTTTAGTTAAGTCTAGTTTAGTTTTTGTGTTGGTTGAGAGCGGTCAATTGACCGCTCTCAAATTTTTTACTCCAAACACCCGATAACCTCCATAATCGAATGGCATCCATGACTGTCAAGCCAATCGTTAATGCCGTCACGCACCTTGATCGTCACGGCAGGGTCGATGAAGTTGGCAGTACCTATCTCTATCGCCGTAGCTCCAGCCATGAAGAACTCGATGGCATCCTTCGCATTCATGATACCTCCCAAGCCCACAACAGGAATCTTTACGACTTTAGCAACCTGCCATACCATGCGCAAGGCAACGGGTTTGACGGCAGGACCACTCAATCCGCCCGTATTGATACTCAATAGCGTACGCCGTTTCTCGATATCTATCGCCATTCCCATCAGTGTATTGATGAGAGATACACTATCGGCACCCTGCGCCTCACAGGCACGAGCTATCTCAGCGATATTTGTTACATTGGGTGAGAGCTTGACTATCAACGTTTTATGATAACGCTCACGGACTGCCCTCACCACACTCTCCGCCCCTGCACAAGTCACCCCGAATGCCATACCCCCGTCTTTCACATTGGGACAGGAGATATTAAGCTCTATTGCAGGAATCTTTTCCAACGCATCAATACGGGCAGCACACTCGGCATAGTCTTCAGGAGAGGAACCACTGACATTGACAATCATATTCGTATCGATATCCTTGATCTGCGGATAGATATGCTCACAGAAATAATCAACACCCTTGTTCTGGAGCCCCACACAGTTGAGCATTCCCTGAGGAGTCTCTGCCATGCGGGGATAGTCATTACCTTCACGGGGCTTCAGGGTCGTTCCCTTCACGATAATACCACCCAAACCATCCAAGGGAATGAAGTCTGCAAACTCCAAACCATACCCGAAAGTTCCCGATGCCGTCATCACTGGATTCTTCAGGGACAGACGACCTATCTTGACACTTAAATCTGCCATAACAATTGTTTTACGTTAAACACTGGTCCCTCCTTACATACACAGAGGTTGCCCTTCGTGGTTTTCTCCACACAACACAGACAAGCTCCCAAGCCACAGGCCATCATATTCTCTAACGATGCCTCACACTCGACATCTGCCTGACGGGCATAGCGAGCCACTGCTACCATCATCGGCTTGGGTCCACAAGTGGCAATACGGTCGAAACGCTCTTTCTGTAAAACGGAATGATTGGTCACAAAGCCTTTCTCACCCTCCGAGCCGTCTTCTGTCGTGATGAAGACACGCCCATACTGGCGAAACAAGTCGATTTCCAACAAATCTGCTTTGGTACGCGCTCCCAACAGGAAAGAAGGCTCAATACCAGTCTTTTTCATCTCGGCACCCATATACAACAAAGGGGCAACACCCACGCCTCCGCCTACCAGCAGGATGCGTTCTGAAGAATCCTTGGGCATCGTAAAACCATTGCCCAACGGCAATACACAGTTAACGATGTCACCTGCCACTAATTCACCCAGTCGACGGGTACCATTACCAATCATAGCCACCATTAGCCACAACTCGTTGTTCTCCTTATCTACATAGTTAATGGAGATAGGGCGACGCAGGAAAGTTGTCTCAGAGCCATCCACACGCACCTCGACAAACTGTCCTGGCGACATGTCTGGAAGGGGAGTATCAGCAGTCAAACGAAGAAGCACATGCTTCGGACTGATGCGTTCCGTCTGCTTGATAGTCAAATCAAGAATATATTTTTTCATTACCTTATTAATATATAATTTGCCTGCGAAATTACGAAAAAAAAACGAGAACACAAACAAATGTGTTCTCATTTAGACTTTGCCGGAACAAAAGTCTCGTAGGTTTGATCATCATAATATACTCTGATCTCCGTTACTTTACGAGGTTCTTTGTCAACTATTTTCAAAACTTTAGATACATTTTCCAATGGTGTGCTACGTACACTCTGTGAAAAAGGAATTCCAGAAGGAGCCCTGACAGGTTGTTCGAAGTCAATCATCTGTTCAACAGTCGACTGCTGGGAAGTTTCTGAAAATGATACATCACCATTAGAGGGGGTTACATACATGTTTCCAATCCCCATCAGGAGCCAATCAGTACTAATAGAGGGAAGTTTATTTTTGATCGCCTCAACGATGTTCAGGGTAGGGCGAGTCCTTCCATTGAAGATACTACTCAGGGTTGCAGGAGACAAACCTATAAAATCTGCAAACACTTGTTGACTCATGTGTTGCTCTTCCATGATGTGCTTAATTCTGTCTTTCATTTACTCATCAAGTCGTTTAAGGGGCAAAAATACCCGTTCTTTATTCACTTTACAAAGGTAAAGCTTTTTTTTTAAACGTGCAACAATTGTAACAAGAATTTTAATCCTAAATATGTGGCTTTTGATTTTACAATTTACAACGCCAATTCTTTGGATTTACAAAATAAATATAAAATTGTAAACCACAAAATCAACATCTGTATACAATATACGCAAAACTATCAAACTAAAATAGCTAACTATTTGGTTATAAATCTATTAATAATTCTAAATAAGGAAATTTATGCGACACCATACAGCTCTTAGCTCCTAAAACGATTCGATTTTGAACGTTTTACGTAAATAGATTCACTTAAATATCACGTTTTTAAGTATTTACGTATATGAATAGGTGATAAATATATATTAAATTCCCAATTATTGTGTGGTTATTTTGGTTTGTGTATTTGAATTTTACTATTTAAAACAAACAACAAATGTAAATAATGGAACATGTCTTCTTCTAAAGTAGTTGGAGGGTATTTACCAATTTACAAACAGAAATCAACAAAACAAAACTATAACTAATGTTAATCCTAAATCCGTCTCTCCAAAAATGATGAAATTTGCAAAATTTTGAAGAATTCCGAACAATCGACCAAGAAGTTCAAAATAAGTGAATTCTAGAGGGGGAAAAAAGACAAAAAACGCTTTCTGTATCGGTGTTTGAGCCCCATTTTTTATGTTCTGGATATAGCATGAAATAGAAAAAAACGGCTCCAAAAAGACCGTTTTTAATGCAAAATGAAGAAGATTAGCTCTTTCATTAACTCCCCTGGAGGGGTATTTGGGTTGTCCAAACCCTTACTTTTGGCATCAATTTCTCTTATCTTGCCAATAATCTGCATCACCTTCATTCCAGAATAGTTTCTAAGTCCAATCATATAGTCCTTAGCAAGCCATCCTTTGCCCAGATCCAACCACTGCGCTACCCCATCCTGGCTGTTTTTCTGAGGACAATAATAGGCAATCATCAGATTCTGGAAGTAATTAAAGAGCAACGGGAGAAAAGAATAGATACTTCCAGCTTTTGGATTTTCGTCAAAATATTTCACAATCTGATTGGCTTTGAAGATATTCCTGTTTACAATCGCATCCCTAAGCTCGTATCCATTGAAATCCTTGCTCACTCCTATCTGATCTTCCACAACTTGAGGAGTCACTCTCCTATCCTCTTCTGGAAGCGACAGCAATACCTTGTCTAACTCACCAACCAGACGACTTAAGTCTGAACCTATGGAATCTGCTATCAGTTGAGTGGACTTAGGGTCTATACTGACGTTTTTTGCCTGCAAATAGCCTTCTATGAAGGCTGGAAGGTCACGATCACGCAGTTTTTTGCTCTCAAAAAGAATGCCAACCTGCTGGATGGCCTTCACATATTCCCTTTTCCGACCATCTATCGTACCATTTTTATGGCACATGACGAGGATAGTAGAGGGCATAGGAGCTTTGAAATACTTTTCCAGTGGCTCTGTATTTCTCACATTTTGGGCTTCCTTGACGATCAGCACCTGGTATTCCGACATCATCGGATAGCGTTTGGCAGCATCTACAATCTGTGATGCCGTTACATCTGAGCCGAATAGGACGGTCTGGTTGAAGTCACGCTCCTCAGGCTGTAATACGTTCTCCGCTATCCAATTAGAAATCTTATCGATATAATACGACTCATCTCCCATCAGATAATAGACAGGAAAGAATTTGTGCGTCTGTAGATCGTGCATGATACCGTCGTATGTCACCGTAGTCTGAGCCATGCTGCAAAATTACAAATATGCGGGCAAAAAGCCAAATGATTATGATATTTTATTATGATTAGGCAGCGAAAGGATAAAACGCGTACCTTCTGTATACGCATCATCCAACCGCAAGTCACCTCCTAGAATACGGGCTATACGGTGTGCCATAGGCAATCCGAGTCCCAATCCCCGTTTAAAGGAGTCTACCTTATAGAATTTCTCAAACACACGTTCGCGTTGATCTTTGGGAATACCAATTCCCGTATCCGTCACGCTGATATTCAGCATCGACAAATCCTCAGATAGTTGCGCCCTCAGTTTGACACTCCCCTTCTCCGTGAATTTCATGCCATTGTTCACCAACTGACGCAATATACGCTGTAGGGCATCCACATTACTGATAATGGTCTGCGAATCGTCAACCAATGACTCATAGAGAAGTTCCAATCGTCCGTTGTTGACCTGTTCTGCCCTATGAATAATATCCTGACAGAAGCCGTTGACATGGATAGCATCCTTCTTCTCATAATGATTCTGTCCCTCATTCTCAGAGAACTCCAAAAGTTCATTGACAAAATTCGTAATCTCCCGTGTGTTAGTCTCAATACTATCTACGATATTCGCACGTTCCTCCGTACTCAATTTGAAACTGGGGTTACCAATCACTTGCGCAAAACCAGTAATGACATTCAGTGGCGTACGAATCTCATGACTGATATGCTGAACAAAGGCGGTCTTCATACGATCACTCTCATGGGCATGGTCTAGTGCCAAAGCCAGTTCGTTGTTCTTCTGACGCAAACGATTCATGAAATAAAGTCCCAGAATGCCTATCAGCACCAAGGCCACAATAATGATAGCCAGTACGATATACACATAACGGGTATGCTCTTCACGTTGTTCTTTCTCCAACTCATCGACTTTAAAGAGTGTGTTAAACTCATTCAATTGGTTCTTCACACTGTTGACATTCAAAGAGTCTGCCAATGCATATACCTGTTTATACAGATAGGAAGCTTCCTCATACCGATGCGACTGGAACAATATCTCTGCGCGTTGCTTCTTCAACATCAACACACCTGAAGGATCTTCCTGAATAGTATAACGCCCTATAATCTGGTTATTGAAATTCAATGCCTTCTCATAGTCGCCTTTCTTCATATACAACTGTCCCATATTGTAATATACCGTCAACTGGGAGTTGTCCTTTATATCCTTGGTCGCCTCATAAGCCTTCATCAACAGTACCTCTGCCTCATCAAGTTTACCTAGCCCCATCAGTGCTGTGGCACGTGAGTTAAAATAATAAGTATAATAGGTAGAATTAGCTCCTTTTTCGCCCTCCAGTCCCAGTTCCTTCTTATGTGAGTCCAGATAGGCTCTCCATTGGTCTGTGATTTCCAGCATCCGTTTATAGTTCTTCACTTCTGACAAGACGGAACAGTAATACGGATAGACATCCAGCAGTGTGGAAGAGCCTTTTTCCACCTGATTCAGGGCTTTGATACAACGCTCGTAGGCCGCTATCGCCTCCTCATGGAGTCCGATGTCCATATAGGCATTTCCCATTCCATACGAAGCAAGTCCGACACCATAGTTATTCTCCCGTTTTTGGGCATCCTCATACATCCGTTTCACCTCTCGCAAAGCAGTATTGCTATGCCCTGTAAAAATATGGTGATTGACAATCAGTACCCAGATGTCATAATAGTACTTCCAGTCTTTCTGTTTGAGCAAGAATTCCTGTTGTTTGGAAAACTCCGACATAAGCGAGTCTTTCATGTCGGCATTGTAATAGTAATACAACAAGGCAACCCGCGCTGTCCCTTGCATCTTCACATCTCCCTGACGCTCAGCCTCTTCCAGCAGTTGTGAGATGCTGTTGCGTTCTTGCTTGACATCCCCTGCATAATAGCTGATATTGTATATCTTGTAATACGCTTCCAACAAGTCTTTCCCTTCCTGTTTGGGGATCTCATGGCGGATAGAGTCGATCTGTTGTTGATAGGACTGTGCCTTGCTTTTCATGGGGAACAGGAATAGGAATAGATATAGGATGGCCAAAAGATGATTCTTAATCATAGTTTCTAGGTTTTCGGACGCAAAGATACGAAAAATCGAGAGAAATGCCAAATGTATTTGAGCATTTCCGAGTGCAAAGTATCTTCGACGAAGTCAAAGATACGAAATAATTATCAATTATCAATTGTCAATTATCAATTATTTACTACCTTTGCAACATGTACGAACTGAATCTTCCAAAATACGAGATACGGTTGGGCGGCACGAAGGAGAAACCTGAAATCTTCGACTTCCTGCGCCGTCGTTTTGTAAAACTGACCCCAGAAGAATGGGTGCGCCAGCATTTCGTACATTGGCTGGTGGAACACAAGGGATATCCTAAAGGACTGTTAGGCAACGAGATAGAACTTAAAAAAGGGGAAAAGAAACTGCGCTGCGACTCCATCCTCTATGACCAACAGGCTCGGCCTAAGATGATTATCGAATACAAAGCACCTACCATTGCCCTCTCCCCAAAAGTATTCAACCAGATTGCAGTCTACAACCTGCTCCTGCATGTTGACTATCTGGTGATCAGTAATGGATTACAACACTATTGCTGTCGGATGAACTACGAGCACAATAGTTACGATTTCCTGACGGAAATACCTGATTATAAAACAATATAGGCGTGGAAAATTTCCACGCCTATTCTTTCTTTATGCCTCTGCCTCTGGAACCTGTGAATCTTCGGCTTTCTTTGTTGTCTTGCGGATAGTACGCTTACGAGTTTTCTTCTCCTCAGTACCTGTTGGTGTGACCTTTACACCAGCGAGTTCGGGATCTATCATGATACGGCCGCAATACTCACAGACAATGATCTTCTTGTGCATCTTGATATCCAGTTGACGCTGGGGTGGGATTTTATTGAAACAACCGCCACAAGCATCACGCTGCACATAGACGATACCCAGACCATTACGGGCATTCTTACGGATACGCTTGAAAGAGGTCAGCAAACGGGGTTCTATCTTAGCCTCTAACTCTTTCACCTTAGCCTTCAACTTATCCTCTTCGGCACGGGTTTCATCCATGATCTCGTCAAGTTCACCCTTCTTCACTTCCAGAGCCTGCTGACGGTCCTCCATCAGCTCTTGGTTCTTAGCAAGTTCCTCTTTCTTCTCTTCAATACGAACCTGAGCCTCCTTAATCTTCTTGTTACAGAGTTCGATTTCCAATGACTGGAACTCTATCTCCTTGGTCAGCGTGTCATACTCACGGTTGTTCTTAACATCGTTCAACTGAGTCTTGTAACGCTCCACACTGGTCTTTGCCGTTTCGATATCACCCTTCTTCTGAGAAATAGCAAACTCATACTCCTTGATTTCGTTCTGAATCTTCTCAACACGAGTGGTCAGACCTTCAATTTCGTCTTCAAGGTCTTGTACTTCCAGAGGCAACTCACCTCTCAGGGCACGCTTCTCATCAATAGCTGAGAGCGTTGTCTGCAGTTGATAGAGGGTCTTCAGGCGCTCCTCAACAGGCATCTCATTTGGATCTTTTTTTGCCATAGTTTTTTAATTATTCTGAATTCTCTGATTATTCCTAAAGATAATAGACTGGATTCGTACAGGTTTCTGCCATCTCTATGCGGACTCCAGGACACTCCCTCAGGATAATGTCACGGAATATCTCACTGGTGAATTGTTCACTTTGATAGTGACCAATGACACATATCTGGAGGCGCTGCTCATAACCGAAATACTGATGGTAATGCATCTCACCCGTAATGAAGGCATCAGCACCCTGGACAAGGGCATCGCCCAATAAGAAATCCCCGGCCCCGCCACAGATGGCCACACGCTGAATAGGACGACGCAGAAGTTCATTACACATCGCACACTCTACGCCAAACTGTTTCTTCACCAGTAGGATGAAGTCATCAGCAACCATCGGGACTGGCAGACTACCTATCACACCATTGCCTGCCTCTATGTCTTCCACCATCTTCTGGGCAAAGAAGGCAGTATCCTTCAACCCCAGGTGCTCCGCTATCTTCCAGTTCACACCGTCCAAGGCATTATCCATATTGGTATGCATCGATACCACCACAATATCATGCTTGATGGCCTTGATGACACAACGTTGCACATAGTCGGCATCGCTGATCTGTTTGAGTCCACGAAACAACAATGGATGATGACTCACAATGAGATTACATCCCTTCGCGACAGCCTCATCCACGATTTTCTCGTTGACATCCAGACACAATAATGCCCCTGAAACCTCCGCCTCTGTCAGTCCAACTTGCAGGCCAGCATTATCCCAGCTTTCCTGTAAGGGCAGGGGCGCGAATCGTTCAAGGGCGCTCAGCACTTGCTTTATTTTCACGCTTCCAAAGTTAATTACAGCGCAAAGATACTGCTTTTTAGGCAGATATCACTCACCACACATTATTTTTTAGTGTTATTTAAAGATTTCGTCGTCGTGCTCATGGCAGTAACTCGTACCGTCGAAACAGTGCGTACACAGACGCTCCTTGGGTACTCCTATCGACTCTATCAGGTCTTCCAATGTGGCAAATTTCACACTCGTCAGTCCCAGTCTGCGGGCAATCTCATTCACCATCCGCTGATATTCCGGCGTCCCTGTCTTGGCATACAATGCCAGGTTCTTCTTATCGTCACCCTCAAAGTCCTTGATGATACGACGGGTAATCAGTTCCATATCCGTCTTCGACGAAGTAAATCCGATAAAGGGACATCCGTAGACCAATGGTGGACAGGAAATACGTACATGAACCTCTTTCGCTCCGTTCTCGAAGAACGTACGGACATTGTCACGTAACTGGGTACCACGGACGATAGAGTCGTCGCAGAACACGATGCGCTGGTCTTTCAAGATGGCAGGGTTGGGAATCAGTTTCATACGTGCTACCAAGTCACGGCGCAACTGATTACCTGGGGTAAAAGAACGGGGCCATGTGGGGGTGTATTTCAGGACAGCACGCTTGTAGGGGATGTTCTTACCATGGGAATAGCCCAATGCCATACCCACACCAGAGTCAGGAATGCCACATACGAGATCGGCTTCCAGTTCCTGGTCTTGTTCACCCATGATCCTGCCGTTCCGCTCGCGAACATATTCTGTATTAACTCCCTCGTAGTCACTGGCAGGGAATCCGTAGTACACCCACAGGAACGAACAAATCTGGCAACGACTCAGAGGCTTCTGCATCACCTCTTCCCCATCCTTCCGCAGTCTGACGATCTCCCCTGGACCGATATGCCGCTCTATTTGGAAGTCAAGGTTCGGAAAACTCGTCGTCTCGCTTGATACGGCATAGGCACCTTCCTTACGTCCAATGGCGATAGGTGTACGTCCCAGAAAATCACGGGCTGCAATGATACCATCCTCTGTCAGGATCAGCATCGAACAGGAACCCTGTATTTTCTTATAGACATTGTTGATACCCTCCACGAAGGTGTCACCCATGTTGATCAGCAAGGCCACCAATTCCGTCTGGTTGATGGTGTTGGCCGATAACTCACTGAGGTGCATCCGCTTGGCAAGCAGTTCATCGGCTATCTCGCGCAGATTATTAATCTTCGCCACCGTCACAACAGCATAGCGTCCCAGATGGGAGTTGACGATGATAGGCTGCGGGTCGGTATCACTGATCACACCAATACCTTGATGTCCCTTGAAACTGTCAAGTTCGTCCTCAAAGCGGGAACGGAAATACTGACGTTCCAGTGAGTGGATGGAGCGATGGAAACCGCTTTCCTCATCAAAAGTCACAAGTCCTGCACGCTTGGTTCCTAAGTGTGAGTTGTAATCGGTGCCGTAAAACAAGTCGTTTACGCAGTCTTTTGTTGAAATAGTGCCGAAAAAGCCACCCATATTTCTTACCTTATTTATATTAATATCCTATTTAGGCCTGCAAAATTACAAAAAATCAGAGATAATCTACTAACTCTTTTATTTTTTTTTGTAATTTTGTGGCGTTAATTGATTTATGTGGATATGTCATTACGACTTCAACAGACATTAGGATGGGTGCTGGTAGCATTTGGCGGACTGATTTATCTGACCTTCCGCCCTACCACTATTCTTATGTTTTATATCGCTGACAGTATGGGACTAATGCCTTCGGTGATGTCGTGGAGAAGTTGGATGGCAACGTGGCAACCTGCAGAATTTTGGGTCTATTCTCTGCCTGGGGGCTTATGGGCATCAGCCTATATCCTCCTTGTCTACGGACTCCTGTCGCGACAACCTGCCTTACTCCGGCTGACCGTTACAAGCAGTATTCCTATGGTGGGTGTCGTCTCGGAGTTACTCCAAGGTGTACACTGCCTTCCTGGGGTCTTCGACTGGACCGACCTGTCGTGCTATGCCACACCTTTGGTACTATTATACATATACGAAATCATTAAAAACAAAACAATATGTCATGGATGGATCGCTTCAACAGTAAGCAACTAACAATCGTTATCGTGTGTATCACAGCCGTCTTCATCACGATGGCTGTATTCACCATGGTCGTAGGAAGCAGTGACGACTCAAGTAGTTCAAAAGACCGCCACCTCGTCGTCGACGGAGACGGCTCTGACGAAGGTGGTCGCAAGTACAAGTTCTCGGATGAGGACCGTTCGGAAGGAGGCAGCGACAGTGTCATTGTCAACAAACCCATCGAGGGTGACCCCTACGAAGAGCTCAATGACCTGATCGGTCTCGATGAGGTAAAGGCGGAAGTACGCTCCCTTGCCAACTTCGTAAAGGTTCAGAAGCAGCGTGAGGAAAAGGGGCTGAAGACTCCTAACCTCAGTTATCACCTTGTATTCACGGGCAGTCCTGGTACTGGTAAGACAACGGTGGCTCGTATCGTGGCACGTATCTATAAAGACCTGGGAATCCTGAAGAAAGGACATCTGGTTGAGACGGACCGTTCCGGACTTATCGGACAGTATGTCGGGCAGACGGCTCCTCGTGTGAATGCCATGTGTGACTCCGCCCTGAACGGTGTACTCTTCATCGACGAGGCATACGCCATCACCCAGAGTGAGTCAGGCAATGACTACGGTGCAGAGGCTGTGGCAACGCTGCTGAAACGCATGGAAGATGACCGTGACCGCCTCGTCGTCATCGTGGCTGGTTATACCAACGAGATGAAGAAGTTCATCGACACCAACCCTGGTCTGCAGTCCCGTTTCAACCGCTACATCCATTTCCCCGACTATAGTTCGGATGAACTCTACAAGATCTTCCGTAAGTATCTGAAGAAGAACGAGTACACTATTACTAAGGAGGCTGCCGCCTATCTCAAGGAGCGTCTCGACTATGCCGTAGAGCATAAGGACCGTAACTTCGGTAATGCCCGTTTCGTCCGTAACGTCTTCGAAAAAACCATCCAGGCACAGGCCAACCGCATTGCCAAGGCTGGCAAAGTTCCTGACAACGAACTGGTAGAGATTACCCTCGCGGATGTCAAGAACGCGATATAAAAATAAAAGATAACAATAAAGCCTGGGCGATTTGCTCAGGCTTTATATATTTCTCTTACCAATCGGAAAGGTCGGATTTCGCTTCGATGCGGTTCTCAATATCGTCGTCGAGGGCTGAGAAGAAGTCGATGCCTGTGAGTTGTTCTATCTCATCGACACTGCAGACGGCCTGGCGCATAGGTTGTTTGGAGCCGACATTCTCGTAGATGAAGCCGATGGCAGCAGGATGTTTGCCTGTACGAAGCACAACCTTGTAGAATGCCTCAGGAACGGTAATGCGACGACTGCGCTGTCCGATGGTCTTGTGGCTGAGGCCACGAAGGACAGGGCCGCAGACGATATAGATACGGTCATAGCGGCGTGCCCAAGTACGGCACAACTGCTCAAGGTCATTCCAGTCGTTCTTGTTCAGGTTATGGTTCTGTGGACAGATATTTGTCATGAGGAAAGTCTGCTCCTGAGCCGTACGGTTCCATTTGTTATCACCTGCAGGGCACATATGCCCACGGTCGTAGCCCGACTGCATATAATCGAAGGTAGTGACAGGATTGGATATGTCGTTGTCGGGGGTAAAAGAGAAGTTCTTACGCTGACTCTTACCGTAGGTATGTTCCTTGGTGAGATACCAACTGACAGCCAAGGGAATGCGCAAAGTTTCGGAATACCACGCCTTATAGGCATAACGCTGCAAAGGGGTGACATCCTGATGGAGACGGACATCCACCAAGTCTGATGACTTTTCTTGTTGTTCGACGCGCTGTCCACAAGACTGCAGACAAAGCAACATGACGGCTGCCAGGAGAAGGGATATTCTTTTCATGCACTGATTCGGGTATAGATATAGATGGAGAATATGAGGGTGAGCATGGTGCTGCAAAGAGCGGCTGCCGTCATCAGGGCGAGGAAGGCCATCGACTGCAAAGGCGAGAAGCCTCCCATCAGTAAACCACATAGCAACGAAGGGATGAAGACCAGTCCTACCAACAGTAACTGTTGCAAGACGGGTGTGAAAGCACGGGTGACCGCCTTAGTAAGGAACGGACGCAGTGCCTCCAACGGATTGGCACCATTGCCACGGAGATACTCAAAGAGCTCTTTGTGGGTACGACGTTCAAAGACATAAGTGGTAATACCACGACGACAGACAAAGAGAGCCTCTGCCTGTAGCATCGTCATGACAGGGAGGAAATACGATGCACAGAACAGCGAAGGTACGTCCATCAACAGAAGGACGATGATGCCCATGACGAATGTCATCACCGTCATGCTGATATAAATGGGTACCGACTGCCACCGCTTACGGCAATAGACCGCTGTGGCAATACCACTGGTCAACAACACCCACAGGATATTCACCCATGCCTTGTCCCATTGGAAGATATAGTAAAGACAGCCTGCCAGTACCAGCAGTGTCACCGTTAACCGTCCAAGAACGACAGCTGACTGACGCAGGAAGCGACGGTCAAAACGGAAAAGGATCAAGGCTGGTATCAGCAATAGCAGGATACCGATAACCATTCGTACAATCGTGATATTCATAGTCGTATCTGATTTTGTAAGATTCGTGAATTGACGACGAAGACAGTAGCCCCTCTGCCTGCCGCCTCTTGCAACAACAGGTCGACCGTCTCCATCGCTTCAGCACTGATAGGCAAACCCGGTTCATCGACAATCAACAGGCGCTTGTCTAACTGCATCGCATTCTGGAGCAACAGGAGGTAACGCTCGTCAGCCGATAGTTCCGCCCAACGACGACCGTCAATAGGTACCTTATAGGAGGTCTCGCCCTTATTGACCTTGAGTCCGAACAACATCTCCGACAGGTCGGCAATGCTGTCATAGTCCTCTATGGCCGTCAACTGTTGGGGCACATAGGCTATCTCCCGGCGGAAATAAGGAGCCGAGAGGGGAGTCAACAGTTCTCCATCGATACTGATATGTCCGCTGTCAATGGGAATGAAACCCAGAATGGCACGCAGGATGGTAGTCTTACCACATCCCTGTGACCCCGTCAGACATACCAGTTGCCCGTCGCCCACCGTCAAGGACAATGAGTGAACCAACGGTTCTATCGTGACATTATGCAGTTCTAACATGCTGCAAAATTACAAAATAATTTTAATGCTTCATTCATTATTAATAATTATTTCGTAATTTTGCAGCATGAATATGAAAAAAAGGCGGATGCCTGCTGAGTGGGAACAGCAAAGTGCCGTGCAGTTGACGATGCCGAACGAGCATACCGACTGGACTGACATCCTGCCAGAGATACTTATTGTGTATGAGGAGATGAAGCGTGAGATCAGTAAGCGTGAGCGGCTGATTATCGTGGACGACATCCCCCATAATGACACATGGGCAAGGGATCATGGGTTCATCACCGTATTTGAGGAAAAGTCAACAGCCCTTCTCCTCGATTTCAAGTTCAACGGCTGGGGCGAGAAGTTCCCTGCGGAACTGGACAACAAGATCAACCGCCAACTCTATGAGCGAGGCTTAGTAAGCGGCACTTACGAGCCACATCTCGACTTCGTCTTGGAAGGCGGCAGCATCGAGAGCGATGGCAAGGGCACCATCTTTACGACGCAATGCTGTCTGATGGCTCCCCATCGCAACGAGCCGCTGACAAAGACCGAGATAGAAGAACGGTTAAAAGAATGGTTAGGTGCCAAGCGCATCGTATGGCTCCAACATGGCAGTCTCATCGGTGACGATACGGACGGACATATCGACACACTAGTACGCATTGCTCCCGACGACACCATCATATATACAGGGGGTGACGAAGAGCAGCCTGACCTGATGGAGATGGAGAAAGAACTGAAGGAACTACGGACGATGGAAGGAAAACCGTATAGGTTGTTGAAACTACCATTACCGAGACCCATCTACGACACATCAACCATCAATCGCCTGCCTGCGACATACGCTAACTTCCTGGTGATTAATGGGGCGGTATTAGTGCCTACCTATGCGCAGCCTGACCTTGACGTAGAGGCGATGAATATCATCGGAGAGGCATTCCCTGACAGGGAGATTATAGGCATCGATTGCCGAGCCGTCATCCAACAACACGGAAGTCTGCATTGCTGCACGATGCAGTATTATTAAAGTAATAAGTGAAGTATATAACGATATGAATATAGGACTGATACAACAGCATAATACGGCTGACATCGCTGATAACAAGGCGAGGTTGGCTGCCAAGATCGGTGAGTTGGCACAACAGGGTGCGGAACTCATTGTACTGCAGGAACTGCACAACGGACTGTATTTCTGTCAGAAGGAGGATGTCAACGTGTTCGACCAGGCAGAAACGATTCCTGGTCCCTCTACGGAGTTCTTCGGCAACCTCGCCAAGCAATACGGTGTGGTGATTGTCACCTCCCTCTTTGAGCGTCGTGCCACAGGACTGTATCATAATACAGCTGTCGTGCTGGAAAAGGACGGTACCATCGCTGGTAAGTATCGTAAGATGCATATCCCCGACGACCCCGGCTATTACGAGAAGTTCTACTTCACCCCTGGTGACCTGGGCTTCCATCCCATCCAGACCTCAGTAGGTAAGTTGGGCGTATTGGTATGCTGGGATCAGTGGTATCCTGAGGCAGCCCGACTGATGGCATTGGCAGGAGCTGAACTGCTCATCTACCCTACCGCCATCGGCTACGACCCCAACGATACGAAAGAAGAACAGGAACGACAGCGTATGGCATGGCAGACCGTCCAGCGTGGACACGCCGTCGCCAATGGACTGCCTGTAGTGACAGTCAACAGAGTGGGCTCTGAGAACTCGGAGAACTCCGAAATCCCCTTCTGGGGCACTTCGTTCGTTGCCGGTCCACAAGGTGAACTACTCTATGAAGCTCCTACCGATAAGGAAGTGGCAACAGTCGTAGAGGTGGACATGCAACGCTCTGAACAGGTGCGTCGCTGGTGGCCTTTCCTCAGAGACCGCCGCATAGATGCTTACAACGACCTCACCCGCCGATATATAGACTGATTAATAAATGATTAAAATGATATGATTATGAAAAAGTGTCTAATTTGGATGTTTGCTGCCTGTCTGTCAAGCATGGTGATGGCACAGGAAAACTTCGAGTTGGGTAAGCCTAACGACGACAACTACCGGTATCTGGATGCGTATCAGTCCCTCAAAGATTACATTGACTACTCAAAGTACCCCAATTTCAAATTGGGCATCGGTACAACTGTCCCCGAATACCTTCAAAAATCTACGGTCTACAAGATGACCAACAAGAACTTCACGGAGACAGTTGCTGGTAATGCCATGAAGATGGGTAGTTGTGTGGATAACAATGGTAATATGAATTTCACAACAGTGAAGAACTATGTAAATGCAGCAACTGAGGCCGGACTTAACGTCTATGGTCACGTCCTCGCATGGCACTCACAGCAGCCAATCGGTTGGCTTACTAGTCTTCTTGCCGACAAGGAAGACCCTAGCTCAGAACCAGTATGGACAGTAATTGCCAGCAAGGACTTCCGCACGGACAGGACAATCGGTTGGAATCAAGGTCTCACCCCTGCACCCACATATGACGCAACCAACGGTCTGCATATTAAACGTAACCAAGCAGCTACCAACTATTGGGATGTGCAGTTTATAGCAATGGATAATATTGCCGTCGAACCAGGAAAGACTTACAAGATGACTATGTGCGTGAGAGGTTCAAAAGCAGGTACACTCCATAGCAAGATGGCGAGCAGCCTTCAAGACCCATGGAGCGGCAATTATTGTCTTGATATTCCTTTCACTACAACATGGCAAGATGTAGAAGTTGAATACATACCTTCATATGCCAATAACTTCCTACTGCTTCAATGTGGTGACTTCGTTGGCGACATCTATATCAGGACTATCAAGTTTGAGGGTTATAAGAGAAATTCTATTCCTTTGACACCGCAGGAACGCCACGATGTGCTCGTCGAGGCAATGGAAAAGTGGATTAAGGGTATGATGGAAGCATGTGACGGCAAAGTCAAGGCATGGGACCTCGTCAACGAAGCTCTCGCAGGCGAAGGTGACGACGGTCAGGGCAACTACCCGTTGCAGCACTCATCGAGCTATCATAGTGGCACATGGGATGTCGGAGGAGATAATTTCTACTGGCAGGACAATATGGGCGATCTGGATTATGTCCGTCAGACATGTCGCCTGGCTCGTAAGTATGGTCCGGAGGACGTTGTTCTCTTCATCAACGACTACAACCTGGAGTCTGACTGGGATGATAACAAGAAACTCAAGTCACTCATCAATTGGATTAATAAATGGGAGGCTGACGGTGTTACTCATATTGACGGTATCGGCACACAGATGCACATCAATTATTATGAAAACACAAACCTTCAGAAGAGTTCCGAAAACCATATCGTTAAAATGTTTGAGTTGATAGCCACAAGCGGAAAACTCTGTCGCGTTTCTGAACTCGACATGGCTTATGTTCGTGGGTCAAACAAATGGGCAGACCCTGTCCCTACCAATCAAATGACTGAAGCCGAGCACAAGAAAATGGCAGACTTCTACAGATGGATCTTCGAGAAATATTTCAGCATCATACCTCCATCACAACAGTGGGGTATCTGTCAGTGGTGTCCTACCGACGCTCCTGATACCGATTATATGTGGCGGAGAAACCAACCAGTGGGTATCTGGGATCTCAACTACTACCGCAAGCATGTCTATGCCGGTTTCGTGCGCGGACTGAATGGCGGTGAGCCCACTGGCATTGGCAGTATTGAGGCTGACAAGACTATTGACACCTCAAAGGGCATCTACAACATCAACGGTGTACGTATGCAGGCAACGTCACTCGACGAGCTTCCCTCTGGTCTCTATATCGTAGACGGCAAGAAGGTGGTCAAATAAGATTTGAAAATAAAAAGGACAATGGCAAACAATTTGAGATTTCAGGTTGTGGAAGAGGCTTTCAAGAAGAGAGCCCTCGATGTTCCCGTACCTGAAGAGAGACCGTCGGAGTATTTCGGTAAGTATGTCTTCAACAAACAGAAGATGTTCAGATACCTGCCCTCCGACATCTACGAGAAGATGATTGACGTGATGGACAACGGTGCCCGTCTGGATCGCAGCATTGCCGACGCAGTGGCTGACGGTATGAAGAAATGGGCAATGGAGATGGGTGTGACCCACTATACCCACTGGTTCCAACCGTTGACAGAGGGTACGGCAGAGAAGCACGATGCCTTCGTGGAGCATGACGGCAAGGGTGGTATGATAGAGACGTTCAGCGGTAAACTGCTCGTCCAACAGGAGCCTGACGCATCGTCGTTCCCCAATGGCGGTATCCGCAATACCTTTGAGGCGCGTGGCTATTCCGCATGGGATCCGACATCGCCTGTATTCATCATCGACGACACGCTGTGTATCCCCACGATCTTCATTGCCTATACGGGTGAAGCCCTCGACTACAAGGCTCCCCTACTCCGTGCCCTGCATGCCGTAGGCAAGGCTGCCAAGGATGTCTGCCAGTATTTCTATGACGATGTCACGAAGGTACAGGTAAACCTCGGATGGGAACAGGAGTACTTCCTCGTGGATGAAGGACTCTATTCTGCCCGTCCTGACTTGGTAATGACGGGACGTACTCTGATGGGACACGAGAGTGCAAAGAATCAGCAGATGGACGACCATTATTTCGGTACCATCCCCGACCGTGTTCAGGCATTTATGAAAGACTTGGAGATACAAGCACTCGAACTTGCCATCCCCGTCAAGACACGTCATAACGAGGTGGCTCCGAATCAGTTTGAGTTGGCTCCCGTCTTCGAGGAATGTAACCTGGCTGTCGACCATAACATGCTCTTGATGTCACTGATGAAGAAGGTGGCACGCAACCACGGTTTCCGTGTGTTGCTGCACGAGAAGCCCTTTGACGGTATCAACGGCAGCGGTAAGCACAATAACTGGAGCCTGTCGGCAGACAATGGCGTGCTATTGCATGCACCAGGTAAGACACCTGAGGAGAATCTGCGTTTTGTGACGTTCATCGTAGAGACGCTGATGGCTGTCTATCGTCATAACGGACTGCTGAAAGCCTCTATCATGAGTGCTACGAATGCCCTTCGCTTGGGCGGTAATGAGGCTCCTCCTGCCATCATCAGCTCTTTCTTGGGGACACAGTTGACTGAACTCCTCGACCATATCGAACAGAGTGACAAGAACGAACTGTTTAACCTGAAGGGCAAGCAGGGTATGGAGATTGACATCCCACAGATTCCCGATCTGATTGTGGATAATACCGACCGTAACCGTACATCACCCTTCGCCTTCACAGGTAACCGCTTTGAGTTCCGTGCACCAGGTTCTACTGCCAACTGTGCATCGGCGATGATTGCCCTGAATGCGGCGATGGCAGAGGCACTCAACTCCTTCAAGGAGCGAGTGGATAAGAAGATCTCGGAGTACTCCGAGAACTCAGAAAGTACCGCCAAGATTCACGCCATCCTCGAAGTACTGAAAGAGGATATCAAGACCTGTAAACCCATTCGCTTCGATGGCAACGGCTATAGCGAGGAATGGGTGAAAGAGGCTGCCCAGCGCGGTCTCGACGTAGAGAAGTCATGTCCTGTCATCTTCGAACGCTACCTCGACGAGTCGAGCGTGAAGATGTTCGAGAGTACGAAGGTAATGAACCGCAAGGAGTTGGAGGCGCGTAATGAAGTGAAATGGGAGACGTATGTCAAGACCGTGCAGATAGAAGCACGTGTATTGGGCGACCTCGCCATGAACCATATCATCCCCGTTGCCACTCACTACCAGAGTCAGCTCATCAAGAATGTACAGGGCATGAAGGACATCTTCCCCCTTGAGAAAGCTGAACGTCTCTCTATCCGTAACATGAAACTCATCGAGGAGATTGCGGAGCGTACGGAGAAGATAGAACAGTTGGTAGAGGAACTGACCGATGCCCGCAAGGTGGCTAACCGCATCGAGAACATCCACGAGCGCGCCATCGTCTACCACGACACCGTAGAGCCGCACATGAGTGCTATCCGCTATGAGGCCGACAAACTCGAACTCATCGTAGAGGACGGCTTGTGGACGTTACCGAAATATCGCGAACTATTATTCATCAGATAAAGAAAAAAGCCTGGGCGATTGCTCAGGCTTTTTCTTTATTATCTTTCTTTTCCTTTATTTCTTATTCCTGAATGCCTCCAGCTCTTTCACGATGACATCGAAGTCGTCGGTGAGGGTCAGTTGGAGGTTCTTGTATTTACCAAGTTTCACCATTTCCTCTATGAAGGGATAGACAGGCATTTCCTTGGTCCAGAAATCGGTGCCAAGGAAGATCATCGGACTGGCATAGCCGAAGGACAGGTAGTGGTTCTGTACGGCATCCTGGAAGATCTCCTGCATGGTGCCTGCACTACCCGGTGTGTAGATGATACCACCGAAGGCAACGGTGAGGATAAGGTCCTCGCGGATGCTGTTCTCGAAGAACTTAGCGATATGGGTAGCGAATGGTGCGGAAGGCTCATGGCCATAGAGATAGGTGGGGATGCCGAGGCTCACATAATCGCCCTTGCGGGGGAAACGCTTCATTACCTCAAACGAGGTAGCCAGCCATCCTTTGTCCTTGAACGACGGAGCCACCTTCAGGATCTCGACGGCAGCATCTACTTCCTGCTCCGTGCGTCCAGCCAGCCAGGCACCCAGATGGGTAGCCTCCATGGCACCGGGACCGCCACCGCTCAGCATGATGAAGCCCTGTTCCGTGAGACGCTTGCTCAGGAGCACGACCTTCTTATACATCGGGTCGGTACGCAACAAGGCATGTCCACCCATGATACCGAGACAGTGACGTGAATTGTACTTTTTAAAGAATTCGTTCAGTGCCACATGGATGCCGTTGTCGTGCAGAGCACGAGCGAGAGACTCTTCTGCCGTCTGTGCCTGTTTGCCCGTTGCAATGAAGTGCTTATACACCTTCGTATCGTAGCAGGTCTCGAAAGTCTCCGCCTTCTGGGGGTCATAACCGGCATAGAGCTCTTCTGCCGTATAGAGGGTCGTGCGGTTAACTGCAAATGGTACAGTTCTCAGATAGTCCAATGTTTTGGAACTAATCAAATCGTCTGCAGACTGTGCGTTGACAGCCGTAGCGGCAAGCACCATCAGTGCCATCAAAAATGTCTTTTTCATCGTTTTCATAGTTTAATTATTTCATTTTTACATTATTACATTTTTAAATTTTTACATTTTCTCATTTCTTGACCATTCTTCCCTGTGGCTCAGCATACTCCTTGCCGATATGACCGTTGAGGTTCTTGGTGACATACTCAATGAAGATATCGTTATAGGTACGCTTTGTCTCCCACTTGATCTTACAACCCTTAAACGCGTTGTAGAGACCACCGTCCGTCACACAATACTTCGTCGTGGCAACGGTATAGACGCGGTCGAGGTTAATAGGCTCATAGTGCTGTGTATAGCTGTTGAGGACCTGTACGTCGCTCACACGATGCTCTTTCTCATGGATGATGAACTTCAAGCCGGACACCTGTGGGAACTGACCGTCAGGCTTGGGCAGGAAAGCCATCAACTTATTCAGCATGGCAACGATGGTGCTGCCCTTCACCTCAGCCACCACGATATAGTTGTCGTAAGGCAACATCGAGAGGAGGTCGCCATAGGTCAGATCGCCAGCCTTCACCTCATTACGGATACTGCCGCAGTTGAGGACGGAGATATCAGAGCCCGTAACCAGACGGAAAGCATCCGTCACGATATCACCGGCATTGGTCTCAGCCACACGGTTGATCTCATTACCCTCGTCGTCCGTGATACGCAAGTCCACCTCACTATGACACATCAGTCGACTCGTCTGTGCATGAAGCATGGCATTGATGCTGTCCACCACCTCTGCCACGTAGGCATTCCTCTCCTTCACGCTCTCGATGGGGATGAGTGAAAGCGACATCTTACCGTCAGGTGTGATGAGTAACTTACCGATATTGGCAAACTTCGTTCCCGTCTGTGTCACCATGATGGGCTTGCCTTCCTTGTTCAGTACCGTGTCTGCCTGAACGATAGCATGACTGTGTCCGTCCAGCACGATGTCGATGCCAGACGTCTTCGCCACCATCGTATGGGAATCGGAATGACGAGCATTCTCTTGCTCACCCAGATGGGAATTCACGATGACGTAGTCGGCACCTGCCTTTCTCGCCTCGTCAGCGGCACGTTGCACCGATACAGGGATATCCTCGAACTGTAAGTCGTAGATGATGCTGTCGCGTTCGTCCTTGAACGCATACGCCTCATCTTCCATGGAGGTTGGTGTGACAACACCCAGGAAGGCAATCTTCTTATTGCCCAGACGCTTCATGACATAGGGTGCAAAGACATTCCTGCCCAAACGCACGTCATAGAGGTTACAGCACACCACTGGTACAGGTACCTGACGCAGCAACTGGAACATACGCTCCATGCCGTAGTCAAACTCATGGTTACCCAGCGTGATGGCATCATAGTCAAGTGTTCTCATGATGTCCACGATGTACTGTCCCTTCGAGATGGCACCTACCGTCTGTCCCTGCACATAGTCGCCGTTCGACACGAGGAACACATCCGCCGTATCGGCAATAGCATCGCGCAGTCCAGCCAGCTTGGCATAGCCGTCCACGGCACAGTGTACGTCGTTCTCATAGAGGATGACGATGCTTCTCTGTTTCTGACATTGACCGTATGTCTTGCCTGCATACCCAAGCATCACATACGCCAACAGTGAAATCCATACTATTCTTTTCATATTTTTGGTTGATTAATTAATGAATTACTATTAAGGTTTCTCAAAGTGCTGGTAGTCCTTCACCGTCCGCCAGTTGCCGCCCCATTTGAAGCCATGCTGGATGAAGAGGCGGTAGCAGAGGTCGTTCTTCGTAATCTTATACTTGAACGTCTTACAGCGGTTGACGTAGGGTTTGCCCGTGGCAGGTTGGATGAGCATCGTGCCGTCTTTCTTCCTGCGGACACAGGGATTATACAGCGGATTGATGTCGATGGCGAGTCCACGCGCATGGTTTGAGAGTTTCGTACTGCCCTCCACGACCCGATAACAGTAGCATGACGTGTTGTTGGCACGCATCGAGGTCTCGTCGTCATTGCCATATTCGGAGATGGGACGCATGCGCTCAATGGGATATTTCGCCTTGTAAAGTTCAGCGAAGATCTCCTGCAGGTCTTTCGATATCGTCTTGTTGCATACAAGGACACCCACCTGCGTCTTCCCCTCTCCGTCGATATGCTGGATATGCAGCGTATCAAGGACTACACCGGCTGGCTGAGCCTGTGCTGTTAAATGAAAAAATGTAAAAATGATAAAATGTAATACTATCAGTCTCATTTTTATTTATTGTTTCCTAACTTTCTTCTTCAACTTGCCGATGGCGTTTTCCAGACTCTCCGTCGGCTCGATGATATTATAGTCTTCCCAGAAATCAGGGTCGTCAAAGTACTCTACCTTGTCATAGAAGCGGTCTTTGATACCAAAGGAGTTACGCCCACGAGGACGCTTCACCTCATCGCCCTTGAACTGGCGGTCTGTCACCACCATCTCACTCACCGTCGTAAACGGAGAGGCAAACAGCCGTCGCTTCCAGTCACAGTTGAACTGCATCTCATTCCGCACATAGCTCATGCGGGTGATTCCCTGCGCATCCGTCTCATAGACAACCGTCACCGTCAGTTCCCTGGGACGGAAACGCAGTCCGAGGGGCTTATGCACCAACATATAGTCAGAGGCCCTACCCCAGTCTCTCACATCCAACTGCAACTCGGCACGGGTGAATGCCAGCGTTTCCTGATCGATATAGAGTGTGCCGTACATCAGTGGAAAGAGCGTTATCATATTAGGTTCCATGCTCACCACATACTGCAGACGGTCATCAATCTTGACAGGTGCCTTCAGATGGAAGGTGCAGTTGTTGAGTTCATGTTCACTGAGCACATACTCCCTGTTCTTCGCCACGTCCACCATCAACGGCAGCACAGGACCACCCTGTATCTTCACGCCCAGCGTGTCCCTCGCCTTCATACTCATCAGCCGCCGTCCCTTCAGGATGGCAACAGCATCCCACTCCGGTCCCCGACTATAACTACTTTTATACATATCTGTCACCGCCTCAGCAACAGAAATGAAACGGGAACCGCGCCGTGCTGTCTCACGATAGAAGCAGCGCACCAGTTCGGGACGGTTAGGATAGTTCTTCTCGATACGCTCTATCGCTGCCTTGACAATGGAAAGAGGGTCATCAATAGAGACGATCACCTCACCCAGTTCTATCGTATTCCCCACCATCATGATACGGAGATTCTCCGTATTACCTGCTGTCAACGACTGACGACGGGTCTTATAACTAATATGGCTCAGTTGCACATATTTGGGCATCTCAGGGGTCTTCAGCACGAAACGTCCCTCCTCATTGGTGACGGTATGTGCATTACTCCCCTCTGCCGTGACACTCACATGGCTCAAGGCACGCCCTGTCTGGCGGTCTGTCACCACACCACTTACTACTGACTGCGCCCTGATTGTGAGCAGCACCGTCAGCAGTGTCATTGTCATGAATAGCCTCATCTTTGTCATAGTCTTGCGTTGTTAGTCGGGGACAAAGTTAAACAAAATAATTGAAAAAGGATGCATAGAATTCATAAATATTTCTTACCTTTGACTAACGTCGAAGGTAGGCTGCATCTCGGAAAAACTCAAATAAATTTGGTTTTTCGCTCGATTTGCACTACCTTTGCCCCCATTAAAACTAATAAGGTGATGGATAAGAAGACGAACGAGACACTGCTGAAGAACGTGGAGCAACTGTCTAAACTCACGGAGCAGGAAGTGAAGATGATGCCTGCCATAGAGGCTCCGCTGCCCTCAGTGGAACAGGTGAAGCAGATTGTGGCACTGGCGAAGAACATCATCTTCCCCGACTTTTTCAATAAGCGACAGTCCGACGAGACGATACGCTCATACTATATCGGCGTACACATGGAGGAGTTGTACGGACTGCTGGTGAAGCAGATAGCCCATGGACTCCAGTTCTGTGAGGACTGTGAGGTAACGACTTCGAAAGCAAAAGTCTACGCAGAGGCCGAGAAACTGGCTCTGGAGTTCATCAACGAACTGCCGGAGATCAAGCGGTTGCTCTATACCGATGCTCAGGCAATGTTCGACAACGACCCTGCCGCCCCGAACTACGGGGAGGTTATCTTCTGCTATCCTGTGATGAATGCGATGACACACTACCGCATCGCCCATAAGTTGCATGAACTGAAAGTACCCGTCATCCCCCGTATCATCACGGAACAGGCACACTCGAAGACCGGTATCGACATCCATCCGGGAGCCACCATCGGTGAGTATTTCGCCATCGATCACGGTACGGGTGTGGTGATCGGTGAGACGTGTATCATCGGCAACCATGTGACACTCTATCAGGGTGTGACCCTTGGTGCCAAGAGCTTCAAGTACGACGAGAACGGTAATGTACTGAACGTGCCTCGTCATCCGATTATCGAGGACAACGTGACGGTATACTCCAACGCCTCTATCCTCGGACGTATCACCATTGGACACGACAGCGTCATCGGCGGTAACATCTGGGTGACGCACGATGTACCACCCTACTCTCGCATCCAACAGTCGAAAGCCGTGGAAGGCTCCTTTGACGGAGGATTGGGAATATAAAAAAGCCTGGGCGAATGCTCAGGCTTTTAATTTATTTAAACTCTTCCTTGGGAACTTCCACAGCGCCCTCTTCTTCAGTTACTGAGCGCATGTTTTCCGCTACCTTCACCAAATCAAAGGATGCAAGTTGAGTACCGTCATAAGCATCGTCAAGGAAACCACGGAAGTGTGAGGTTCTACCTACGTCATAAATCTCATAGTCACGAATCACAGCCTCATAGTTGTCATCATAATAAATATAGATTTTTTGGTTCTTGACCCTCCAGTCGAATTCATAACGGGTATAACGTCTCGTCTCACGGTTACGGTCTATCTGATAACCTGTACCGCCTTTAGAAAACTCACCGCTCTGATAGAAATATATCTCCGTATCATAGATATCTCCTACCAAACCATAGCGGTCGTAATAATAATCACCGATAATCGTGCCAGACCACAAACCGTCAAGGTCCCATGCCAGCATCGTATCCTTGTCACAACTCGTCAAAGTTGTCATCATCAGCGCGCTCATGAGCGCCATCATTGTGTTGGTATAAAACTTCTTCATAATCGTACTATTTTAATATTTCTAGTGCAAAGATACGGAAAAAATCCCGTACCTGCAAGATGAAACACCTATTATTGTGTAGGGGTTTTCCTATTCTTCCGCTTCTTCTACTTCTTCCGCTTCCTCTTTTTTCTTTCCAAACTCCGGATCAATCTTCAGGAATGCCGTGACGATATAGGTCAATGAACAGGCTCCTATCACGATGAGGAAGAAGGTCTGATAACCTACTGCCTCCTGCAAAGCTCCTGCAAACAGTCCCGGTATCATCATCGAGAGTGCCATGAAAGCGGTACAGAGTGCATAGTGACTCGTCTTGTGCTCACCCTGACTATAATATATAAGGTATAGCATATAGGCAGAGAAACCGAAACCATAGCCGAACTGTTCGATGAACACACAGACATTAATCACCAACAGATCGGATGGCATGACGTACGACAGGTAGACATATACCAGGTCGGGCAATGTGATGGCAAGTACCATCGGCCATAACCAACGTTTCAGACCGTCACGTGCCGCAGCGAAACCACCAAGGATACCTCCTAATGTCAGGCCGATAACACCTACCGTTCCCTGTACGAGTCCGTATTCACCATCCGAGAGTCCCAGACCTCCATTATGGGAAGCATCCACGAGGAAGAGCGCAGACACCTTGGCAAGCAGTCCTTCCGGCATACGATAGAACAGCATGAAACAGATGCCTGCCCATACTTGAGGTTTCTGAAAGAAGGTGACCAGCGTCTTCCAAAACTCATTAATAATGTCATGGGCGGTTTTCTTTTCTTTCTCTCCGTCCTCAGAAGGTTTCGGCAATGCCCAGTGATGATAGAGCCACAAGCCGATAAAAATTCCTGCCATCAGGTAAAACACAAGACTCCATGAATAACGGATATTACGGGTAATGACCTGTAAGGCTCCTGCCAGTCCCACTAGAAGTCCAGACGAGAAGATGGTGGCAATACGGTAGAACGTGCTGCGGATACCCACGAAATATGCCTGTTCATGCTGGTCGAGTCCTAACATATAGAAGCCGTCGGCAGCAATGTCATGGGTAGCACTGCTGAATGCCATCAGCCAGAAGAAACACAACGAGCCTTGCAACCACCAAGGTCCTGGTATGGTAAAGGCGACACCACCCAAGGCAGCAGCAATGAGTATCTGCATGGATACAATCCACCAGCGTTTAGAGCGCAGCATATCCACGAAAGGACTCCACAGGGGCTTGATGACCCACGGCAGATAAAGCCACGAAGTATACAGGGTGATATCGCTATTCGACAAACCCAGACGCTTATACATGATGAGCGAAATGGTCATCACAGCCACATAGGGAACACCCTCGGCAAAGTAAAGTGTAGGCACCCATGCCCACGGAGTTCGTTTATTCATATTTCCTTAATATATTTTCTTAATCTCCGCACCACGATAGTAGTGCAACAATATCTCATCATATTTATAACCTTTCTGTCCCATCACGGCAGCACCAATCTGACAGAGTCCGACACCATGTCCCCAGCCCTTTCCTCTTAGGCGGAAACCATAGTTTGTCTTCTCCACGTCGAAAGCGGAACTATACAGGTGACTCTCGCTGAGCGCACGACGTATCTCCAGTTCCTTACCAATCGTCAGGGTTTTCTTCGTTCCTACGATCTTCAGTTTCCAGATACGTCCACTCTTGCCTCGCTCCAACGGGATGAGATCGGTGATGGTGCCGAAGTCGTCCTTCAGTTTTTCACTGACGAGCCGCGAAAGCTCATCCACGGTATATTCCACCGTCCAGCGATAGAAGTCATTGGTTTCCTGGTCGTAGTCGTTTAATACCTGTGAGAGCACTTCCTTGTCGTCAGTATTACAGAAAGGATCCTCCACAGAAATCAGATAAGGCTTGGGCGTGTCTTCCCAACAATATTGAAACTCCTCCGTTATACCGCCACAGCATTTTGAGAAACGGGCATCACATATCTCGTCACCATAGCACAAGATACGACCACGGGTAGCTTTCAACGCCTGCTCTACTGCCTTGTTGGTCTGCTTGGTAATACCCTGATAACGCTGACAATGGTCATCGGCACAGACGTCAAAGATGGTATGGTCTTCCCTGTCGTACCAGCGGATGATCTCATCCTCTTTCTTGATGAAGGAGAAGAAACCGTCTCTCCGCTCTCCACTCTCCTCTCTCCGCTTTATCTGGGCAAGGAGCCATGAACGGGAGATAACGGCATGTGCCTTCAAGAGCTCCAGTCCTGCCGTCGCTTTCATTTCACTGCTGATGACACTCGCCAGATACTGTTCGACGGGAAGTTGGTTGATAGCTGTTATTTTATCTGCCTCTACCACCAGGCGTAACGTACCGAGGAATACCTGTGTCTCCTTACGCTCCCAATGGAAATTCACACCAATGGTCACATCGTGTAACGAGAATGAGGCGGAAGACGATTGTGGGGTGAAGGTCAGCTCACGATACTGCATACCACGCCAGAGGATACCGCCTTCGGAAAACTCCACAACTTGTTCGCCTTCTATCAGTTCACCCTTTGCCATATACGGTGCATTAAGCGTAAACTGGATTTTCTGTCCACTGACAATACCGACAGTGACATCAGGCTCTTGGCTCTTGACTTTGGGCTTTTGGTCTTTGTCAGATGTCCAATGACGGACAACAGCCTTGACCTCTTCAATCTGCTCCGGCGTAAGTGACACTTCCTGAAAAATACCCAAGGCAACCTCAGGAGTAATCTTGCGGAAGTCCTCTTCCCGGGGGGTGATGATGAGTCCACCCATGTCTACAGCACCAGGACTGATGACATACTGTGCCTTACCCTCCTGCGTATAACAGTCAGGACGATGCTTTTTTCTCGGCAGTACCACACTCAACATCGTCTCTCCTTGTCGCCATGCGATAATATTCATCATGGGTTCTGTCTCATCCTCACGCAAAGGAAGACAAACATAGAGACGCTTGAAAAGCTCTTCACTTTCCCCCGATGAGTTACTACGAACCAAGAAGGCTGCAGCAGGATAATCGGCAACATACCAGATACCGTTTTCCTCCTCTTTCCGCACAATCTCTACCAAATTACGACTCAGTCGCTGCCAATATTTCTGTAACGGCAGAACACCTGTACTGACGACCTGCAGATGGGCATGGTCTGGTGCAGAAGCACCACACTTGGGACCATTATATAAAATAGTGAGTTCCGTGTCCTTCTCTAATAACCGAAGCATCTCCCCGTACATCGGAAGGATGGCCTGTGGTTGATGTTTCAGGGTTGGCAATGTGAAGTGTATAGGCAGGATGGGGAACGGATTAACCAACAATTCATACTTGTCGTCTATCACACGGTGTATCTGTTCCTTCGGACGATTTTCCACACAAAGGAAACAAGGACGCTCTGCCAGTGAACGTGCGTCAATCTTTGCACCTGTGGACCGGATACGGGCAGGATTCCACTGTACTTCCATTGATATCCCCTCACCTACCAATTCGCGTGTCTCCACATTCGACAACTCACGATAACGCTGGCGAACCTCCTCCCAGGTCTTTAGTTGACGGTCAAAGAAACGCATCAACGGCGAGAGGGGCTTGGCTTTCTGTTGATTCATCTGCTGACGTGCCTTAACCTCCATCGTACGCAGACGATCCTTATAGAGATTATTGGCGTTAATCTTCTCCACAGACAGTGCCGCATCAGAGTTGCCACCCCAACGGCGGCACAGATACAACTCGGTGAAGATCCTACCAATACGGAAACGGCGTGAGAAAATCAAACCTAAGGCATAATCCTCGCCATAAGAGGTATTCGGAAAACCGATACTACGCAAGACAGGCGTAAAGAAGGCACGAGGAGCACCCAACCCATTGATACGCAAAGCATTGTTGGGTCCGTTTTCATCCGTCCATTCCTGATGGGCGATGAGTCCTGGCGGCAAAGTATTCAAGTCAAAGTCGCACATCCTGTAAGAGCCTACAATCATGGCAGCCTTCTGTTTGTAGAAGGCATCCACGATGGTCTGCAGCGTCTTGGGCGACGAATAGAGGTCATCGGAGTCCAGTTGTACAGCAAAGCGTCCGCAATAGGGACTATTAATCGCCTCATTCCAACAGCCTCCAATGCCGAGGTCTGTGCGCTCAGGGGTAATAACATGCAATTTGTTCTGTTTGTTGTCATGGCATAGCGACAGACTGGACAGGATTTCCCCAGTGCCATCCGTGGAGTGGTTATCCACCACTATCACATTATACTTGAAGCTTGCCTTCTGAGAGAGAGCACTCTCCACTGCGTCCTTAATCGTCTTTGCACGATTGAAGACAGGTATCACAACAGATGCCTCCACCTCAAACTCCTGTTCTCCGAAGTCCACATCTTGATACTGAGTAGTATCCACTAACGCTCCTATCTGACGGAGATGAGCCGTACATGCCTGCTCCATCTCTATTTGTACTTCCCGATTGGCAGGATTCACATAGTCAAACAGCTTCTCTCCCGAGGCACGGAGGTCTGTTTCCTCCTCCGTATACAGATATTCGTTCAGATGGAACAAAATTCCTTCCCTACTCAAGAACAAACGGAAATCATAAAAGCCAGCCCATTGGTAGTCACGCTCCCTATCTGTCGTTGCATACTTATGCAACAAAAAGGTGCGTATCAACAATAGACTTCCAAAGTCGAAGTCATCACGCAGGGAACCCTCCTGATAGTCAATGACAGGATGTGCTTTTCGCTCTCCCTTCTCCATCTGCCAACGGTCACTATAGAGCATTGCCGCCTTCGAGTCTTCCGCCACAAGAAGCAAACGTTCTAAAGCGGTCTCACCTATAGATACAGGTGTGGATTTCATACTCAGCAACACATAAGGTGCGATGGCAAGTTCTGCCACACGCATCACGAAGTTACTGCTCTGGATGCGGTCCACTGTCACTACCGTACAGCCTTGCGGTAACTCTGCGGACAACACCTCCCCCTTGGTCAAAAGGAAAATATGTCTGACGGCAATACTCTTACGCAGTTGCTTAACGGTTTCCGATATCTCTGATACTGACTGACAGGCAAGGAAACAATCTATTATTTGTCTCATGATGTCTTCTTTGATTACAATTAGGCACAAAGGTACAACTTTTTCCGCAAAATTCACGCTATTACTTAATTTTTTTTTACCATTGAGACAATGTCTCGAAATTATATGCAAATGCTCAAAGAAACTCCTCACATTCGAGAAAACTCAAGATTTTCTTGGTTTTCTTCTCACTTATTCGTAATTTTGCACACATGAATGGGAAAAAGAGACTACTGGGAATGACTCCGACGGAACTGAAAAGTGTCGTCAGTGAGTTGGGAATGCCTGCCTTTACGGCAAAGCAGATAGCCCAGTGGCTCTATGAGAAACATGTACGGAACATTGACGGGATGACGAATCTCTCGAAACAAAACCGTCAACGTCTTTCAGAAAGATACGAGGTGGGACTGATGGAGCCTATTGACTGTCAGCGCAGCAAGGACGGCACCGTGAAATACTTGTTTCCCGTATGTTGCGACTCTGTTGTAACAAACAACGACAATCTCTTCGTTGAAACCGTCTATATCCCTGACAACGACAGGGCCACCATCTGTGTGTCCTGTCAGGTAGGCTGTAAGATGAACTGTCTGTTCTGTCAGACGGGCAAACAAGGGTGGCAAGGCAACCTCACGGCAGCGGACATCCTGAATCAGATTTATGCACTGCCGGAGGCTGACACACTTACGAATATCGTTTTCATGGGACAAGGGGAGCCAATGGACAACCTTGATGCCGTACTGCGCATCTGTGAGATTATGACGGCGGAATGGGGCTACCAGTGGAGTCCTAAGCGTATCACCGTCAGTTCGGTGGGTGTACGGGGAAAACTGAAACGCTTCCTCGACGAGAGCGACTGTCACGTCGCCATCTCCATGCACTCTCCTATCCATGAGCAACGACAACAATTGATGCCAACCGAGAAGGCAATGCCTATCACAGAGACTGTGGAGCTGCTTAAGGAATACGATTTCACACACCAACGTAGATGTTCCTTCGAATATATCTGTTTCAGAGGACTCAACGACTCCCCTCTCTATGGACGGGAGATTGCCAAACTGCTCAACGGACTGGAATGCCGTGTCAACCTTATCCGTTTCCATGAGATACCCGATGTCGACCTGCCTTCCTCTGATGAGAAACGTATGGAGGCCCTGCGCGACTACCTGACACATCATGGCATTACCACCACTATCCGCGCTAGTCGAGGACAGGACATCTTCGCTGCCTGCGGTTTATTGAGTACTGCAAAAATACAAGGGAATAACGAAATAACGTTATAACGTAACAACGACAATAATTATGGAACAAGAAAGAATGATTCGCGTGGCTATCACGCAAGGAGATACTAACGGTGTCGGTTATGAGGTCATACTCAAAACTTTTTCCGACCCTACTATATTAGAACTATGTACTCCCATTATTTATGGCTCACCAAAGATTGCCACCTATCACCGCAAGGTACTCAATCTCGATACAAACTTCAGCGTCATCAATACGGCTGAGGACGCTCGTAACGGTAGACTGAATATCCTCGCCTGTTTCGATGAGGAAATAAAGGTGGATCTCGGACAACCCTCGAAAGAAGCAGGGCTGGCTGCTTTCAAGGCACTCGACCGTGCCATGACCGACTATCGTTCCGGACTGTATGACGTACTGGTAACGGCACCTATCAACAAGGCAACAATCCAAAGTCCTGGTTTTCATTTCCCTGGTCACACCGAATATATTGAAACTAGTGTAGGTGATGGTAACAAGGCCCTGATGATTCTCATGAACGAGAGTCTGCGGGTGGCATTGGTGACCACACACCTTCCCATCAAGGAAGTTTCTAAGGCAATTACCAAAGAGGCGATTATCGAGAAGGCGACTATCTTCCACAAGAGTTTGAAACGTGATTTCCGTATTTCCAATCCTCGTATTGCCGTTCTCTCATTGAATCCGCATGCTGGAGACAACGGTCTATTGGGTTCTGAAGAACAGGAAATCATCAAACCTGCCATTGATGAACTGGAGAAACATGGTATTCAAGCATTTGGTCCTTACCCTGCTGACGGATTCTTTGGTAGTAACACCTATGACCATTTCGATGGTGTCCTCGCCATGTATCACGACCAGGGATTAGCCCCCTTCAAGACCATCGCATTGGAAAGTGGAGTCAACTATACAGCAGGACTACCCATCGTACGTACATCGCCAGACCACGGAACGGCATACGATATTGCAGGACAGGGCAAGGCTGATGAGAATTCTTTCCGTCAAGCTATATATACCGCCATTGATATCTTCCGTAATCGTCAGAATTACGATGAGCCATTACAGAATCCACTGCCCAAACTCTTCCACGAGAAACGTGACGACAGCGAGAAAATACGTTTTGCCATTCCCAAGACAAAAGAACAGCAAAGTTAAATTTCCGTCAAAAGTATGCCATTATGTCAGTTTTTCTTCGTACCTTTGCAGGCTGAATGAGAATTTCGGAACTACAGAGCATCAAACAGCGGTACAACATCGTAGGTAACTGCGAGGGATTGAACCATGCGTTAGACGTCGCATTACAAGTGGCGCCGACAGATTTGAGTGTGCTCATTGTAGGAGAAAGTGGTGTCGGCAAGGAGATTATTCCTCGCGTCATCCACGACAACTCTCCCCGCAGACGAGAGAAGTATTTCGCCATCAACTGCGGTTCTATCCCAGAAGGTACAATCGATAGTGAATTGTTTGGACATGTAAAAGGTTCTTTCACAGGAGCCATTAACGACTCACCAGGCTATTTTGGAGTTGCCAATAAGGGAACACTCTTTCTTGATGAAGTTGGCGAACTGCCGCTTGCCACACAAGCACGACTGTTGCGTGTGTTGGAGACAGGAGAATACATCCCTGTAGGAGCCACAGAGGTACGTAAGACGGATGTCCGTATTGTGGCTGCGACGAATGTCAATATCCGTCAGGCTATCAGTGAGGGACGCTTCCGTGAGGACCTTTATTACCGTCTGAACTCCATCCCCATCCAGATACCACCCCTCCGTGATCGTGGTGAAGACATCGTATTACTATTCCGTCTCTTTGCCATGCAAATGGCTGAGAAATACCACATGGATAAGATAGTGTTGACTGAGGAGGCAAAGCGAATAATCATGCGTTACAAGTGGCCGGGGAATGTACGCCAGTTGAAAAATATCACGGAACAGATTTCTATCCTCTCCACTGAGCGACAGATTACCCCCGAGATCCTCTCACGCTTTATTCCGCAGGACCAAGAGACAACCCAACTCGCTACCATCCATTCGGAAGGTGACCACTCGTTTGAGAACGAGCGTGAAATACTCTATAAGATTCTCTTCGAACTACGCAGCAATGTCAACGATATGCGCCGTGAGATGAGCAACCTTAAGAAACAGATCGAGGACGTGCAGGCAACACCCACTACTGCTATTCCTACGACCCAGTTATCGCCCATTCAGCCCATTCAACCCCTTTCCTCAACCCTTGAAGATGCTGAAGCCGAGGAATATGTAGAACCCATCAAAGAGCCTGAAAATCTCAACCTCGACGCATGGAGTCGACAGGCCCTTGAAAAGGCTCTTGACCGTAATGGTGGAAATCGAAAGAAGGCAGCTCAGGAATTAGGTATCAGCGATCGGACACTCTATAGAAGATTGAAACAATATGGATTGGACAAATAAGAAAACGGTAATAGGGGTGGTTATGACACTCATGCTGACGGCATGCTCCGTGAGCTATAAGTTCAACGGAGCCAGCATCGACTATACCAAGACGAAGACCATTCAGATTGTCGACTTTCCCATCCGCTCCAGTTATGTCTGGGGACCTATGGGACCAATGTTCAATAACCAGTTGAAAGAACAGTTTGCCAGTCACACACGCCTCGAACAAGTACGACGCAATGGTGACCTGAAGATTGAAGGCGAGATTACACAATACCAGCAGCGTAACAAGTCGGTATCAGCGGAAGGCTATTCGGCACAGACCGAGTTGTCTATGACTGTCAATGTGCGCTTCACCAATAACATCAACCACAACGAAGATTTCGAGCAACAATTTACGGCGACATCGACATATGAGACGACCCTGTCACTCAACTCCGTACAGGAAGCTCTTGTGGGCCAAATGGTCAAAGATCTCTGCGATCAGATATTCAACGCTACAGTGGCGAATTGGTAAAAAAGAGAAAGAATAAAATATGGATATAGTAGAGCTGATCAATCACCCAGAACGAATGGACCGCGACACATTATATGAGTTGCGCTCCACATTGGCTCTTCATCCTTATTTCCAAACCGTTCGTCTGCTGATGCTCCAAAACCTCTACCTGTTACACGCCCCTTCATTCGATGAGGAATTGCGCCGTTCTGCAGTCTATATTACCGACCGCCGGAGTCTCTTCAATCTCGTAGAGGCTGCCCACTACCAATTACATACTAATACTCAAAGTAATCAGAATAGTCAGAGTAATCAGAATAGTTCCTCCCGTACGATGGCACTCATCGACACTTTTCTTGATTCCATCCCTGTTGAAACAGAAGAGAAAAAGAAACGTCGCCCTACTCCAAAGGATGCCACCGTCGACTATGTCGCATACTTGTTGGAAAGCGAAGACAATAACTTCTCCGAGGACACACCACAGATGCAAGGACAAGACCTCATCGACAACTTCCTTGAGAAAGAACAAGGAAGAATTCTGTTAAACGACATCCAAGAAGAAGAGGAACATCAAGTCGCTCCTGTTGTTGAGGAAGAGTCGGCAGAAGAGGAATACTTCACAGAGACCCTTGCACGTATCTATATCAAACAAGGACGTTATCAAAAGGCACTTGATATTACACAACGGCTTAGCAGCAGTTTCCCCGAGAAAAACGCTTATTTTGCCGACCAAATAAGATTCTTAGAGAAATTAATAATAAACAGCAAGAAAGATTCAAAATTAAATAATTAAAAAATTAAAATCATGTACACATTATTTGTAATTCTTATTGTGATTGCAGCCGTACTGATGATCGGTATCGTGCTGATTCAAGAGTCAAAAGGTGGTGGTCTGTCTTCCAGCTTCGCCTCCTACAACCAGATTGGCGGTGTTCGCAAGACAACCGACTTCGTAGAGAAAGCAACATGGGGTTTAGCCCTTGCCATGGTACTCTTCAGTGTTGTATGCGCATGGGTAGCTCCTACAGCTACTACCGACAGTTCCGTGATGGAGAACTATCAGGCACCTGCCACCAATCCTAACAACCTGCCCGGCTTCGGTGCCAGTCAGACAAAGGATGGTGCTGCTCCTGCTACGTCTGCCGAACCTGCCGACAAGGCTCCATCAGATGCTCCTACGGCACCTGCACAGCCTGCAAAGTAAAGATTTTTTGCAAAGAGTACGTGATTTGTTTGGTTTCTCAAATAAATCACGTACCTTTGATGTAGCCATCCAAGGTACTTCCGTTCGAAAAAACAAAAAAAAACTTAGTTTTTATTTGGTTTTTTGCTCACTTATTCGTACCTTTGCACCCGCTAAACCAATATGGTGCCCGTAGTTCAGTTGGTTAGAGCGTCAGATTGTGGTTCTGAATGTCGACGGTTCGAGTCCGTCCGGGCACCCT
>CACZCT010000003.1 GCA_902779745.1 uncultured Prevotellaceae bacterium
GGGTTACCGACGGTAGTGAGTTCCGACTTCTCGGACTTTTCTGTCTGTGCCTGCTGGGCGCAGGAAATCGTCATCAATGTGCAACAGGCTGCGGCGACGAAGGACATTAGTTTTAGGGTATTCATAGCTTTATCTGTTTTATTTCTATTTGCTCTTCCGGCTATTCTGCTGCGAAGATAATCAAAAAATCCCAAAGTACAAGACATCATATATGAAAAATAGTTCCCTATGGGTGGAGTTTGCCCATTTTTTACTATCTTTGCATCATTAAAAGTAACAAGTTGACACTAAACCTATGAGCCGGAAATTGTTTTGTGAGTTATGCCCCTTCACCTATCGCCTGTCGATGGAGAAAGAGATTATGAAGCGTCGTATGCAGGACCTCCTTCATCGGATACCCTTTGCAACCCAACGCACAGAGGAACAACTGCCTGTCCTCGTTTATCGTCATAACTCTCTTATCCGACGCAGATTGGGTAATGTCAATATGCTACTGCAGGAGAACAAAGCCACTAATCTCGCTTTGGCAGTGAAACACTTTGATGGACTGCTGATACGCCCTGGTGAGACCTTTTCTGTCTGGCAACTCATAGGACGAACCACCAAGCGGAAGGGTTACAAAGAGGGACTCACGATAGCGAAAGGACAACCATCACAAGGCATCGGAGGCGGCATGTGCCAGTTGTCTAACCTCATCCACTGGATGGTGCTGCACAGTGAACTGACGATAACTGAACATCATCATCACGATGGCTTAGACCTCTTTCCTGACTTTGGTCGTCAGATCCCTTTCGGAACAGGCACCAGTATCTCCTATAACTACATAGACTATCGCTTCAAGAACAATACATCGAACACATACCAGCTCTGCCTCAAGGTGGATAATGAGTATTTGTGTGGTGAGTTGCGTGCGAAGGAGCCGCAGACGCATACTTTCCATATCCATGCCGAGAATGAGTATTTCTCACGAGAGAAAGGCATCGTCTATCGTAATGGTGAGGTCTATCGTGACACCATCGACGTTACTACAGGTCAGTGTGTTGACTCTCAACTCATCCGCACCAATCATGCTAAAGTGATGTACGAGTGTCCGCCGACAATGGAGATTCGGGAGGAAGAATAATCATGGAATTTATCCAAACGCTCTTAAAGGGAATCATTCAGGGAGTCAACCAGTTCATCACGAACGACTTGGCAAGTTATGTGCCGCTGTTTATCATTGCGGCCGTATTGCTCGTAATAGTCAAACTGAAAAAGTGGATAAGGAAGATGATTTCGTAGGGTGTTGCAGATGGCTTCCAGAGATACGTTTATCAGGATTTACTTGCAGGATTCAAGAAAAATGAGTATGTTTGCAAATGAAATAAGTATCAATAGAAAATGATAAAATCATGAAGAGGTTTGGAAAATCAGAGACATGGTTGAGTGTGGCTATATGCGGTTTGCTTATAAGCCTGACAGGTTGTGGCGGTCAGAAATGGTCGGAACAGCAAGTGAGTTCATTTATGCTGGTAAGTCAGAAGGATGGTCCCACACTGGGTTATTCTCCGCAGTCGGGCGTGAAGATACTGACAGTGGACGGCTACGCCTTTAAGGACCTGAATCGTAATGACTCGCTCGATGCTTACGAGGACTGGCGACTGACACCTCAGGAAAGAGCAGCCGATTTGGCTTCGCAGTTGTCGATAGAGGAGATAGCAGGTTTGATGCTGTATAGCAGTCATCAGTCAGTACCGATGGGGTCTTACATGGGCTTTGGTGCTTCAACCTATGGTGGGAAATCGTATGAGGAGAGTGGGGCGAAGGCTTCCGACTTGTCTGACGACCAGAAGAAGTTCCTCCGCGACGACCATCTGCGTGCCGTCTTGGTGACAGGTGTAGAGAGTCCTGCTGTGGCTGCGGAATGGAATAATAACATGCAGGCTTTCGTGGAAGGTCTTGACCATGGTATTCCAGCGAACACCAGTTCCGACCCTCGTCATGAGGCCAAAGCCACGACAGAGTATAATGCAGGAGCAGGAGGACAGATTTCCTTGTGGCCTACATCACTGGGACTGGCTGCCACGTTCGACCCCCAGATGATGTATCGCTTCGGAGAGATAGCTTCTGAGGAGTATCGTGCCTTGGGTATTGCTACGGCCTTGTCGCCACAGGTGGATATCGCCACCGACCCCCGCTGGTCGCGCTTCAGTGGAACTTTTGGTGAAGACCCACAGTTGTCGACAGATATGGCAAGGGCTTATTGTGATGCTTTTCAGACCACACCAGAAAACAAGGGGTGGGGCAAGAAGAGTGTCAATGCGATGGTGAAACACTGGTATGGGTATGGTGCGCAAGAGGGTGGTCGCGACTCCCATTACGCCTCTGGTAAGTATGCGGTATATCCGGGTAATAACCTCGCCATGCATAAGCGTTCGTTTGTAGATGGTGCCTTTCATCTGGAAGGCGGTACTGAGATGGCATCGGCTGTGATGCCTATCTATAGCATCCTCTGGAACCAAGACCCCTCTGGCGAGAATGTGGGCGGCAGTTACAGCAAGTGGCTCATCCAAAAGGAACTGCGCGACGGAGCTAAGTTCGAGGGTGTCATCTGTACGGACTGGGGCATCACACAAGACATGAAGGTGCTGGACAGTCCACGAGGTGGTAAGCCTTGGGGTATGGAAGCCTTCAACGAGGTAGAGCGTCACTATAAGATACTGCAGGCAGGTGTAGACCAGTTTGGTGGTAATAATGCGATAGGTCCTGTCATCAAAGCCTACGAGATGTGGGTGAAGGAATATGGTGAGGAGAGCGCTCGTCAGCGTTTCGAGCAGTCGGCTCGCAGGTTGTTGCTTAACGTTTTCCGTGTGGGACTGTTTGAGAATCCTTATCTCGACCCAGCAGAGACCGTAAAGATAGTAGGTAAGCCAGACTATATGAAAGCGGGTTACGAGGCACAACTCAAGTCGATAGTGATGCTGAAGAACCATGCCAACCAAGTGCTGCCCATCAAAGACAAAAAGAAAGTATATGTGCCCAAGCGTCACTTCCCTGCTATCCCTGGTGCCTGGGGAGGAATCTCTGAGGAGAAAACAGTAGAGCCGATAGACCTCACACTCGTCAAGAAATACTTCGATGTCGTGGAACAACCCTCTGAGGCCGACTTCGCCATCTGTCTGATACAAGAACCCAGCACAGGTTTCGGTTTTACTTATGACGATGTGAAGAAGGGTGGTAATGGTTATATGCCGTTTAGTCTGCAGTATGACGATTATACAGCCACCGATGCCAGAGCAGTGAGTGTAGCTGGTGGTGACCCCATGGAGAAGACACTTAACCGCAGTTTCAAGGGAAAGACCGTCAAGGCCTATAACCGCGATGACATGCTGTTGGTGGCAGAAACGAAAAAGGCAATGGGTGAGAAACCAGTAGTAGTCATCCTTGAGACAGGCAGACCAGTAGTATTGTCTGAGATAGAACCTTCTGCCGATGCCATACTGGTATCCTTCAACGTACAGCATCAGGCTTTGCTTGACATCATCAGTGGTAAAGTTGAGCCCTCGGCACTGTTGCCTATGCAGATGCCAGCTGATATGAAGACTGTGGAGCAACAGTTAGAGGACGTACCTCGCGATATGCGCTGCTATCAAGATGCCGACGGCAATACCTACGACTTTGCGTTCGGCTTGAACTGGCAAGGAGTCATCAAAGACGCTCGCGTGGAGAAATACAAATAAATTAAAAATTTGGTTTTCTTCTTTTATTGGTAATTTGACCTGCGGTCGAAGGTATGTACAGAAGGGGACATATAAGAAGAATGATGACTGATGTATGATGGAAGAAGGAAGAAGCTAATCATATTCATCTCCAATATATTAAAAAGATAAAAAAGTATTTTCATTATCCTACTAATTTTGTAATTTTGCACCTGCGATTCAATTGCAGGAAAATAGTGCAAAGATAAACATATAATAATATGCGTATAAAAGATAATATGAGATGGATGGCAAGCTGCTGGATGGTACTTGCCGTAATGGTATTATATATAGGATGCACCGATGACAACGACAAGACTGCCGAGCAGCCCATTCCCCCCACAGAGCAGCCTGAGGACGATGAGCCCGAAAAGACGGCAGCTGAAGTTTTGGCCGACATTCCAGGTGTCACCATCATCCAGAACACTCAAGATGCCAAGAAGCAGGATGTCACGTTGTTCTATTTCGACCAGCCCATCGACCATAACGATGCCTCGGCAGGCACATTCCGTCAATATTGCGTATTGCACTATAAAGGGCGCGACTGCGTCAATGCACTCCATACGCAGGGCTACTCCACCAATGAGCCCGACAAGATGAGTCAACCCGACCTGTCGACCATTCTCGACGGCAACTATATTGAGATAGAGCACCGCTATTACAAGCACTCCCCTATCAACAAGGATGCCGAGAACTACGATGCCGAATACTGGAAATACAACACGGCCGCACAATCAACTGCCGACCTGCACACCATAGTGACAGCCCTGAAGCAGAGTGGATACTTCAATGGCAAATGGGTGAGTACGGGTGTCAGCAAGAATGGTATCCTTACCGCCCTCTACGCTTATTATTATCCTAATGAGATGGATGTCTACGTGCCTTTCTGTGCACCCTTCTGCACCGAAGCAGAGTCGCCCGGCATAGGCAAATATATCACTGAGCAATGTGGTAAGGGCACTGAGGCCCAACAGCGCATCTGGAGCGCACTTCAGCGAATGCTCACCGACGAGCAGCTGCGCACGGAGCTCACGGCATTGTACAAGAAGGACTATCCTAACAATGCCGATATTCAGAAATATAGCACCTCAACTGCCATGTGCGCTATGCTATTGATGTTCATAAGGAACTTATTCAGTAAATTCGCCTATCAGCCCCTGGACACTTGGGCAGACGTGACGCCTCAGTATGTCTACAGCGCCGAGGCCTACTATCGCTTCATAAAGCTGGACAACGCAAATTTCGTAAATGACATAAAAGCACTTCGCAATCTGTTACAATTGGAGGATAAAGAGCTGTTCATATATGATTACGAATATGACTCCTATGACGACTACGAAACCGAATACGACGATGACTGGTCTGATTTAGACGACGACGAGCAGCTTGCCAGTCGCAGAGTGCAAAAAATGTCATTCGAGCAACTTCTTGCAGACATTTATAAAGTACACGCTGCCAAGGAGTTAGGCTCTTTTTGTTATGACTGGTCGATGTTACCGGCAGATTTCCCCCCAAACCACCTGAAGTGGTTGAACGCCCAGCAGAGCATTACCTTTTACAACAAAAAATATGGTGTAGAGTATGACGGCGGCAAGCTCATGAACGACTTCTTGGCGTTTGTCAAGAACAACCGTAACACCAACAAGTGCAAGATGCTGTTCGTCTATGGTGCCAACGATCCATGGACAGGCGCTGCCATCCCAGACCCAGATGCCGACGACCCCTACGTCAAGAAGTTTGTAGTGCCTAACGGTGTCCACAGCGGCTGGCTCAACTTCCAATATCATTACAAGACGCAGGACAGGGACTATATTGTCAATACTGTCAAGCAGATGTTGCAACAATAAGGCGCGTCAGCGCGTCATTTATATGGATAATTTGCAAGAGATATTTCCGATTGTTGACGAAGAGGGAAGGGTCATCGGCTCTGCCACGCGTGGCGAATGTCACAGCGGGTCGAAGATATTGCATCCTGTTGTACACTTGCACGTGTTCAACTCCAAGGGTGACATCTATCTGCAACGCAGACCAGAATGGAAGGATATTCAGCCAGGGAAATGGGACACAGCCGTCGGCGGACATATAGACTATGGCGAGACACCAGAAGAGGCACTGCATCGTGAGGTGCGTGAGGAACTGGGCATCACAGACTTCCAGGCAGAATTCGTCGATAAGTATGTGTTTGAAAGCAGGCGTGAACGTGAGTTGGTATATGTCAGCCGTACCATCTATGATGGTGAGATTCGTCCGTCAACAGAGGAACTGGATGGAGGTCGTTTCTGGACAATACAGGAGATATACGAGGCGATGGGTAAGGATGTGCTGACCCCTAATTTCGAGAGTGAGTATAAGAGGTGCTTTTCACAAATACAATAATAAGGAGGATATGATAAGAATTGTTATTTTGGACGGATATACGGCTAATCCCGGTGATTTGTCGTGGAAGGAGTTAGAAGCCTTAGGGCAGGTGACAGTGTATGAGCGTACAAAGCCTGAAGAGACAGTGGCAAGGGCTGCTGAAGCTGATGTTGTGCTGACCAACAAAGTGATTATCGGCAAAGCAGAGATGGAGCAGTTGCCACACCTTAAATACATAGGAGTGCTTGCCACTGGCTATAACGTGGTGGATATCAAGGCTGCCCATGAACGTGGTATCATCGTGACGAACGTGCCTGCCTATAGTACGGAGAGTGTGGCACAGATGGTGTTTGCCCATCTGTTGACAGTGACAAATCGCACGGAACATTACGCCATCCAGAACAGGGCAGGAAGATGGACCAGCAATCCTGACTTCAGCTATAGCGATACTGTCCTGACGGAGATAGCAGGAAAGACCATCGGTATCGTGGGACTGGGCAACATCGGAAGTCGTGTCGCACAGATAGCCCTCGCCTTCGGCATGAAGGTGAAAGCCTTTACGAGCAAGTCGGCTGAAGTGTTGCCTGAGGGTATTCAGAAGACAGATATGCAGGAACTGTTCTCAACAGCGGATGTCATCTCCTTACATTGTCCGTTGACAGACAATACCAAGCATCTTATCAATGCAGAGACTATCGGGCTGATGAAGAAGTCAGCCATTGTCATCAACACAGGTCGGGGACCGCTGATAGACGACCATGCTGTGGCAGATGCGTTAGAAAGCAAACGGATTACCGCCTATTGTGCCGATGTGCTCACAGAGGAGCCGCCCAAAGCCGATAATCCTTTACTCAAACAGCAGAATGCCTATATCACGCCTCATATCGCCTGGGCGACTGTTGAGGCTCGTGTCCGATTGGTTCAGATAGCCATCAAGAATGTGCGTGCATTCTTGGATGGTACACCACAGAATGTCGTATAGAAAAAAAGTGACCGCAATTAACGGTCACCTTTTTTCTTCGTCCAGAAATCTTCCAGTCGTATTTCGAAGATCAGTGTACTATAGCCAGGAACATTTCCGTTACCCGCTGTACCATATCCCATTTGATATGGAATCGTGACACGCCAGTAGTCACCACGGTGCATCTCCTGCAAAACGGAGCTTACTCCTACTACCAAATCATTCACGGCAAGTTTGCTGGGAACAGCGGTTTCATAATCGAACGGGTCTATGTAACTCTTGTCAAACTCATAACCAGTCTTATAGGTGGTAGAAGGAAGCAAATAGCCTACATAGTGTATCAATACGGTATCGTTTAGAAAAGGAGTCTCCATATCTGCCTCCTCATCCGATCCAAAGACCTCCACCAGCACATAATCGGTATTTGTTGTGGCAACTTTCTCTGACAGCGAGTATCTCTTGACAGTGAAATCATAGTCTTTAGCCAGATAGGCTGCCTCGAAGAATATCTCGTTCTTGTTTTTCCAGTCGGGAAATTCCTCAGGAGTATCGTCTCTCTCACTGCAGGCAGTAAAAGCAAGCAGCATTAGCACTGCTGCAATGTAAAAATTAAACAATTTAAAAATTACAGAATGATTCTTTTTCATTTTTACATTTTCTCATTTTTACATTTTTCATTACTGAAGCTTTTTCAGTAATGAGGCGATACTTACCTTATCCTCGATGATAGCGGCGAGATCGGTGATGTTCACACGCTCCTGTTCCATCGTGTCGCGGAAACGGAGAGTTACCTTGCCGTCGTTCAAAGAGTCGTGGTCAACGGTGACGCAGTAAGGAGTACCGATAGCATCCTGACGACGGTAACGCTTACCGATAGAGTCTTTTTCGTCGTACTGGCAGTTGAAGTGGAACTTCAGGTCGTTGATAATCTCACGTGCCTTCTCGGGCAGACCGTCTTTCTTCACCAACGGCATGACAGCGAGTTTTACAGGTGCCAAAGCAGCAGGCAACTTCAAGACCACACGTGTCTCTCCATTCTCCAACTGCTCCTCGCAGAACGAGTGACACATGATAGAGAGGAACATACGGTCGACACCGATAGAGGTCTCGATGACGAACGGGGTATAACTCTCGTTGGTCTGCGGATCAAAGTATTTGATGCTCTTGCCAGAGTATTTCTCATGCTGGGAGAGGTCGAAATTGGTACGAGAATGAATACCCTCCACCTCCTTGAAACCAAACGGCATCTTGAACTCAATATCGGTAGCAGCATTAGCATAATGTGCCAGTTTGTCGTGGTCGTGGAAACGGTAGTTCTCAGCACCGAAGCCAAGAGCCTGATGCCATGCCATACGAGTCTGTTTCCACTTCGGGAACCACTCTAACTCCGTGCCAGGAGCTACAAAGAACTGCATCTCCATCTGCTCGAACTCACGCATACGGAAGATGAACTGGCGGGCGACAATCTCATTACGGAACGCCTTACCGATCTGGGCGATACCGAAAGGAATTTTCATACGACCTGTCTTCTGCACGTTCAGGTAGTTCACGAAGATACCCTGAGCCGTCTCAGGACGCAGATATACCTTCATAGAACCATCGGCAGAGGCACCCATCTCGGTAGAGAACATCAGGTTGAACTGACGAACGTCCGTCCAGTTACGAGTACCGCTGATAGGACAAACAATCTCCTCGTCAAGAATAATCTGCTTCAACTCCTCCAAGTCCGGACCCTGCATGGCAGCGGCATAGCGGGCATGCAGGTTGTCGCGTTTCTCCTTGGTCTCCTTTACACGCTCACTGGTCTCCATATACTTAGCCTCATCGAAGCTGTCGCCGAAACGCTTGCGAGCCTTCTCAACCTCTTTCTGAATCTTCTCGTCATACTTGGCAATCTGGTCCTCGATAAGCACATCAGCACGATAGCGCTTCTTCGAGTCACGGTTGTCAATAAGAGGATCATTGAAAGCATCCACATGTCCGGATGCCTTCCATATCGTGGGGTGCATAAAGATGGCTGAGTCAATGCCCACGATGTTCTCGTGCAGCAATACCATCGACTTCCACCAGTATTCCTTAATATTATTCTTCAACTCGACGCCGTTCTGACCATAGTCATACACAGCGCCTAATCCATCGTAGATATCACTGCTGGGGAATACGAAGCCATACTCCTTGCAGTGGCTCACGATTTTCTTAAAAACATCTTCTTGTGCCATAAAAATTCTTGTTCTTTTGCAAATTTGGGGGCAAAGGTACAAAATATTTCCCGAATAAATTGCATATTTTAGAAATTATTAGTACCTTCGCAGCCGTAAACTTAAAGTCAGGGGCGTAGCCCAGTTGGTTTAGAGCGCTGCAGTCACATTGCAGAGGTCATCGGTTCGAGCCCGATCGTCCCTACTTTGAGAAGGAGGCCTTTTCCTATTACTACTATTAACGCATTCATGGACGACGAAATCAAAGATATTTCAGAGAGTTCAGAGTTTTCTGAAAATTCAGAATACTCCGAGAACTCTGAGCCTGCAACCCATTCTGACTATAAACCTGTCAACCGTTTCGACGCGGCAGCAGTACACCATTTAGCCGGCATGTACCAGAACTGGTTTCTGGATTATGCCAGTTATACCATTCTTGACCGTGCCGTTCCTCATATCGAAGACGGATTGAAACCCGTCCAGCGACGTATCCTGCACTCCATGAAGCGCATGGATGACGGACGTTTCAATAAAGTGGCAAATATCGTGGGACACACCATGCAGTTTCACCCTCATGGTGATGCCTCCATCGGTGACGCACTGGTCCAATTAGGACAAAAAGACCTGTTGATAGAGACACAGGGAAACTGGGGTAATATCCTGACAGGCAACAAAGCGGCAGCTCCCCGATACATTGAGGCACGTCTGTCGAAATTCGCCCTGGAGACGGTATTCAATCCCAAGACGACAGAATGGAAGATGTCGTATGACGGCAGGAACAAAGAGCCCATTACCCTGCCTGTTAAGTATCCGTTGCTGTTGGCACAGGGTGCCGAAGGTATCGCCGTAGGACTCTCAACCAAGATCCTCCCCCATAACTTCGTGGAAATCTGTGATGCAGCCGTTTCTTACCTGCATGGAGAGGACTTCAGGCTCTATCCCGACTTCCCCACAGGCGGCTCTATTGACGTATCGAAATACAATGACGGACAGCGTGGCGGTGTCATCAAGGTACGCGCCAAGATTGAGAAGATTGACCAGAAGACCCTCGTTATCCGTGAGATACCTTTCTCCAAAACGACAGAGAGTCTGATAGACTCCATCTTAAAGGCGGTAGAAAAAGGGAAAATCAAGGCACGCCACGTGGAGGACCTGACGGCGGCAAAGGTAGAGATACAAGTACAACTCGCCCCTGGCGTCTCTTCCGACAAGACACTGGATGCACTTTATGCCTTCTCCGATTGTGAGATCAACATCTCACCCAACTGCTGTGTCATCGAGGACAACAAACCGAAGTTCCTCACCATCTCGGATGTATTGCGTCACTCTGTGGACCGCACGAAAGACCTCATCCGACAGGAACTGGAAATCCGCAAGGGTGAATTGCTGGAACAATTGCATTTCTACTCACTGGAGAAAATCTTTATCGAAGAGCGTATCTATAAGGATAAGAAATTTGAGAATGCTCCGACAGTGGATGCTGTCTGCGAACATATCGACGAGCGTCTGACCCCCTATTATCCTCAGATGGTACGTGAGGTCACCAAGGAAGACATTCTCAAACTGCTGGAAATCAAGATGCAGCGCATCCTGAAATTCAACAAGGACAAGGCGGATGAGTTGATGGCTCGTATCAAGGCCGAGATTGACGAGATAGACCATGACCTTGCCAATCTTGTGGAAGTCACCGCTAATTGGTTCCTGTATCTGAAAGAGAAATACGGAAAAGACCATCCACGTCTGACAGAGATCCGCAACTTCGACACCATTGAGGCAACAAAGGTAGTAGAGGCCAACCAGAAACTTTACATCAACCGTTCAGACGGTTTCATCGGTACAGGACTGAAGAAAGACGAGTTCGTATGTAACTGCTCGGACATCGACGACATCATCATTTTCTATAGGGATGGTAAGTTCAAAGTTGTCCGTGTAGCGGAGAAACTCTTCGTCGGTAAGAACATCCTTTGGCTAGGAGTCTATAAGAAGAACGACCAGCGTACCATTTATAATGTGGTATACCGTGACGGCAAGAAAGGTATCTACTTCATCAAGCGATTCAATGTGCCCACCATCACCCGTGACCGTGAATATGATATTACGGCAGGTACACTTGGCTCGAGAATTATCTACTTCACAGCAAATCCCAACGGTGAGGCAGAAGTCATCAAGGTGACCCTCGACCCGGCACCGAAACTCAAGAAGATTTTCTTCGACAAGGACTTCTCTGAGGTAGGCATCAAGGGACGCACTGCTAAGGGTGTCATACTGACGAAATTCCAAATACACCGCATCGGACTGAAAATTGCCGGACGCTCCACCTTAGGCGGACGAATGGTGTGGTATGACCCTGATGTTAACCGCCTGAACTATGATGAGCACGGACGCTTGCTCGGTGAGTTCAACGACGGTGACCAGATTCTCGTCATCTTGAAGAACGGTGACTATTACCTGACAAACTTCGACGTGAACAACCATTTCGAGGATAATATCGCCATCATAGAGAAATACGAGGCGGATAAGGTGTGGAGTTGTGTGCTCTTCGATGCCGATAACCAAGGTTATCCGTATGTCAAGCGTTTCCAGATGGAGGCTTCCAAGAGGAAACAGAACTACATTGGAGAGAATACCAACTCACAGCAAATATTGCTGACGGATCAGGTATATCCCCGTATCCAAGTGACCTATGGCGGTGCAGACGAATATCGTGGAACTGAGGAATTTGACGTAGAGCAGTTTATTGCCGTCAAAGGCTATAAGGCAAAGGGCAAGCGACTGACGACCTACCAGACAGAAAGTATCGTGGAGCTTGAGCCGACAAGATTCCCGGAGCCAGAATCAGAGGACTCCGAGTACTCTGAAAACTCCGAAGCCCCCCAACCCCTCAATGAGCAACCGTCTCTTTTCTCGGATGAAGACTTCTAGTAAAATATTGGCTTTACTCGCTTGCCTATCAAGCCTGACTCCAAGCGCTCACGCCCAAAGCGATTCTGCTAAGGTCATTACTAGCAGCAGAATGATTGGTATTGGTGGCACTAACGTGCTGGACACCTATCTCTCTGCAGAACAGTTTAAAGGTATGGGAGTCAGTTTTCTTGCCACCATAGAACGTAAGAGGCCCCAGCGCAGATGGAGCACCCTGATGGAACATGAAGCCAATCTCTCGTTGGTGCATGACCGTGCCAATTCGAGGAAAGAACTGGAGGGTGCCTACAATTTCTATTGGGGGAAACTCTATAACTGGCAGTTCTTTGACAACCGCCTGACACTACAGGCAGGCGGTGTCGCCAATGAAACATTGGGATTTATCTACAACACATCCAACTCCAATAACCCGGCCCAGGCCCGTTTCCATCTGAACATTATGCCGACAGGTGTGGCTGCCTATCGCTTCACACTATTCGGTAAACCCATGCTGGCTCGTTATGAGTTGAATCTCCCGCTGGTGGGTATCATGTTCTCACCGAACTACGGTCAATCATACTATGAGATTTTCAATCGTGGCAACTACGACCATAACGTGATATTGACCACTTTCGCCAATGCCCCTGAATGGCGACAGATGTTGACTATCGATGCCAACCTCACTGGCAAGTGGATGTTACGAATCGGTTATCTGGGCAACTACCAGCAATACAAGGTCAACCACCTCAAGCAACATGTGTATACCCATCGTTTCCTGATTGGTTTCACCAAACGATTCTCTATTGTAAATGTAAAAATGAGATAATGTAAAAATGAAAAAAAAGCTTTCTTTATTTTTTAAATTTTTTAATTTTTACATTGCCGCCATACTGATGGCGGCTTGCATCTCCGAGGACGAGCGCCCGGACAATCCTACAGGCAACTTTGAGGCACTATGGCAGATTATAGACGAGCACTACTGTTTCTTTGATTACAAGCAACATGAGTACGGTCTTGACTGGCAGGAGGTATATAATAAATATAAGGTACGCGTGAATGAGAAGATGACAGAGGTACAACTCTTTGAAGTACTCTGTGACATGCTTGCCGAACTGCGTGACGGACACGTCAACCTCTCTACCAGTTACGATATCGGACGTTACTGGACGTGGCAGGAGGCTTATCCAAAGAATTTCAGCGACAGCCTGTCACGTATCTATATGGGGACAGACTACAAGATTGCCAGTGGACTACGATACAAAGTACTGGACGACAATATCGGCTATATCCGCTATGAATCTTGTCAAGATCCTATCGGCGAAGGTAATCTGGACGATGTCCTCTCCTACTTCGCCCTGTGTCGTGGTATCATCATCGATATCCGTAACAATGGTGGGGGCGACCTGACAAACGCAGAGAAACTGGCAGCCCGTTTCGTCCATGAGAAGACATTAGTAGGGTATATGCAGCATAAGACAGGTAAAGGACATCAGGACTTCAGCGACATGGAGCCCCAGTATCTGGAGCCGTCAAGCAATATCCGATGGCATAAATCCGTATGTGTGCTGACCAACCGTTCCGTATTCAGTGCCGCCAATGAGTTTACCTCTATGATGCACGCACTGCCTGATGTCAAAATTGTCGGTGACCATACAGGGGGAGGCTCTGGCATGCCCATGAGCAGTAGCCTGCCTAACGGATGGAGCGTCCGTTACTCTGCCTGTCCAATGTACGACAAAGACAAGCAACAGACGGAATTTGGTATCGAACCAGACTATAACGTGCAACTGACCGATGAGGATACGGCAAAAGGTTTAGACACTATTATCGAGGCTGCAAGAAAACTTTTAAGAGAATAATTTTGTAGTTTGCACTTTTCTTTGTACCTTTGCATCCGCAAACGACAGAAGCGTCTTAATAAGGAAGCGCCTGTGGCGGAATTGGTAGACGCGCTAGACTTAGGATCTAGTGTTTTACGACGTGCAGGTTCGAGTCCTGTCAGGCGCACGGAAGAAAAAAGTCGGCATAGCTCAGCTGGTTAGAGTATCACCTTGACATGGTGGGGGTCGTTGGTCCGAATCCAACTGTCGACACAAAAAAAGCAGGCATCCCTCAAAGGACGCCTGCCTTTTTTGTTGATATCTAGATCACTTTACATTGCCTACTTTTATTAGATATTCCCCTATCTGCACTGCATTCAGGGCAGCACCCTTACGGATCTGGTCACCAGAGAGCCAGAAGGTAAGACCATTCTCATCAGAGAGGTCCTTGCGTACACGTCCTACATAGACATCATCCTTACCAGCAGTCTCCAACGGCATCGGATAAACGAGGTTGGCAGGATCGTCAACGAGCGTACAACCAGGAGCGGCTGCAATCGCCTTCTGTGCCTCCTCGACACTGATAGGACGCTCCGTCTCAATCCATACACTCTCTGAATGACTACGCAGAGAAGATACACGGACACACATAGCAGAGCACTTGGCATCGGTATGCATGATCTTTCGTGTCTCGTTATACATCTTCATCTCCTCCTTCGTATAACCGTTAGGCTGGAAGACGTCAATCTGCGGAATGACATTATAAGCCAACTGATGAGGGAATTTCTTGATGGTCTTTACCTCACCTGTCTCCACCATCTCCTTATACTGCTGCTGTAATTCTGCCATAGCGACAGCACCGGCACCAGAAGCACTCTGATAGGAAGACACGTGGATACGCTTGATATGACTCAGTTGCTCCAGCGGCTGCAATACCACCACCATCATGATGGTCGTACAGTTCGGATTGGCAATGATACCACGCGGACGCTTCAACGCATCCTCTGCATTACACTCAGGTACTACCAAGGGCACATCGTCGTCCATACGGAAAGCGCTAGAGTTATCAATCATCACAGCACCATACTTGGTGATGGTCTCGGCAAACTCCTTCGACGTACCAGCACCTGCAGAGGTAAAGGCGATGTCGATATCCTTGAAGTCATCGTTATGCTGAAGCAGTTTTACTGTCAGTTCCTTTCCACGGAAGGTATAGGTTCTGCCGGCACTACGCTCTGAGCCAAACAACACCAATTCATCCATGGGGAAATTTCTCTGGTCAAGGATTCTCAAGAACTCCTGACCTACGGCACCTGAGGCACCTACAATTGCAACTTTCATCTCTCTAAATTTTTCCTTTTATACTATTATTACTCCCACTCTATCGTTCCTGTGGGTTTCGGAGTCAGGTCATACAGCACCCTGTTCACGCCTGGAACCTCAGTGATGATTCGCTTGGTGATATGATGCAGCAACTCATAAGGAATCTCCTCTATCGTGGCAGTCATAGCATCACGCGTGTTCACGGCACGGATAATCACGGGCCAGTCCCAACTGCGTTTGTTGTCCTTCACACCAGTTGACTTGTAATCGGGTACGATGGTAAAGTACTGCCAGACCTTGCCTTCCAGTCCGTTCTTGGCAAACTCCTCCCGCAAGATAGCATCACTCTCACGCAATGCTTCCAGACGGTCACGTGTGATGGCACCCGTACAACGAACGCCCAGACCAGGGCCAGGGAATGGCTGACGATATACCATATTATCGGGCAATCCGAGTTCCTTACCTACAACACGAACCTCATCCTTAAACAGCAACTTAATCGGCTCTACCAACTCAAACTGCATATCCTCAGGCAGTCCACCTACATTATGGTGTGACTTCACAGGACCAGACTCCACGATATCGGGATAGATAGTACCCTGAGCCAGGAAACTGATACCCTCGAGTTTACGAGCCTCCTCTTCAAATACACGAATAAACTCAGCACCGATAATCTTTCGCTTCTGCTCGGGGTCAGCCACACCAGCCAACTTATCCAAAAAGCGGTCAGTAGCATCCACATACACCAAGTTGGCATTCAGTTCATCGCGGAACACTTTAATCACCTGCTCAGGTTCACCCTTACGCAACAGCCCATGATTCACATGTACTGATACCAACTGCTTCCCTACAGCCTTAATCAGCAGGGCTGCCACTACTGAAGAGTCAACACCACCAGAAAGAGCCAGCAGCACCTTCTTGTCACCAATCTGAGCACGCAGCTCCTTGATCTGATCCTCAATGTATTTCTGGGCCAAAGCGGGAGTCGTAATCCGCTCCATATCAGCCGGTCTCACATTACCTGTACTCATAATCATCTGTATTTAAAAGTGAATATGGGTGCAAAGGTAGTGCAAACCGAGAGAAATACAAAATAAATTAAGATTTATTTTTATTTCCGAGTTGCAGCCTACCCATTCCCGAACTACGTTCGCCTACCCGTAGCCTTTCGACCGAAGGTCAAAGGTACACATAAGTTAGTAAAATACCAAATTTATTAGCAATTATCACCACTTTACTTGCAATTGCTGTCCCTCATAACTTACCGTCTGACGTTGTCCGTCGGGAAGAACGATGGTGAACTGGCGTTTCTGTAACATACCGGGATAGGAGCCTTGGCGGTTGCCGATGGTCATTATATGTGTTTTGTCATTCCACTGGAAGGTGATAGTGCTGTATACACCCTTCTCGTAATTGTAGTTGTCACCCTCATCCTCATACAACACAAACGAGCCGTCGGCACCAGGATAGACACGCAGTTCGAGATTGTCCCAAGGTTTCTCACCCACATACTGCATCTCAGGACCAAGCGGCAGGATGCTGCCTGCACGTACAAACATCGGCACTTGATCGAGCGTTGCCTGTATTGTTATACTTTGTCCGCCTTTCATGCGTTTGTTCGTCCAAAATTCATACCAGTCAATGCCCTTGGGCAAGTATTTCGTAATGGTCTTTGACTGCGACCAATCCACACTTCTTACTTCTTCCTTCTGACCTCTTACCTCTTTTCTGTCCCATCCCGTCATGGCATCCTCCTTGATGATCTGCTCTTCGGTGTACAAAGGATTGACGATAGGAGTGGCAAGGATACTGCTTCCAAACATAAACTCATCGGCTATGTCCCACACACGCTTGTCGGCAGCGAAGTCACTGAACAGCGGACGAAGATAACTCCCATTATTGCTCGTCACCTGCCAGGCGGTACTATATAAATAAGGTATGAGGCGATAACGCAGACGAATCATCTTCTCAATGGCATCATAGACAGGCTCTCCCTTTTGGCCAAACTGCCATATCTCACGAGGCGCATCGGCACCATGACTGCGGAACACAGGGGTGAAGAGTCCGTACTGCATCCAGCGCACATACAACTCCTGGTACTGGGGATTCTGAGGCGCAGAACCTGGCCCCTTGGTGTTGTAGGCATTACAGAAGAAACCACCGATATCGGTATTGAAGTTGGGGTTACCCGTCAACGAGAAACTCAGTCCAGCAGGAATCTGCTTACGCAGCATTTCCCATGAGGACGCCACATCACCGCTCCACATATTCGAACCAAAATGCTGTTGACCTGCATACGACGAGCGTGTCATGATGAAGACACGCTTAGAGGAGTTCGGATAATCCCTGCGCTGCGACTGATAGATACCACGTACTGTCTCTAAAGGAAAGGCATTACGCAGTAAACGCCATGTACCACCATAGACAGGATGCTCATAGTCACTCTCGCGCGGATTGAAGAAATCGGGATCGGTAGAATCCATCCACCAGGCATCCGTTCCATAGTCATACAATGTCCTCAAATATTTCCAATAGATATCACGCGCCACAGGACTGAAGGCATCATACACCTTCACACCTGATGGATAGTCCATGCGTGGAGGCCATATATGCGAGATGCCGCTCTGTGGCCATGTCTCAAAAGGCATCAATAGTCCTTTCTCGTTGAGTTCACGGAACTGTTGTGTCTGTGGTCCGAAACTTGCCCATATCGAAATCATGAAATGTGCATGCTTGGCATGGACGTTTTGAATCATCTGCGGACCATTGGAAAAGTCTTCTGACAGAAAATCCATCGCATTCCACAGGTAGTTGCTGCCCCAGTACTGCCAGTCCTGGATGATACCATCCAAAGGTACCTGCAACGCACGGTACTGGTCAACGATACTCTCTGTCTCAGTAGCTGTCTTATAACGCTCCTTCGACTGCCAGAAACCATAGGTCCACAAAGGGAACATGGGTACGTTGCCCGTCAGGTGGCGCATCTGTGCGATGACACCATCGGCCGAGCCACTATACATAAAGTAATAGTCGACGCCCGTGCCTGCCTCTGAAGTAAACGACATTCCCTGGGCATTATCCTCAAACAGTGTGGGGGAATAGTTTTCCCAGTAAATACCCCAACCCTTGATACTCTGTAACACGTTCTGGAAATCCTCCAAGTTCGACTGTTCCATGCGTTTCTTCTCGCCGCGACGGTTCATCTTCCCATTTTGAATGGTGCCAAGTCCGTAGACGGCTTCGTCCTTGTCGAGTATGAACGTCTGGCTGACCTCCCACTCGTCCAACGTCTTACGCACCAGACTCCAGCCATCCTCACGCAGCAACACCTTACCCTTTGCCGTCAGGAAAGTCAGGCTGCCGTTAGCATCCTGTTTGACGGTCAGTTCACTGCTCTGCCAGGTATTGCCTTTCCGTGCCACCGCCACTTCCTCAGGCTCGGCAGTAATCACTAACGTCTTGGTAGGTTTTCCCTTGACAACATGCACTATACTGGGAGTATAGAACTCTATCTTCACGTCTTGTGCCATGCTTGTTGTGACTGTCATGAGTCCACAACACAGGACAAATGCCTTAATGACCTTTTTCATTTCCATGTCTGTTAGTTGTCATTTCTCTGACGCTCAGTCTCTTCACGCTTCACCTTGTAGAAGCGATCAACGAAGTTAATCTGTTCACGGTTGGGAACCATGATGAGTGAGGCACCATTGCTGAACTGCATCGTAGTAGGCTTTGCATCATCGAACACAGGCCAGTAAGGCAAGCCCCTGCCATTGGGATTCCCTGTCTTAGCGAAGTTTATCCAATACTGCTGGATAATCTCTGCAACGGCAGACTCTGCAGGGTATTTGTTTGGCTGTGTCAGGAATTCCCCATTCAGATAGAGGATATCATCGGCGTGTGCCACACCACGTCGGCGCGGGTCTGGTGAGAAGCTGCGCGTAGAAGGTTGAGCAAGATAGGCGGCATAGACGGGACTCTTGCCTGTCTTGGTCTGCAAACTGACCCAGGCATATGAAGGCCATGCAAAGCCCATATCACGGAAAGCGTCGCCGAAACCATGCCATGCCTCATCAGCGGTACTGCCCGGATACACCTTCTTAGCCTCATCAGCAAAAGCCCCAAATATCTGGTTAACCGTCTTCTCATAATCCTCCGGGGTGATATTTCCTGGACTAAACAGTGCTCCCTCATCGGAATTTGTCATCACTATCACTGGCACGTCGTTATACTCGCCACGCTCATACAAACGGTACTGGTCATCACAGATGACATAGCCATCGACACAAGGCCAGAAACCTGCAAAGCCCACATTACCGTCACAGAGTGACATGGCATCCATCTTACGCAACTGCTTGAGATTCTTTTTCTTCAGATGCTGCTGGAAGGCGAGACCTTGTTGTTCGGCACCTTTCTGCGAGGCATCCAACCCTAATGAACGTGGCTGGTCACTCCACGGAGCAAACGAGCCACCGCTCTGACTGATACAACGCTGGAAGAGTCCTTTTGTCAACGGAGAAGCACAGAGAATACTACAACTAATAGCTCCAGCACTCTCTCCGAAGATAGTGACATTCGTAGGGTCTCCGCCAAAATTCCTGATATTACGCTGTACCCACTGTAAAGCAAATATCTGATCAAGGATACCATAGTTGCCAGAGTGTCCGTTTTCCGATTCCTTCGTCAGTTCAGGATGCGCCATGAAGCCAAGTGCTCCCGTACGATATTCCACACTGACGATGACAACCCCACGCATGGCAAGGTATTTCCACAAATCACCCCCATACCATTCAGTCTGGAAACCACCACCATGAATCCACACCATCACAGGCAGACAGTCGTTAACAGAAGTGGCTGGGGTAGAGATTCCGAGATAGAGACAGTCCTCACTCATCATATCGGCTGTACGATCTGGGCGTGTGGGCTGTGGAGGCATAGGACCGAACTTATCACAGACCCGTACACCCTGCCAGGGCTTGGCTGGCTGCGGGTCACGCCAGCGAAGGTCTCCAACAGGCGGAGCAGCATAAGGAATCGCTTTATACACTGCAAGCGTACCATCAAGGATACCCTCCACATCACCAGTCTCCACATGGGTCTTCTGAAGCGGCTGCCCCTGAGCGTTTGCAACCATGGCAACAAAGAACACCCAAACAATTGCCAATAGTCTCTTCATAGTTTCTTTATAGTTTTTGCAAAGTTACGAAAAAAAATCGTAACTTTGCACACAAATATGATATATTTAGCTTCCTATTTCCCGATTACCAGTCCGACGCTGATTTTCTTTGTCGTATTGTTAATTATCCTGTTTGCCCCTATCATCATGGGTAAACTGCGTATCCCGCATATCATCGGCATGGTACTGGCTGGTATGCTGATCGGGAAATACGGACTGAACATCCTGGAGCGCGACTCCTCCTTTGAGTTGTTTGGCAAGGTAGGACTACTCTATATCATGTTTCTTGCCGGACTGGAGATGGATATGGAGAGTGTTAAGAAGAACTCCAAGCGGTTTCTCATCTTCGGACTACTCACCTGCCTGGTTCCACTTATCATGACCTATTTCATGGCAATGTGGCTACTGGACTATTCCTCGCAGGCCTCCTTCTTGTTAGGATGTATCATGGCATCCAACACATTGATTGCCTACCCCATCATAGGACGCTACGGACTGCAACGTGACTCCAGTGTGATGCTGAGTGTGGGATCCTCCATGATATCCCTGTTTCTCGCCCTGTTGATGCTTGCGGCACTTGCTGCCTCATACGGAGAAGACACAGGATTCGTCTTCTGGATTCTCTTTCTTTTGAAGTTCAGTCTATTCTGTATAGCCAGCGCCTGGCTGTTCCCCAAACTTTGCCGTTATTTCCTGCGCCGCTATTCAGATGCCGTGATGCAGTTTATCTTCGTGCTTGCCGTCATGTTCCTCAGTGCGGCAGCATCGGAAGCTGTCGGTGTGGAAGGTATTGTAGGCGCATTCCTGTCTGGCTTGATTCTCAACCGCTACATCCCCCATGTGTCTCCATTAATGAACCGTATCGAGTTTATCGGAAACGCGATATTCATCCCCTATTTCCTGATTGGTGTAGGAATGCTCATCAACATTGGCTCACTCTTTACGGGGCTGCACATGCTCTGGATTGTCCTATTGATTGCCTTCTTCGGTACTTTCGGAAAGGCAGTGGCTGCCTATCTGTCCAGTCTGCTTTTCCGTCTACCCAAGTCAGCTGGTAATATGATGTTCGGACTGACCAGTGCCCATGCAGCAGGTGCCATTGCGATGGTGATGGTAGGTATGCGACTAGAAGTCACTCCTGGTGTATATTTGGTGAATGATGAGATATTGAATGGTGTAGTCATCATGATTCTCGTCACGTGTATCATCAGTACGATGATGACCGCCCATGCTGCCCAGCAGATTGTCTTGGCCAACAACCAACACCCGACAACTATCAAATCGCACGACGACGAGAAGATTATGCTTTGTGTGAAATATCCGGAAATAGCCCCTCAACTGTTGGAACTTGCCATCATGGTACGCAACCAGAAACTAAATCGTGGTATTGTGGCATTAAATGTAGTCTATGATGATACCAACTCGGCTGTCAACAGGGAAAAAGGTATACGTCTACTGGAACAATTACAAGAACAGGCAAGCGCCAGTGAGGTGAAGGTACAGACACAGGTACGACTCGCCACCAATATCGCCAATGGTATCAAACATGCCTTCCGTGAGTTTGCCAGTTCGGAGATTATCATGGGAATGCATATTCATACAGAGGCTAACCCCAAATTCTGGGGAGACTTCATTCAGAGTCTGTATAACGGACTAAACCGCCAGATTCTGTTGACCCGTTTTGTACAGCCCCTGAATACCTTACGGCGTATCCAAGTGGTCGTTCCCTCCCGTGCGGAGTTCGAACCGGGTTTCCATCGCTGGCTGGAACGTTTAGGGCGTATGGCAGAAAACCTCGACTGTCGCATCCAGTTCCATGGACGCAACGAGAGTCTAACCCTGATCCGGGAATATATCAATAACCTCCACCCTGCTGTCCGTGCGGAATACACTTTCATGGCACACTGGAATGAGTTGCCTAAACTGGCAGAGACTATTAGCGAGGATCACATGTTCGTGGTCATAACGGCCCGTAAGGGTACCATTTCCTATAAGAATGCCTTGGAACGGCTGCCCAATGAATTAATGCAGCATTTCTCTGGTAAGAACCTGATGATTATCTTCCCTGACCAGTATGGTGAGACTAAGGAGGAAAGCATGACATTCACCGAGGCACAACACCAGGAGGAGAGCAGTATCTACAATACTATCGCTCGCTGGATTAACACCCACCGTCCCCATTAACCCCATTAACCCCATGATATCAATCCAAGGAATCAAAAAGAGTTTCGGCAATCTCGAAGTATTGAAAGGCATTGACCTCCATATCAATAAAGGAGAAATCGTCAGTATTGTCGGTCCCAGTGGTGCTGGCAAGACGACGCTGTTACAGATTATCGGGACACTGGACAAGCCGGATGCCGGCACAGTATGCATCAACGGTATCGATGTCAGCAACCTCAGCAAGAAGAAACTGTCTGACTTCCGCAACAAGCACATCGGTTTCGTCTTCCAATTCCACCAGTTGCTGCCTGAGTTCACGGCTATCGAGAACATCATGATACCTGCCTATATCGCAGGGCTCTCCCATCGGGAGGCGAAACAGCGGGCACAAGAGTTATTGGAATTCATGGGCCTCACCGACCGAGCCAATCATAAGCCCAATGAATTGAGCGGTGGAGAGAAACAACGCGTGGCTGTGGCACGTGCCCTCATCAACCACCCTGCCGTCATTCTGGCTGATGAGCCCAGCGGCTCCCTCGATTCCAAGAACAAGGAGGAATTACATCAATTATTCTTTGACCTGCGTGACAAGTTCGACCAGACCTTCGTTATCGTCACTCATGACGAACAACTGGCAAGTATCACCGACCGCACCATCCATATGCGGGACGGACTCTTAGAGCCCCCTATAGATACTATAGGAACTATAGAAATTACAACCCCTATCGAAAATGATTAAACTCGGAGACTATAACACCTTGCGCATCATAAAGAGCGTTGACTTCGGTCTCTACCTTGACGGAGGAGACGAAGGAGAGATTCTCCTGCCCAGCAGATACGTTCCAAAGAATGCCAAGATAGGAGATGAGATAGAAGTGTTTATCTATCTCGACCAAGACGAGAAACTGATAGCCACTACCCTCAAACCTCTTGCCAAGGTCGGTGAGTTCGCCTGGTTGGAATGCGCCTGGACGAATGAATACGGTGCCTTCCTGAACTGGGGACTGATGAAAGACCTGTTCTGTCCTTTCCGTGAACAGAAACAGCGGATGCAGAGAGGCCAACGCTACTATGTCTATGTCATGGAAGACGAAAAGACACACCGCTTGATGGCTACGGCCAAGGTGGAACGCTACCAGAAGCACAATGGCTATGAGCGTGCCCTCGACTTTTCCGATGAACTGTTGCGCTATCTTCAGGAAAACGGAGGCTTTTGTGATTTAGGCGACAAGAGTCCCTCCGACGACATCGCCCAGCGTTTCGGAGTCTCAAAGAAGATATATAAAAAAGCAGTCGGCGACCTTTACCGCCGCCGACTGATAACTATTTCCGATGAGGGCATCACCCTCGTTTAGAACTCTGCACTCTTTGGAGTACGTGGGAACGGGATGACATCACGGATGTTCTGCATTCCCGTCACAAACAATATCAGACGCTCGAAGCCGAGTCCGAAGCCTGCATGCGGACAAGTTCCCCAACGACGGGTATCGATATACCACCACAGATGGGTCTTATCCATCTGGCGACGCTCAATTTCACTCATCAGCTTGTCGTAGCTCTCCTCACGGACGGAGCCGCCGATAATCTCACCAATTTGCGGGAACAGCACGTCAGTACCTTGCATGGTGCGACCAGGTGCAAGAGTGCCCTTATAGCCCACGGTGCAGCCTAACGTTGCACCTGTGGGGGCTGGCTCGTTCTGCTTCATGTAGAACGACTTGATGGCCGTAGGATAGTCAGTCATGATGACAGGCTTCTTAAAGTGTTCCTCCACCAGGTAGCGCTCGTGCTCAGAAGCCAAGTCGTCGCCCCAGTTGCAGGGAAACTCAAACTTCTTGCCGTTCTTGATGGCCTCTTGCAGAATGTTGATACCCTCGGTATAGGGCAAGCGCACGAAGGCCTCCTTCAGTACACCCTCCAAACGCTCAATAAGTGTCTTGTCAATCATTTGGTTGAGGAACTGCAAGTCGTCCTTACAGTTATCTAAAGCCCAGCGTACACAGTACTTGATGAAATCCTCTTCGAGGTCCATCAACTCTTCCTGATCGAGGAAGGCGACCTCCGGCTCCACCATCCAGAACTCAGCGAGGTGACGAGGCGTATTGGAATTCTCTGCACGGAACGTAGGACCAAACGTATAGATGGCACCTAAGGCCGTTGCACCTAACTCACCCTCCAACTGTCCTGATACCGTCAAGGAAGTTTGTTCTCCGAAAAAGTCGTCGTCGTAGATAATCTTCCCGTTCTCGTCCTTCTTCAGGTCGTAGAGGTTCTTCGTGGTTACCTGGAACATGTTTCCTGCACCCTCACAATCACTGGCTGTAATCAGCGGTGTATGAAAATAGAAGAAGCCATGCTCGTGGAAATAGGTGTGAATTGCCATTGCCATGTTGTGGCGGATGCGCATCACGGCACCAAAGGTGTTAGTGCGCAGACGCATGTGGGCGTTCTTACGCATCACCTCAAACGACTGTCCTTTCTTTTGCATCGGATAGGTGTTGTCACAGGTGCCGTAAAGCTCCAGACTAGTAGCCTGGATCTCACAAGCCTGTCCTGCACCTTGGCTCTCTACGAGTGTACCAACGGCACAGATACAAGAACCCGTAGTGATATCCTTCAGAAGTTGCTCCTCAAACTTCGTTGGGTCAACGACAACCTGTACATTCTTGATTGTCGAGCCGTCGTTAAGGGCAATGAAGTCGACGGCCTTGGAACTGCGGTGCGTACGTACCCAGCCCTTGACACAGACCTCCTTGCCATATTCCGTACTTTTCAGTACGTCAATGATCTTAGTTCTCTTACTCATATGCTCCCATTCTTAAACGGTCAACCTCTTCCTCGGTGAGGTAACGCCAGTCACCACGACGCAGGTTCTTCTTGGTCAGTCCGGCAAACTGTACACGATCGAGTTTTGTCACCTTATAACCCAGGCTCTCGAAGATACGTCGTACAATACGATTCTTACCAGAATGAATCTCAATACCCACCTGTTTCTTGTCAACAGGATCGGCATACTGGATGTCGTCAGCCTTAATCTCTCCATCCTCTAAGGTGATACCCTCTGCTATCTGCTGCATGTCATGAGCTGTCACGTTCTTGTCGAGGAACACGTGATAGATCTTCTTCTTCAGGAACTTCGGATGCGTCAATTTAGAGGCGAGGTCACCGTCGTTGGTCAACAGCAACACACCAGTGGTATTACGGTCCAGACGACCTACAGGATAGATACGCTCAGGACAGGCACCCTTGACAAGGTCCATCACCGTCTTACGCTGCTGGGGATCGTCACTGGTCGTCACATAGTCCTTGGGTTTATTGAGCAATACATATACTTTCTTCTCCGGAGTCACTGGAGTCTCATGGAAGAGGACACTATCTGTGCGAAGCACCTTGGTACCCAATTCCGTAACCACCTGGCCGTTGACAGATACTACACCAGCCTGGATGAAATCATCAGCCTCACGACGGCTGCATACACCAGCATTGGCGAGGAACTTATTCAGACGGATGGGCTCGTTGGGATCGTAGTTCTCCTCCTTATACTCAATGCGCTTCTTCATGCTATACTTAGCATTGGGATCATAATCGGCAGTGCGCTGACGATAGCCGCCACGCTGCTGACCATAACCGCCACGCTGTTGATAACCACCACGCTGCTGTCCATAGCCGCCACGCTGCTGTCCATAGCCGCCACGCTGCTGATAACCACCACGAGGTTGGTAGCCACCCTGCTGATAACCGCCACGGGACTGGAAAGCACTACGAGGCTGGTATCCACCCTCCTCACCTTCTGCCTGTTGGTTGTAACGGGGACGATAGCCGCCTTGTTGATAGTTTCCGCCCTGCTGGTAGTTACCACGGGGTTGATAACCACCACGCTGCTGGTAGCCACCGCCTTGCTGATAATTGTTACGAGGACGATAGCCACCCTCGCTATTATTGGGATTAAAACGGGGACGATAACCACTGTGTGGCTGACCGTATTCTCCCTGAGAACGCTGGGGGGCACTGCTCTGCAAGCCTGCACCAAAGCCCTCAGGACGGAAACCGCCTTCGTCTTGACTCTGATTACGATTGTAACCGCCCTGGTTGTAGGGGCGTGTCTGTTGATGAATACGCGGACGAGGTGAACGTCCTACTTTGTAACCTTGGTAACCGCCCGTCTGGCTCTGACCCTCACGGCTTGTCGCATTCTGCTGCTCAGCGGACTGCTCTTCTGTTTTCTTTTCGTTTTCTAATTCCATATTACTGTTTGTTGATTTTTTAGTTCGGAAGCCTCCCGGCTCCCGCTTGTGTTGTTAATAATTTAAATACCTGTATAATTCATAGGCGTAATCGCCATTAATTCTTCTTTTACCTCCACACTGACATCGAGTCCCTTGATAAACTCATGAATCAATTCAGGAGTCATCTTCTGATTGGTACGGGTGAGTGCCTTCAATGCCTCATAGGGATGCGGATAGGCCTCACGACGCAGGATGGTCTGGATAGCCTCAGCAACCACAGCCCAAGTATTATCAAGGTCTTCCTGCAATTTCTCTTCATTGAGGATGAGTTTACGAAGTCCTTTGAGCGTGCTCTGGATGGCAATCAAGGCATGTCCCATAGGAACACCCACGTTACGGAGTACCGTCGAGTCTGTCAGGTCACGCTGCAGACGACTAACGGGCAATTTCTGTGCCAGGAATTGCAAGATGGCATTAGCAATACCGAGGTTACCCTCCGAGTTCTCGTAGTCGATGGGGTTTACCTTGTGCGGCATCGCACTACTACCTACCTCACCGGCCTTGATCTTCTGCTTGAAGTATTCCATGGAGATATACATCCAGAAGTCGCGGTCGAGGTCGATGATGATAGTATTGATACGGCGCATGGCATCGAAGATGGCACCCAGCCAGTCATAGTTGCTGATCTGTGTCGTCCACTGCTCACGCTCCAGTCCGAGTTTCTCACTGACAAACTTATTACCGAACTCACGCCAGTCATACTGCGGATATGCCACATGGTGGGCGTTGTAGTTACCCGTAGCACCGCCGAACTTAGCGGTAATCGGAGTATCCTTCAGTCCACGCAACTGTTCCTCCAAGCGATAGACATACACCATCACCTCCTTGCCCAGACGGGTCGGAGAGGCTGGCTGTCCATGCGTCTTCGCAAGCATCGGCACATTCTTCCACTGCTCGGCATAGTCGTTCAACTGCTCAATGAGTTCCTCCACCATTGGGTAATACACTTCCTCCAGTGCTTCTTTCACGGAGAGAGGTACACTGGTGTTGTTGATGTCCTGCGAAGTCAGTCCGAAATGAATAAACTCCTTGTACTTCTCAAAGTCGCCAATCTTGTCGAGTTCCTCTTTGATGAAATACTCCACTGCCTTCACGTCATGATTGGTCGTCTTCTCGATTTCCTTCACACGTGCAGCATTCTCCTCCGTAAAGTTGCGGTAGATGTCACGCAATAGTTCGAAAAGGCTATGGTCGAAATCTTCCAGTTGCGGCAATGGCAGTTCACAAAGCGTAATGAAGTACTCTATCTCCACACGTACCCTATAGCGAATCAACGCATACTCAGAGAAATAGCCTGCCAGTTGCCCGGTCTTGTTCCTATAACGGCCATCAATAGGCGAAATGGCTGTCAATACGTCTAATTCCATTATTCTTTCTTAATACCTTAAATCTGTAATATAGCTATATTTCCAATTGGACTGCAAAATTAATAATAATCATGCAGACTACAAAATATATTTAAGTTTTTTTGATGTAACAATGAAGTCTGTGAATTTTTGAAAGTCGCAAATTATTACAAATAAAAACTTCTCTCCAATACAGAGAAAAGTCTCTATTTGTGGGCGTTGACGGATTCGAACCGCCGACCCTCTGCTTGTAAGGCAGATGCTCTAAACCAGCTGAGCTAAACGCCCTTATTTCTTGTAAGCGGGTGCAAAGGTAAGGCATTTTTTTGAATCTGCCAAACTTTTGCACCACTTTTTTTGTTTTTCTTATAATTTATATAAATCACTTGCTGCCATGAGGTCTATTTTCTTCTCTGCGAGAATACGCTCACAACTCTCCAAATCAGTAGGACGAATCACAACATGAGCCACATCGCCATTGGCAAACGAATACATATACTCGATAAAGACACCAGCGTCAGACAGCAGCCTGAGCACCTTAGCAAGAGAGCCACTGGTATTGGGGCATACGAAGCCGATTACATCCGTGATCTTCACGGCGAAATGGGCTGCCTTCAACACTTGGTATGCTTTGTCAGGATCACTGACAATACAACGGAGGATGCCGAAGTCAGAGTTATCGGCAATACTCATGGCAGAGAGGTTGATGCCTGCCTCACCTAGCACATCAGTCACTTCCGTGAGACGGCCAGACTTGTTTTCCAAGAAAACGGATAATTGTTTTGCTAACATAATATGATTGTTTTATAGTTTACAATTTTCGATTGTCAATAACGCGCTTTGCCTTACCAGTAGAACGCTCGATACCCTTTGGCTCAACCAGTTTGATCTTGAAGCCCAGTCCGATGACGCTGCGCAGTTCTGCCTCCAGTTTCTTCTGCAGCCCCACCATCGTCGCCATATCGTCTGTGAAAAACTCTTCTTTCACCTCCACCTTCAACTCACTGGTATCGGTGTTGTTGACACGATCCACTGTCAACAGGAAATGGGGCTCATATTCCGGCAACTTCAAGATGACATCCTCAATCTGGGATGGGAATACATTGACACCACGGATAATCAACATGTCATCGCAACGACCCAAGATACGATCCATACGGACAAATGTGCGTCCACACTGACATTTCTCATAGTGCAGTGCCGTCAAGTCGTGAGTACGATAGCGCAACAAAGGCATACCCTCCTTGGTTAGGTGCGTAAAGGTCAACTCACCCAATTCGCCCTCAGGCATTGGCTCACCCGTCTCAGGATTGAGTATCTCTGGATAGAAATAGTCCTCATTCAAGTGTGTGCCACACTGGTGTTCGCACTCATAGCCTACACCAGGACCCGCAATCTCAGATAGTCCATAGATATCATAGGCCTTGATGCCCAAACTTTCTTCTAGTTTCTGGCGCATCTTCTCCGTCCATGGCTCTGCTCCGAATACACCAACCTTCAGTTTAAACTCATCACGGGGATATTCGCACTCCCGCAATGCCTCGCCTAAGAACATCGCGTATGAGGGCGTACAGCAGAGAATGGTCGTACCGAAGTCGTGCATCAGCGTCATTTGCTTCTGTGTATTACCACTTGAGATAGGGATTACACTGGCACCAATATTCGTAGCGCCATCATGGGCACCCAAACCACCAGTAAATAAGCCATAACCATAGGCCACCTGAAAGATATCGTCCTTCGTAGCGCCATAAGCAGTAAATGCACGTGAGATAGCCTCTGCCCACATAGATAAGTCCTTGCGGGTATACAACACCACCACGGGTTTGCCCGTCGTACCAGAAGAGGCATGGATGCGCACGATCTGACTCATCGGCACTGCGGCAAGTCCGAAGGGATAGTTGTCACGAAGGTCTATTTTATTAGTAAACGGCAACTTGACGATATCGTCTATGTCCTTGATATCGCCAGGCTCCAAGCCCATCTCTTGAAATTTCTTACGATAAAACGGCGTGTTATGATAGACATACTCCGCCATCTTTCTCAGTCTGATGCTCTGGATCTCACGTAACTGTTCACGATCCATACATTCTACACTCTCATTCCAAATCATTGCTTTCTTGATATTTATTGGTTTGCGTCTAAATTATATAGTTTTGTGTGATGCAAAGGTACAACATTTAAATGAGAAATGAGAAATGAGAAATGAGAAATTTTCAGTTAAAGACATTTTTTACAAAAAAAATCCCAGGTACTTCCGGTACCTGGGAAACTCTTATCGCTTGTATGAATTAAATTACTTCAACTCAACAGTAGCACGACGGTTGAAGCTGATTGGAGACAGCGTATCTACGCCACCAGCAGCTGCAGTCTCGATATTAGCACGGTCAACACCCATGTTAACAAGAGCATCAGCAACAGCCTCGGCACGCTTCTGAGACAAGCTCTGGTTGAAGTTAGCACTACCAGTCTTGCTGTCAGCATAACCAGTTACAACAATCTTAGTGTTGTTAGCCTTAGCAGCATCAGCAATAGCCTGTACGTTCTGGAGATCCTTCTGAGAAGCAATCTTAGACTTGCCAATGTTGAAGAATACTGATACAGGAGCAGAAACAACTTCCTTCACAATCTTCTCACCACCCTTAGCCTCTGGGCACTTGTGATTCTTGATCAGGTTGTTCAAACGACTAATCTCTGCATTAGCATCAGCAAGCTGAGCGTTCAGAGCGTCGATCTGACCCTGAGAGAGAGCCTTAATAGCCTCTACGTCCGGAGTCTTGTTCCAACTAGCACTACCGAGGTTGTAAGTCAAACCAACTTCAACACTGATGGTGCGGTCCATTTTCTTGATAGAATTCTTTTTAGATGCATAGCCTTGCTTGAAACCGTCGAAACGAGGCTCAAACAGACCGTAGTTGATGTCGAGGTTAATGGCAACCTTCCTGCTCAGGCTGAAGGTATTCAAGATACCAGCATTCAGATCCATGGCATAAGTGTTGTAGCTCATGTTACGACCTACACCAGCACCAAAGTAAGGAATGAAATTCCATACGCGGTTCGGATTGTAACCACAGAACATGTTGCTGAGGTTGAACAGAACCTGCTCATTGATAACCCAGTACTTGCTAGCATTGGTGCTCTTGTCCTCAGAGATTACAGAACGACCCCAAATACCTGTGAACTTTGTACGAAGTCCCAGACCAGGAGTGAACCACTTACCAACGGCTACAGAGAAACCGAGGTTAGTGCGATAGCCCTTGAACAACTTGTCAAACTTGACAGCTGAGCCCTCCTGACTTCCCCAGAAAGAAGTTCCAACAGCATTAGCCTGAACAAACCAGTTGCTCCAGAAAGAATTAGTAGATACGCTGTACTTTTCTGTGGGTACAGCATCCTGTGCCATTGAGGCAACAGAAACACCGGCAAAAGCCAGTACCATTAATAACTTTTTCATACCTATACTAAATATTAATGTAAAATTGTTATACACTTTTATCAATTATTGTGCAAAAGTAAACATTTATTTTAAATCTACAAACTTTTTTCGCAAAAAATTGCACTTTTTTAATAAAATAATTGTTTTATATCACTTTTTAGGATACCTAAACCCCTAAAAAAGATAAATTCATCCTAATAATTGTTCTATTTCCTTTTGGGGGAGTATACAAAGGACTGCTTTGCCATCGGGAGAATAGTTCACGTTCGAGCAAGCGAAAAGTTCATTGACGATATTTTCCATCTCCTCATTACTCAACACCTGCCCCTGTGGAATAGCTGCATGACGAGCAAGGCTCAAGGCAAGAGAAGAGTGAATGTCCTGAAGATTACCTGCCCCTTTCTCAATAGTATCATTGACCATGTCTTGTATCAACTGGATATAGTTAAGTCCGTCCAACCCTGCCGGTATTGCCTGAATTCCATAGCTATACCGTCCAAGATCTGCCAATTCGAAGCCCATCGCGTTCAATTCCGGAATAATCCGCTCCAAGACGACTGCATCAGAAGGAGGGAACTGCACCACTTCCGGGAAGAGTATCCGTTGGCTGTTCCCTGTCTGCGACTCCAACTGAGATAAATATTTTTCATAACGAATCCGCACATCGGCACGATATTGGTCAATAATCATCAGTCCTGACTTGACTGCCGTCATGATATAGCGTCCCTTATATTGATAATGTATAGGAGATTTATCCTCCGTCTCAAACATTTCCACTTCCGCAGGCTGCTGCTCTGGCAACTGCTCATAGAGCCGTTCCCATCCTTCCACCACCTTCTTAGGTTGTGTGGGTCGCTGCTGCTTGAAGGGATTATAAGCCGGATTATAGGTCGGCATCGGTGGTACCTTCTGTGGTTGTACCGGATCAAACACAGGAATCTCAGGACGCCCCTCCGTATCAAAATCTATCTGGGGAATCTCACAGAACTTACCGAGGGCATCTTTGACAGCTGCCATAAGAATTTGCCAGATGGCTTGTTCGTTCTCAAACTTGATCTCCGTCTTCGTAGGATGGATATTCACATCGATATCGGATGGTGCCACCTCAAAATAGATGAAATACGGAATCTGCATTCCCACCGGTATCAGGCGGTCGAAAGCCTGCATCACCGCTTTATGGAAATAGGCATGCCTCATAAAACGCCCATTCACGAAAAAATAGTCGTGGGACCCTTTCTTTCTTGCAGACTCCGGTTTCCCCACAAAACCAACTATTTTACAGACAGCTGTCTCCACTTCCACTTCCAGCAAGTCCTGGTTAAAGCGTTTGCCAAACACATCGACAATACGTTGGCGAAGCGAACCGCTTTTCAGATTCATCAACTCCTGTCCATTACTATGGAGGGAGAAACAGATTTCGGGATATACCAGTACGATACGTTCAAAAGCCGTCAGAATATTATTCAACTCCGTGGCATTCGTCTTCAGAAACTTACGACGAGCAGGGACATTGAAGAAAAGGTTCTCAACCTTGAAGTTACTGCCGACAGGACAGCTTACCAGCTCCTGTCCTTCCACTCTCGACGCTGAGAGTCGCAGGCAAATACCCAGTTCGTTGTCTGCCATCCTGGTACGTAGTTCCACCTGTGACACAGCTGCTATAGAAGGTAATGCCTCTCCACGGAAACCCATCGTTGTCAGTGCGAACAAGTCGTCTGCCTTCCGGATCTTGGAAGTAGCATGCCGCTCGAAGGCTAGGCGGGCATCTGTCTCTGACATTCCTTTACCGTCGTCAATCACCTGAATAGAGGTACGACCAGCGTCCACTACCAATACACGGATGTTACGGGCTCCTGCGTCTACCGCATTCTCCACTAGTTCCTTGACCACAGAGGCAGGACGCTGGATAACCTCTCCTGCTGCAATTTGGTTGGCAACGGAATCCGGCAATAACTGTATCACATCACTCATCAGACAATCCTCCTTTCCTGTTCAGCTTCTGTTTGGGAGCCTCCCTTCGCTTAACTTCCTTCAACTCCTGTCCTGCCTTCTTAGGACGCCAATTAAAAATATCCTCCTTATTACGGGGACGTATATAGTCAAACCACGCATACCGTGGAAGGAAATACTTCGAAGGGGGAATCTGGGTCATCGGATAGAGAGTACCTGTCGGTTTCTCCATCCATATCTTTTTCATCTTACGCTTCTCCAGATACATTTTCATCAAAGGTGTCTCCGTATAGTTCAGACCTATCAGGGAACTGTCCGACTCGTCAACGGGGTAATAGACAATCAGCACATTGCCTTTTGCATCCGTCTCATAAATCTCCCCGTTCTCAAAAAAGGCGAACATATCATTCGACGACACCTGATTAAAATGAACGGAGTCTGGCATCTGCTCCGTGGAGAAAGCCTGTCCGGCAACATGCGCCCTGTTGATGGTGGAGTCTTTCATATAGACACGGATTACCTCTCCGAATAACTGTTGGTTAGCATTCCATACAATAGGGTCGCGGTACATTGTCATGCAAGAGTCTTTCGAATTGTACACCAATGAATCACACACAGCCTGAACATCCATCCGATACGCGCGAACCTTATTATAGGCATGAACCTTACGGTATACAGAATCCGTATTTATGTTAAACGTAAAGAGCTTAAAGGTGTCTGCATGCATATAGAGAGTATCTTTTTGGGAATAGTCCATGGCGACCGCCCGCTTGGTGGCCATGGCATAGCCTGTCGAGTCATTGTACTCACAATAGTCTGCCGTCAGACCGTTTTTATTCGTGGAGTCGGTGTAGACGACATTCCAATAGGCATGACTCGTTCCCTTTTTGCTGTCATGATAGACACTATCGCCCACGATGGTACGCCCTTCGTCTTTCACCACAGAACGCCCGAAAAGTTCCGAAGCCTCCGTTTTAGTGTTGTAATAACCATCCTCACTGTAAATGTGACTGGTACCTGAGGTAATATTCGACGGTCCGACGATATGGGCACGGGAGGTCTGGGTATCATAATACAGAGAGTCGGTGGTCATATAGAAATTCTTGTCACGAAGGCGCACATCATAATAGAAAATCGCCATCTTAGTATCCGTATGATATTCCCCCCAGTCACTCGTCAGCGTAGAAGTGCCATCCACGAGTTTTCCACCCTCGAAGAAATTACCGAAGTTATACAATCTGTCGTAATCCAGACTATCTGTATACAGGGTTGACTGACGATGCTTCAAAATGACGTTATAGCGTGCCTGGGCAATTTGGGCATTTCCGTCGTAATAGGCATAGTCACTGAAGAGTTTCAAGGTGTCGCCTTGTAGCATCTTCACATGTCCGAAAGCCTCAAAAGAGTTGGTCTGCTGGAAGAAATTGGCACTGTCGCAATAAAGATTGGCACCCATGTGACGGAAATGCACATTACCCGTCAGTATCTGTGCATCCCCATTACGATACTGGTCGTATCTCAACTGGTCAGAATGAACCAGATAGACGCGTTTGTCATCTGTCCGCTTGCGGGTGGTGTTACGCTTGCGGGTTGGCTGCATCGCCCAAACGAGACTCAGCCCGAACAGGCACAGCAACATAAACGCTACTGTTCGGAGTTTCATTTAATCCAACCCTGATATTCGAACTCGCAATCCTTATAGCGGTCGTTGACACGGACATAGGTTGACTTAATTTTATTGACAACCCATTCATGCAGTTTCTCCTGACGGCGTTTCTCAACCACCACATCCTTCATCACCTGGAAGTCCTCCGTAATAGTCGCCTTATGACCTTCTGTACGACTTTTCAATTTTGCTATGACACACATCGTCTTACCTCGCTCGTTAATCATCTGGAACGGTTTGGAAATCTCTCCGACCTTTAGGGTATCCACGGCACGGGCAATCTCTGAAGGAAGGTCTTGCAATTGAAATCTGGAAGTACGTCCGTTTTGAGTGACATTTGCCATTAGACCGTTATTGTTACGGGTTTCTTTATCATCGGAAATCATGGACGCACCGACGTCAAAGGTGAACTTTCCGTCCATGATATCAGTACGGATAGAGTCCAGACGAACCAACGACCTGTCGATAGCTTCCTGACTGACAACAGGTTTACGGAGGATATGACGAACATTCACCTTGTCACCTCTTTTATCAATCAACTGGATGATATGGAATCCGAATTCCGACTCGACAATTTTGGATATCTTCTTCGGATCGGTCAGGTTAAATGCAACATTGGCAAATGCCTGGTCGAGTGTGCCGCGTCCCGTATAGCCCAACTCACCACCACGGCGAGCCGTCCCAGGGTCTTCAGAATACATACGTGCCAGCGTCTGGAAAGTAGTCTCTCCCCTATTTACTCGGTCCGTATAGTCACGCAGTTCCTCCTTTACACGATTAATCTCCTCCTGATCCACCTTGGGAGTCTGTGCAAGGATCTGTACCTCCACCTCTGTAGGGACAAAAGGAATACTATCCTGAGGCAAATCTGCGAAATAACGCCGCACATCAGCAGGTGTTACAGTGATATCCTTCACCAACTGGCGCTGCATTCCCTGGATCAACTGACGGTCACGGAAAGACTCACGAAGTTCATTACGGATCTGCGTCATGTTCTTTTTATGATATTCCTCCAGTTTCTCACGGGAACCAATCACAGAAATCATATACTCAATTTGCTGTTCTATTCCAGCAGATATCTCTGCCTCTGTCACCTCTATACTGTCAATGGCTGCCTGATGCAGGTAGAGCTTCTGAACGGCAATCTGTTCTGGAATAGCACAATCGGGATCACCTTTCCAGCGAATACCCTCTTGCTGTGCCTGTATACGCATCGCCTCCACGTCAGATTTCAAGATAGCCTCATCGCCAACTACCCAGATGACTTCATCGACAATACTTTGTATACTATCATTGACCGTCTTTGCCTGTACTGGCAAGACAGCCAACCATGAGATGATTGCTATAATATTTCGTATCTTCATTCTTAAAGGTGATTATTTACTGTCTTTAATATTTTCTTATTCACATTCACCGGATATATCTTCCGCAGGTCGGCTATCCAGTGCTTATTCATTTCTTCCTGCAAATCAGCAACGACGAGTTCACGAACTTCCGTATAGTCTTTGGGCTTAAAGCCTTTACGTCTGTATTTCTTCTTGTTTTTCTTGAAGAAATAGGTCAATGCCTGCTCATCCTCCGCAGCCTGCTTGCCTACCGAATGCTTATTCTGCTCAAACAAAAGGAGTCCCTCGTAATATTCTTTTTGCAAAGCATCCGTCGGAATCCCACAAGTATCCTCCTGTCTGTCAATAGTTGCCTCCACAATCTGTCCGTAGATTGGTTTCGTATCCACTTGACACTGTAGCTGTCGTTGTGCCATCTCAGCAGAAAGCGTCTCTTTTAACTCCTCATAAGAATCCACCCCCCTACGGTCTGTCAGCATCAGGATATGATACCCTATCGTAGAAAGGAAAGGACGACTGAATTCTCCCCTTTTCAAGCTGAAAGCAACATTCTCCACCTCCTGAAGCATCTGTCCACGAGTATACCATCTCGCAATGCCTGTCCCAGGAGCAGATGTCTGCCCTTGTGAATAACGACTGGCTAACTGTTCGAAATCAGTGCCACCCTGTAACTCACGGTAGACTGCCTCTATCTGTCGCAGAGCCTGTCGCTGTTCTCCTGGACGGGCTTTTTGAGGAACACGGATCAATATCTGTGCGACACAAACTTGTCCATCTGTCCCCATCCTTTTCTTCATCTTCTCGTACGCATCCCTGACTAAAGAAGATTCTGTGAAACCGCTGAAGGAAGTGGTTGGTTGCATCGGCAATTCAGACAGACATTGGGCATATTCACTCTTGAAAGAGCTGGTGCCATCAAGATGAGCGTCAAGAGCCGCCTTCACTTTCAGCTTATAGACGATATACGACTCTAGATAGTCTGCCACACTCAGACGGTGAGCCCTACTGGCTGTACAATGTTTTAAATACGACTGTTCAAACTCCGAACGCTTCACCTGCATATCGCCAACGGTAAACAATGTCGGATCATCAGTTGCCTGAACCATTAATGGAGCAAGCAACAGGAAGACTAGCAACAGTCGGAGCTTCATCTTAATCGTTAGGACGTGAATAGTTCGGAGCCTCACTGGTAATCGTGATATCGTGAGGATGGCTCTCGTTCACACCGGCATTCGTGATGCGGGTAAACTTGGCGTTATGCAACTGCTCGATAGTAGCGGCACCACAATAGCCCATACCAGAACGGAGTCCGCCCACCATCTGGTAGATGACCTCCTGAACAGTACCTTTGTAAGGTACACGACCGGCGATTCCCTCTGGAACAAGTTTCTTCGTGTCCTTGGTGTCTGCCTGGAAATAACGATCCTTTGAACCATGTTCCATCGCCTCCAGAGACCCCATTCCACGATAACTCTTGAACTTACGTCCGTTATAGATAATGGTATCACCAGGACTTTCCTCCGTACCGGCAACAAGAGAGCCGACCATCACACAGGAGCCTCCAGCGGCAAGAGCCTTGACGATATCACCAGAATAGCGCAGACCACCATCGGCTATCAAAGGTACGCCGGTACCCTGCAAAGCCTGATAGACATCATAGACGGCACTCAACTGGGGGACACCCACACCGGCTACCACACGAGTGGTACAGATAGAACCTGGTCCGATACCTACCTTGACGGCATCCGCCCCATTCTCCACCAACATTCTAGCAGCCTCACCCGTTGCGATATTACCTACAACGATATCAATATTGGGGAATGAGGACTTTGCCTCACGGAGTTTCTCTATCACGCCCTTGGAATGACCATGGGCAGTGTCAATGACAATAGCATCAGCACCGGCATTCACCAATGCCTGCATACGCTCCAGGGTATCAACAGTGACGCCCACACCGGCAGCCACACGCAAACGACCTTTCTCGTCCTTACAAGCCATAGGTTTGTCTTTTGCCTTGGTTATATCCTTATAAGTAATCAGGCCTATCAGATGATTGTCCTTATCAACAACAGGGAGTTTCTCAATCTTATTCTCCTGCAGAATCTGTGCAGCAGCTATCAGATCAGTCTGCTGATGGGTCGTCACGAGATTGTCCTTTGACATAATCTCCTCAATGGGGCGGTCCAGACGACGCTCGAAACGCAGGTCACGGTTGGTTACGATGCCCTTCAGATGTTTCTCGCTATCCACTACAGGAATACCACCGATATGATATTCTGCCATGATGTCCAACGCCTGGGCTACCGTAGAGCCAAGGGGAATTGTCACCGGATCATAGATCATACCGTTCTCTGCACGTTTGACGATAGCCACCTCACGGGCCTGATTCTCAATAGACATATTCTTATGAATCACGCCAATACCGCCTTCACGGGCAATAGCAATCGCCATCTGACTCTCCGTCACCGTATCCATGGCTGCTGTTACAAACGGCACATTCAACTGAATATGGCGAGAGAACCGGGTTTGCAACTCTACTGTCTTTGGCAGTACTTCCGAATAGGCGGGAATCAACAGGACGTCGTCAAAAGTCAAGCCGTCCATGACAATCTTGTCTGCAATAAATGATGACATAAATATCTCCTTTAAATTTTATTGCGTGCAAAATTACTCATTTTTTCCGATATGACAAGCGTTTCAACTTATTATTAATACGATTTAACGCGAATCATCAGTTTGCCATTTCCGAGATAAACTTAATACGTACCAGACGTATCTCGTCTTCCGAGCACTCATCACCCAACTCATCAATAGCGGCTTCCAAAGAATCTGTATCACTCTCCGAGAAATAATCATATATGTCGTCTATGTGGTCCTCATCCATCACCTCGTCGAGGAAATAGTCTATATTAAGTTTGGTACCGCTATACACAATAGCCTCTACTTCATCCAGCAGTTCCTCAAACTCCAGTCCCTGCGCATTGGCGATATCATCAAGAGCCACCTGACGGTCAATACCCTGAATGATCTTCACCTTGAGCATCGATTTCTTAGCGACCGTACGTACCCGCAAATCTGCCTGACGGGTGATATCATTCTCCTCACAATAGCGTTTGATGAGATCCACAAACTCCTGAGCATAGGGCTGTTTCACTTTGCCCTCTCCCACTCCTTGGATATTCTTCAGCTCCTCCAAGTTGACAGGATAGTCTGTTGCCATCTGTTCCAAAGACACATCCTGGAAGATGACATAAGGAGGACGATTCATCTTTTTAGAGACCTTCTTACGCAGGTCTTTCAACATGGCATTCAGGGTCGGATCCAACGCGCTGGTACCGCCTTCCTGCTCTGGTACCCCCTCATAATCCTCATTAAACTCCTTATCTTCCACAATCATGAAGGATTCCTGCTTTTTAAGGAATTTTTTGCCAGCAGAGGTGATCTTCAATAGTCCATAGTTTTCTACATCTTTCTTCAGATAACCTGCTATCAATGCCTGGCGAATGACAGGGTTCCAAATCTTGTCGTCCTCATCCTCCCCAGCACCGAAGAGTTCATGATCCTGATGCTTATGGGCAATAATCTCTTCCGTCTCACGCCCCATGATGAAGTCGATGACATAGTCGGAACGGAAATTCTCTTTGATGGCAATCACGGTATTCAGCACGATAACCAACTGGTCCTTTGCCTCTATTTTCGTCTTCGGATGCAGACAGTTGTCACAGTTATGGCAGTTGTCCTGCTCATACGTCTCTCCAAAATAGTGCAACAGCATCTTACGGCGACAGACAGAGGTCTCCGCATAGGCTGCCGTCTCCTGCAAGAGTTGACGACCGATATCCTGTTCTGCGACAGGTTTGCCTTCCATAAACTTGTCGAGTTTCTGCAAGTCCTTGTTGGAATAGAAGGTGATACACATACCCTCTCCGCCGTCACGACCCGCACGACCTGTCTCCTGATAATAGCCTTCCAATGACTTGGGTATGTCATAGTGAATGACAAAGCGGACATCTGGCTTATCAATACCCATACCAAAGGCTATGGTAGCAACGATGACATCAATTTTCTCCATCAGGAAGTCATCCTGTGTCTGAGAGCGTAGTGCTGAGTCCAAACCAGCATGATATGCCTGTGCTTTAATTTCGTTGGCGCGCAGGATTTCTGCCATTTCCTCCACCTTCTTACGGGAGAGACAGTAGATGATACCGCTCTTACCAGGGTGCTGTTTGATGAACTTGATGATATCCTTGTCGACATCCTTGGTCTTCGGACGTACTTCGTAATACAGGTTAGGACGATTAAACGAACTCTTGAACTCATCCGCATCCAGGATACCTAGATTCTTTTTGATATCCGTGCGGACCTTATCAGTAGCCGTTGCCGTCAGGGCAATAATCGGTGCATTGCCTATCTCGTTGATAATCGGGCGGATACGGCGGTACTCCGGGCGGAAGTCATGTCCCCATTCCGAGATACAGTGTGCCTCATCGACAGCATAGAAGGAAATCTTAGCCTGTTTCAGGAACTCTACATTGTCTTCCTTGGTCAACGACTCCGGAGCCACATACAACAGTTTGGTCCGCCCCTCCTTGATATCAGCTTTCACCTGGTCAATGGCTGCCTTGTTTAGTGACGAGTTCAGATAATGGGCTGTCCCCTCCTCACTCATCGAACTGATGACATCCACCTGGTTTTTCATCAAGGCAATCAATGGAGAGATGACAATAGCCGTTCCTTCCATCAGTAATGACGGCAACTGGTAGCAGAGTGACTTGCCACCACCAGTAGGCATAAGCACAAAGGTGTCCTTGCCATCCAGCACATTCTGTACGATAGCTTCCTGATCGCCTTTGAACTTGTCAAAACCGAAATATTTCTTCAGGGCCTCTGTAAGATTCACATTCTTCTTTGCCATAGGCTTCTTCTTTATTTATTGTAAGTGTGACTTGTCGAGCTGCTGCTGGGCATACCCTGCCGTCACCTCAAAGGATTTAGTTCGTTTCGAGGGCACCTCAAACATCGCGTCCATCATAATCGTCTCCACGATAGAACGGAGTCCGCGGGCACCTAATTTATATTCTACTGCCTTGTCGACAATAAGTTTCAGGGCTTCTGGCGTAAACGTCAGTTTGATCCCGTCCATTTCAAACAGTTTCTCATATTGCTTGATGATAGAGTTCTTAGGCTCTACAAGAATCCTTTCCAATGCCGCACGGTCCAAGGGATTCAGATAGGTCAGTACAGGAAGACGACCAATAATCTCAGGAATCAGTCCAAACGACTTCAAGTCTTGCGGCAACACATATTTCATCAAGTCGCCTTTGTCTATCTTACGGACATTCTGTACGGAGTTATAACCCACCACATGGGTGTTCAGACGCTGGGCAATCTTACGTTCGATACCGTCGAAGGCACCTCCGCAGATAAACAGGATATTCCGTGTGTCCACATGGATATACTCCTGGTCGGGATGCTTGCGGCCACCCTGAGGAGGCACGTTTACAATCGTTCCCTCCAACAGTTTCAATAATCCCTGCTGGACACCCTCACCACTCACATCACGGGTGATGCTAGGGTTGTCGCTCTTACGGGCTATCTTATCAATCTCATCAATGAAGACAATACCCCGCTGGGCAGCCTCTAGCTTATAATCAGCAACCTGCAGCAGACGAGAGAGAATACTCTCTACATCCTCACCGACATAGCCCGCCTCTGTGAGCACTGTCGCATCGACGATGGTGAAGGGGACATCCAACAACTTGGCGATGGTACGGGCGAGCAGGGTCTTACCTGTTCCCGTGGAGCCCACCATGATGATATTGCTCTTCTCTATCTCCACCCCGTTCTCGTCAACGGGTTGCTGTAACCGCTTATAGTGGTTATAAACGGCAACGGCGAGGAAACGCTTTGCCTCGTCCTGTCCGATGACATACTGGTCCAGATAATCCTTGATCTCCCTGGGCTTGGGGACTTTCTTCAAGTCAGGCACACCCGCAGGTTCCTTCTTGGCCTCCGGACCATAGCCGTTCACCTTGGCGATTTCATACGCTTGGACGGCACATTCATCACAGATATTGCCGTTCAAGCCAGTGATAAGCAGCTTTACTTCTTTGTCAGACCTTCCGCAGAAGCTACATGTCTTTTTCATCACTTCTTCACCAATACCTGATCAATCATACCATATTCCTTCGCCTCCTCTGCCGTCATCCAATAGTTACGGTCTGAGTCATTCCACACTTTGTCATACGGTGTATGGGAGTGCTCGGAAATAATCGTATAGAGTTCTTTCTTGAACTTCATGATTTCCTTCGCCTCAATTTCAATATCGGAAGCCTGACCCTGTACACCACCTAACGGCTGATGAATCATCACACGACTGTGGGGCAGGGCGGAACGCTTTCCCTCCGTTCCTGCCACCAACAGGACAGCAGCCATCGAGGCAGCCATACCCGTACAAATGGTAGCCACGTCGGAGGAGATAAACTGCATGGTGTCGTAAATACCGAGGCCTGCCGTCACACTGCCTCCAGGAGAGTTGAGGTAGATGGAGATATCCTTACCGCTGTCTACGGAGTCGAGATACAACAACTGCGCCTGCAACGTATTGGCGGTATAGTCGTCTATCTGTGTCCCAAGGAAGATGATACGATCCATCATTAAACGAGAGAACACGTCCATCTGGGTCACGTTCAACTGACGTTCCTCCAGGATATATGGGTTCAGATACTGTGCCTGAGCACTCATCACTTCATCGAGTACCAGGCCATTAATACCAAGATGCTTGGTAGCATATTTTCTAAAATCATTCATAATCAAACGGTTACAATTTGTCTTAACTAACACCAAGCAGATTTCAGAAGACTCTGCTCTAGCTTATTAAATACAAAGTTAAGAAAAAAAACGAAAAACCGCAATTGTTTTAAGATTTATTTTAAGAAAAAAGCAGATAACCTGTTTTTTCACAGACTCGATTAAGCAATAAAGAGCCTCCGCACAAACAGTGAAGAGGCTCTATATTGATTTGTATGGATTGTCTACAACTTATAGAATAACGAATAAAGTAAGGGGATGACAATGAGCACAATGATAGTTCCAGCAATAAGTCCACCCATAATGGCAGCAGCCATTGAGCCAAACATGTCATCAAAAAGTAGCGGAACCATACCTAGTACTGTGGTCAGCGATGCCATGGTCACAGGGCGTAGACGCGAGAGTGACGCATCGATAAGGGCTTGCCGCCCGTCTTTTCCGCTCTGCAGTTGCAACCGCATCTCGTCAACCAACACAATTCCGTTTTTGAGCATCATACCCACCAGTCCCAACACACCTACGATGGCTACAAAACCAAAGTTCTGGCCGGAGAGCAGCATAGCCGGGATAACACCCACAAAGACGAAAGGAATACAGCAGAACAATAGCAGTGACGTACGATAGCTGCGGAACAACCATAAAAGGATGGCCACCATGAGCAGCACAGCCAGTGGATAGTTGGCAAAAAGATTCTCGATCGACATATCCGTGGCTTTCTTCTCGCCGCCCCATTCTATTGTATAGCCAGGGGGCAGTTGCAAACGATCAATCTCCTTCTCCAGAATCTGACGAGCCTCTTCAATGCCGTAGCCAGGAGCCGGTGCCCCTTCGATAGTCTGCACACGCTTACCGTCGTAACGGGGAACGACAGGTTCCTCCCACTCTATCCGTATGCCGTCGCTTACCTCGGCAAGTTGTGCAGTATTGGTAAGTTGTGGCCATCGCCCTGCTTTCACGGCATTCAACAACTGATCTCTGTCAAGCAGGTTGTTGATGTCAGGCAGCATGCTGAATACCGTAGCATCGTCAAGATTAGAAAGAGGACGGCCTTCGCCGTCAGTGATGTTCACATAGATATTGTTGATCTCGGTGCCATCACGGAATACGCCCACAAGCAAACCGTCTGTAGCAGACATAAGCGACAGGGCGACATCGGAGCGCGTCATGCCCCTCTGACGGGCACTGGGCTGATTATAGGCAACGTGAAAAACCGGATAACGGGGCATCCAGTCGCTGGTTACAGGGGTCAACACTCCCGTACGGCGGACAATAGTCATGGCCGTATCAGCCAACTGGTGCAATACAGCAGGGTCAGGACCCTTGAAGCGGAGCTCGATAGGATAGCGCATAAACATGAGGTTGTAACGCTTCATCTTCACGTAAGCATCAGGATAGTCGACAGAGAGTTGTTCTTGTAACTCGTCGAAATGCTTCTCAAGGGCACGTTCATCCTTGAAGTCGACAATCAGTTCACCATAGGCCAGCGAAGGCAAGGCCACAGAACGCACCAGATTGTAGCGGCAAGGAGTTGCACCCACCGAAGTAGTGACATGCGTCACGTAATCGTGAGCCATCAGTTTTTGGCGAATCGAATCCAGGTCGGCTTTCACCTGACGGGAACCATAGCCTTCAGGTAGCTGATACTCTATATATAGCTGATCATATCCCATGTCGGGGAAAAGCCCCTGCGGCATCAGCCGGTAGCCCCAAGCAGCACCCAACAGCAGGAGCAGCATCAACACCACCGTCAACTTGCGATGACGAAGCGATTTGTTCAGCACACTTGAGAGCATACGATGCCAGCGACTGTCGTAAAGGGTCTGTGGAGTACTATCCTCACTTGTCACCAACCAACGTTTAGCGAGAATAGGCACGAACATCAATGCAAGAATCCATGACAGGAAGAGTGAAACGGTCAATACAATGAACATGTCGCGCACGTATAGACCGGTGACATCGGGAGTGAGATAGATGGGTAGAAAAGCCAGTATGGCTATCAAGGTAGCCCCCAGCAAGGGCATTGCGGTCTTGCGACCGATAGCAGTGAGGGTCTCCATACGTGGTTTCCCCGCCTGATTATCTACTAAAATACCGTCAACAATGACTATAGCGTTGTCGACCAGCATGCCCATTGCCAAAATGAACGAAGCCAACGACACACGCTGTAGCGTACCGTCGAAATAATAGAGTATGAAGATAGTACCCAGCACAGTAATCACCAATGTAAGACCTAAAATAAGTCCCGACCGGAAATTCATGCAGAAGATGAGCAACACGATGACCAGAGCCACTGACTCGACAAGGTTCAGAATGAAAGTGTTCAAAGCCGATGATACGCGTTCAGGCTGGTAGAAAATTTTTTCGCATTTCACACCAGCGGGCAAACGTGTGCTTTCAAGCTCTTCCAGTTTCTCCGTGACATCACGTCCCACTTTCAATATATCGGTACCCGACTGGGCCGCTATACTGATACCCAGGGCATGCTGACCGTCACGCAGCATTTCCTCACGCAGGACCTTTTCTTCGCCTAAAGTCACATCAGCGATGTCTCCTAACCGTATCTGGTCGTTTTGATGTCCCTGAAGGACCAGACTCTTGATGTCTTCGGGATCCTGGTAGCGGTCATCTACACAAACACGAATACGATGCCCGCCACTCTGGAAATAGCCAGAATAAACATTGGCATTCTGTCCGTTAAGAGTGGCAATGACTTCGGCTGGCAGTACGCCCAAATGGGCAAGCTGGTCCTGACGCAATGAGACGTTGATGCAACGAGGCTTCTTACCATAGATGTCAACACGGCCAACGCCTTTTACCGACTGCAACTCACGTTTCATCATATCTGCATAGGCCTCCAGCTCCTCACAACTCATGCCATCACCCGTCAGCGCATAGAACATGCCGGAAACATCTCCAAAGTCATCCTTGACCACAACCTGTGCGCCAACTGGCAGTTGTGTTTCAGCCAACCGGTTACGCATCAGTTCCCACTTCCGCTGCAGTTCATCGGCAGGAACCTTGGTGTCAAGCGTGACAAGTATGTAACACATATCGGCATAACTGTAGCTCTGCAGGAAACCCATGCCGCTCACTTTGTTGATACTCTTCTCCAGCGGATCGGTCAACTCAAGTTCCACCTGGTGCGACGAAGCACCGGGATAAATGCCTACCACCACAGCCTGACGTACAACGATTTCGGGGTCTTCGAGCTTGGGCATGACATAATAAGCCAATAGTCCACCCAGCGATAAGATGGCAATGAAAAGTGCCACTAACCTTTGGTTATCCAAGGCCCAACGCGAAAAATCAATCTTCATCATAGATTCTGCAAGTGGTTATTTCAGGTTTCCAACGTTCAAGTCGGAAGTATTTTTCCGTACACTAACCTTCTGACCATCGACTAAATGATGGACGCCGGAAGCCACAATCTGACTACCAGCCTGCAGGCCCTGCGACAGAACGACAGTACCATCGTTTTCAATACGCTCTACCTGTACCTTCGTCTTCTTCAACTTGGAGGTCTTTTTGTCATACACAAAGACATAGCTCTGCTGTCCTTCTGCCCACACGGCACCCATAGGCACCCTGGCACTGACGACACCGACGGCCTGCTTTTGGTCAACATAGACCATAGCCGTCATTCCCGGAGTGATATCGGCAACCGTTTCTTTCAGCGACAGGCGCATCTCATAAAGGTGGTTGGCATTGGCCATGGAAGCCACACTCCTCACAACAAGCGGGAAAGTCTTATCAGGTATAGAACTAAAGGTCACCGTATAAGAGGCTTCCTGGTTGCGCTGCATATAGGCACGCTCGGGAATATTAATCACTACATCGACACCGCCAGAAGAATAGACTGACAACACGGGCATACCTGGACCTGTCGTCTCCATGGCTTTCTTGTAGACACGGTCTACGAAACCACTGAATGGCGCATGTAACACACAGTCATTCACCTGATTACGGTGGTGGGCCAGTTTCTCTGTTATCTGCTGTAGTCCGTAGCGGGCCTTGTCGTAGTTGTTGTCACTCACTGCACGCTCCTTGTGCATGGCTATCACACGTTCGCACTCGGCCTTAATCTGACTGTATTCGGCCTCAGTAGCTCGCAACTGGGTACGATAGTCACGACCGTCAAGCCGTGCCACGACCTGTCCTGCCACGACACGGTCACCCTCTTTCACCAGTACCTGGGAAATGGTGCCTGCCAACTTAAAGGAAAGGTCTGTATTGTTCTGTGCCTCAGTCTTGGCAGGATAAGAGTTACTACCCGCATCTTCGGACGAACCCACCTCAATGACATTCACCAGTTGCGCCTGACGATTCTGGTTCTTCTCCTTGCATGCTATCGTCAGACAGGAAAGCAAGGCGAAAGCAAGCACCTTAGTGCCACTGCTAATCAAACTATTTCTCATTACTTTATATTCTTCCAGCGGCCTTGCGCCATTTCATGATTTTCACTTTTGCCTGATAACGCGACTCAACCAGTTCTGCATAAGCCTGTTGCCACAACACCTGAGCCGTGAGCAGATCGCTCAGGGATTCCATACCCACAGAATAGGCATTACGGCTAGTACGCAGGTTCTCTTCGCACTGTTCCAAGTTGCGTTTCCTGAGTTGCAGTTCCAACCGTGCCTCGTCCACGTTGTTGGCCTGTTGCTGCAGATCCAAGTTCATTTTGTCAGTCAGATCGTCTTGGCGAAGCAACTCTTGGTGCAATGCTTCCTTAGCTGCTGCCACCTTGTGTCTGGTCTCGCCAGCGTGGAAAATGGGAACTCTCAGCACCGCACCCACAGACAAATTAAGATTATGACGGAACAGTTTACTATTAAGCATCTCAATACCGTCTATCATGCCAACATTGAATATGACGCCCAACTTAGGCAGGTAGGCCGACTTCTCAAGGCGTACCCTCTCCCAAGCCAACTGCGATTTCAAGTCAAGCAACTGGTATTCGGTGCGACTAGTGGCACTGGCATCCTTATCAACAGGTTCCACCATGTCGGAATCCTGATCAGGCACTGGATCAATCATACTGTCGAGCGGTTTACCTATCAATTGACACAGGTTCATCCGAGCCAACCGTATCCCATTTTCTGCCTGACGGATTTTCAATTCGGCATCAGACTTCTTCACCGCCACCTTCAACTCATCATTGTGACTGGCCATGCCATGCTTCACAGCACTCTTTACGTCGTGCTCTATCTGATTCAACAGGGAATCGTACTGATGTGCCACCACCTCCATCTCCTTGGCCTTCACCAAAAGTTGGTATGCTTCAAAGACTTCTACGATGATTTGTTCACGCGCAAGTTTATCTGTTTGCAAGGCCATCTTCACACCAATCTTTCCCATTCTGTTGGCTGTTGAGATCATTCCTCCCATATAGACAGGTTGTTCCAACGAGATACCCGCCGTCAGCAAGTTTTTCATTTTAAAACCCACTTCAGGATTCAAAGGACGCACGAATTGGGTCACTTCTTGGGCCAGTTGATCTCGCATGGCATCGTCGATATTTGAGGGGAACATGTCTTGCAATGTTTGGGCAGTAAAAGTGCCGACAGGTGTGGCAATGTCCATAATCGTACTTGCACTGAGCGTACCATAGGTATCGGCTGCCGTCAGATTGACGTTGGGGAAATAAAAGGCTTTGGCCAATTTCTGGATATGCTCGTACTGACTCACCATATGCCGGGTAGCCTGTATCTGTTTGTTCGACTGCATCGCGAGTGAGACACAATCATCAAGGCTCATGACCTGAGCAGTCACATACCCTGACGATGACAAGAAACACATCAGGAATAACAGTCTGGTTGCACCAATTACAGTAAGTCTTCTCATAAACAATACGATTCTTTCTATTTAAAACGACACTGCCTTCAATTGTCCATTAACCGGCTTCAGATAACCATCATGCTCGGTGCCATAGTAGGTGGCATCTGTCTTGCAGATAAAACTCATCTTAAAGTCAACCTGCTGCTGTTTGTAGCCCATCACCTCAACACCTTTGGGCAGCATCGCAGCCAAGTCCTCATCAAGCCGTTTCAACAGTTCGTAGTCCATCTGTGCACCCTCTTCCAATATCAGGTGTGCCACCAGTCGCGGACGATGCGCCTTGTCACTGTCGATGGCTGTAACGAGACTTTCCTTGACAGCCTTGTCCTGACGCAGACGGTTGGCAATATCAAAGAGATAAACAGGACTTCCGTCGGGGGCATCCACGTGCTTGCCCATACGTCCATAGATATATACCAGTCCGTCCTCATCCATCTCACAGAGGTCGCCTGTATGTACCCATCCGTCTTCCGACTTACCAAGTCGCAGTTCTCCGTTATCCAGATAGCCTGCCAGACAAGTGGGAGTATTCACCCACAACTCGCCGCGCTGACCATAACCCAACTCACGACCGTCCTTGTCGAAGACACCTACCGTGAAGCCAGGGAAAGGATAGCCCACGCTGATGGCGAGCTTGTCGTTTTTCTTGCTGACAACTTCCGGACGATGGTCGACCGTAATAACTGAGAACACCTCGCTCATTCCATAGCCGGACACAATGCCTGTCGACGAATTGCACTGGTGTGCCAGTCGGTCCATCCATGCCAACTTTTCCGGTGTACATCCTTCACCGCCCATGACGGGAAACACGAAATTGCTCAGGTCAATCTTCTTGCCCTTGGTCAGTTTCTGCTCCACTTCACGGAAGAATCCTGCCCACAGGGGACCAGGCACCAGCGTAACATTGGGACGCACGCTCTTAATACATGAATTGAACCTTTGCTGGTTCAGACGTGGTTCCAGATAAACCGTCAAACCGCACATCAACGGTGCAAGCACCAGCACGAACAAGCCCGTACACACAAAGGGCGGCAGTTGACAAAGCGACGTATATCCCGGAGTCATCGGCATACCGCGCAGATTAAATGCCAAAGCACAACGGAACATCTCAACCATCGCCTTATCGGTCATGCAGATCAGTTTTGCCTCACCGGCCTTGGTTGTGCCGCCCGAAGAGAACACCATCGCCACTCGGTCTTCCTGATAGGGTGCCTCAATGGGACCCTCATAGCTACCGAAGCGAGCAATAGCCTGTCGCATAGTCATGTATTTGGCATTACGATTACGGATCTTGCGTGTCTTCACCCAGTTAGTCAGACCCAAAATCTGTTTCAGCGGAGTACGCATGGAAGGTGTCACGTCCATGAGTACCACATGTTCGAACTGGGGCTGTTCCAAAATCTGTGTCAGCAGACTTTCCATACCGTCGAAGACGAAAGCCACCTTCGACTGGGCATAGTATTTCTTCAGTGCCTCTGCACTAGCCGACATGTTGGGCATGATGGTTGTAACACCGACGCTGTCGGCAGCAAAGAGCACGTAATAGGACTCAGGAGCCGCCGGACTGAAGAGCAGTATCTGGTCACCCACACCCAGTCCCATGCCTTTCAGCACACGTGCCCACTTCTCCACCTCCTCCAGCATGGTGCTGCGCTTGATGCGGCGTCCAAAGTATACCAGGGCATCGTGTTCGTCATTGTCATCCTTCATCGCCGTGGATATCAGTTTCCACAACGTTTCATCTGGCAGCTTTTTCTGTAGTTGCTCCAAAGTACCTGGTGCATAGTGTTTCTGCCACACCTTCTCTTCCGAAGGCTTCCTCCCTTCCTCTCTTATCAATTTTGTTTTCACGATTAATTATCAATTTATGCTATGTCACTCAATCGGTTGACTGAGTCATTATCAGTTTATTCATCCTGAGCTCTTACTATTTCCGAGGGATCTTTCACCAAACTGATATACAGCAGGGTTATCACTGCCGAGAGCAGGTGATTGCCAACTTCTTCGTCTATTTCCTGCTCTATGGGCAAATGAGGCACATTCAAGTCAATCCAGTGTACATTGGTATCCAAAGACCCGTCGGGCATGAGGCGCAGCTTGTTATAGTACTTCTTCAGTTCATCGTATTTGATCAGCTCGTCGTTGGGACAGGTGGAGATATAGAATGGATGACGCGGGTTCCACCCTACTTGGAATTTCTGCACAGGCGGATTTTCCCAGACATGTTCATATCCGTTTAGTTGGCTGATTTGTGTGGGACCTTCACCCATGTAAGAGGCACGCACCCTGAAAAGCTGTTTCAAGTCCGTGGTAGCATCGTTATCCATATATTGGGCGAAGCCTGCCGTCGCAGTCGCGCCAAGTGACGTACCCCAGTTATTAGAGTAGCCGCCGGCGGCCAATGTCACACCTTGGCTACGCATTACTTCAAGGGCTGCCAATACACAGTCGGCCATCTGCAGGGCAGTCAGGTCACCTTGTAAGTTCTCCGTGATCAGGGTTTCCATTTCCGATTTTGCTCCCTGACCATCGGGCTCAATTACGGCTGAGTTGTGCATCGTGTGCATGGCCATCAGCGTGACTGCCTGAGATGCCAGCCAAGAGTCGTCGAAGTATGCCTGATGGTGATAAAGCGTAAGCACATCCACCTCGTGGGGCTTTCCTACGGTGTTGGTGGGGAAAATAACGCTGCCGGTAAGAATAGTGTCGTTGCCGGTTGAACCTGAAACACTTTTGTAGGTGAACACATAGCGACGCAGGTTCCACTGACGAGAGCCGTCCGGGGCTGTTCCCACGCGCTGGGCAAACAGGTCGTCCATCTGTGGCATGCGCCTGCTCACCGACAAGTTCAACATGGGTCTCAAAAAGTTAGCCACCGTCTCTCCTGCATAGGTAATCATAGGCCACTTGATGATTGTCTCTACCAACTCTGTAGGATCGTAGGCGGTATATTCTTTTACTTCAAGTAGCGGCCGAGTAGATGCATTTATCGGATGAAAAACATCAGGAGTGGGATCATCTGAAGGGTCAGGAATGTTGCCCTGTCCACCATCGTCATCACTGCCACAAGCTGTCAGTCCTCCCATTGACAACAAAGTCATGAGACTGAGAGCTATCATCTTAATAAAGCTCTTTCTTTTCATACCTAGCAAATTTTGATTATAGACTATTTCAACAATACTCTTTCTTTTCATTCATTAGGAAATTAATCACTTTTTTTATTTTTCCTGAAGCATCTTCTGGAAGTCCTCCAGCGTGATACCTTTCTCGTCGAGTTTCACGACACCCTTCAGGGCGGCTGTCAACTTCACGTCAACGGCACGGTCAACAAGTCCGTCCACGTTCTCACGCTTCTTCAGCATCTCTGCAGCATAGTTCTCCAGATACTCGTCAGGAACATTCGACATGCCATACTGGGCAAACTGGGCACGGGCAGCTTCCTTGGCGACAGCCTTCAGGTCGTCGTCCTCGACCTTGATACCCTGAGCCTCCACCAACTGTTCCTTGATGAGGTGCCAGCCCAGTTCCTTGATACTTGCCTCGAAGTTCTTTTCTACGAACTCGGCACCCTTGTCCTTGTTATTATTCAGCATCACACGTTTCAAGATAGCCTCTGGGAACTCCAGTTTGCCAACCTTCTTCTCCATGTGAGCACGGACATCCTGCAGGAACTTGAAGTCGGAGTCTGCCTTGAACTGCTGACCGATGATATCGGCGATCTTCTGACGGAACTCCTTCTCATCCTTGACGGCACCCTCACCAAATGTCTGGTCGAACAGTGCCTGGTTGACCTCTGCCTTCACGAAACGGCTGATTTCAGTAATCTGATAAGTAAAGTCACCCTCATGGTCTTTTACATCTTCCTTCTGGATCTTCAACAAGGAAGAAACCTCTACGTCACTCTCTGGATAAGCCTTACGGGGATTCCAAGTGATGATATCGCCCAACTTGGCGTTCTCGAAGAGTTTCTTCTGGTCTTCCACCTTCATATACTGAGGCATCAGCACGGCATCGGCAACGGTGATACCACCTTCTTTCACATTACCCTTCTCATCCAACTCACGGAGGTCACCCTTCAGCATGTCACGTTCTTTCTCGTCGAACTGCTCAACCTTCTCATACTGTCCGGCACGGTTCTGGTACATCTCCACCTGCTGGTCGATGAGCTTGTCGTCAACGGTAATGTTATAGTAGTCAATCTTATCCTTGCCGGAGAGGGTTGCCGTGAACTCAGGAGCCACGGCAATATCAAACACAAACTCCAACGGTTCCTCGCCCTCGAAGTTCAACGGTTTCTGCTTATCACTTGGGAGGGGCTCACCGAGCATATGAATCTTGTTCTCACGAACATACTCATAGAGTTTCTCGCCCAGCATTTTGTTCACAACATCCACCTTCACGGCGGCACCATACTGACGTTTGATCAGTCCCATCGGTGTCTGACCGGGACGGAATCCAGGTACGTTAGCACGCTTACGATAGTCTTTCAGGGTCTTCTCGACTTCGCCCTGATAGTCTTCTTTCTCCAGTGTAATGGTCATTAGACCATTAATCTTGTCAGGAGCTTCAAATGAAATGTTCATCTTATTATTACCTTATTTATTAATTAATTCATTTTGAGCGTGCAAAGATAGTGCAAATCGAGCGAAAAACCAAAAGAAAAACAACTTTTCTTTTGTTTTTCCGAGATGCAGCCTATCTTCGACCTTTAGGTCAAAGGTACGAATAAGTGAGCAAAAAACCAAGAGAATCTTGAGTTTTTTGTTACCCTACCATCTTTCTGGTAGCACGATATTCTCTACTTCGTGGGCTGCTTTAAAGAGCGGTGAGATTTCGTCGTCTGTAAATCCTGCGATGCCACAACCGATGCGAGTGACCAGGAATGTCAGGTCCTGATGCTCCTTGGCGAACTCGATGAACTCGTCCACATACGGTTTTATGGTCTCTACGCCACCCTGCATGGTTGGTATCCCATAACTCTGTCCTTGCAGCCCGACGCCTTGTCCCATGATGGCACCAAATTTACGATGGGCGATATAGGCTGCACCTCCGCCATGCATACCACGAAGGTTGCTGCCAAACACAAAGATTTCGTTGGGTTGAAGTTCCGTAATAAACTCCGGAGTTGTTCTTTTCTTTTCCATATAATCGAATTTTGCTGTTTTCATTCTTCCAAGACCCATGGATGATGGTGGGCATGGTACGGAAGCCTCCATCATAGCTTCCTCGTGAACCACAGCACACTCCATCACCTCTGGCATATCCAGGTCCATATCGAAGTTTTTCTTGAAATAGGGTACAATGATCTCTTCCTTCAGTTTCTTATACCGCTGTGAGATGGCTGCCGGAGAAATCCC
>CACZCT010000004.1 GCA_902779745.1 uncultured Prevotellaceae bacterium
GTATCAAATACGACACCGTCCAAATCAAACAATGCAGCCTTAACCTTTCTCATTTTCGGGGTGCAAAGGTACGAAAAAGTAAGCAAATAAACAAAAGAAACTCCTTTTTTATATCAAGTATAAGCCAAAACAGTAAGGAGATTAGCAGAATCGTCCTTCATGATTCATATTGTTATTGGTCAGAGTATTACCATCGTGTTATTCATACCGTATGAGGCGTGGTAGTTGATTTCCTTTGCCACAGCACCCACTTGACCTTCGTTGAGTCGTTGCCTGTCGGCAAGGTTTAGAGTACTACCGTCATCCCTGAGTCGTATCACAACCCTTCCGTCTTTTTCCACGAACACACGCACTGTATGACTAGTGTCCTGTTCAGAAAGATTGTGGTTGAGACTCAATTCAGAGAGTTCCCTGATACACAAAGCCACATGATCGGCTTTCTCGCTATCTACGCCCTTGCTGATACAGAACTGGCGTACAATATTACTGAAAGTGACAGCCTTCTCAACAGATTGTATGCCGTCGTAGATATAATGGTCATCAGCTACACCGAAATCAGCAGGAAGCACCACTAAATCCTCAAACTTCGTTATCAGTTTCTTCTCTTTGGCGCAGACAACAACATAGATAATCAGTGTCAGAAGTGCTTCACTAAGTCCATAAGCCATGAATACACCTTTCTCACCCAACAGATATCCTAGCAGATAGACAAGCACAACTAGAACCAAGAAACGCTCAGCAACAAGAATCAGCTGAGAGGCATTGATGCGTTTAGTGGCCTGAAGAAAAGATGCGACACATTGGTTTAGTGCCATGAAAGGTACACCAATTGCATACCAGATGATGGCATATATCGACTGACTCATCACTTCAGGTTCGTCCTTGATGAACATGAAGGCGATGGGATGGGCAAAGATAATAAACACTAAAGCGGAGCCGATGCTCCATATCATTGTCTGGTGGAACATCTCCTTCATACCCGAAACCATCTGTACACGGTCTTCTTCTCCATAAAACGCTCCTGCAACAAGCATTGCTGTCGTTGAGAGAGCCAATGCTAAGCAGAGCAGAAACCTCGTGGCAGAGTTCTGAACAGACAACGCAGCTACAGTCTCTACGCTCGCCATATATAGAACATATCTGTTGACAAGCACAGGTGCAACGATGCTACATGCACGCTTCGTCGCCATAGGCATACCAGCCTTGAAAATATCGAGAGTCGTTGTCCAACTGAAACATCCCCTAAATTTCAACGACACACCAGTCTTTTGCCTATAAAGAACCATATCAGCGGGAGACATCCGAAGAGGTACGACAGGGCACTCGCTGCGCCAAGACCGAAAGTTCCCCAATCGAGCCATGCCGAGAAAATCATGTCGAAGACAGCATCCGAGAAGAGTATCAGGAATGACGAAAGATGGATTTGCCTATTTCCACCCTCAATGTTCACCATCGGCATCAACAATTGCCTGAGGATGATGAAGGCGGCACCGAGGGAGAATCCCGTAATGTAGTCCATCACGTCAGGGATGATGTAGTGATCTTTCGTGCCACAGAAGATATTAGCAATGAAGCCGTCGGCAAGAATGATAATGGCAGTGAAGATAATCGAGAGGACAATAGCCCACACGGCAGACAATGAGAAGATACGGCTGGCTGCATCTTTCGACGACTGTCCGAAGGAGCGAGAGCAGAGAACGGAGTTGCCTGTGCCTATGAGTCCTGCTATGATGGAGAAGACAAAGATGGTAGGACTACCCAGACCTACTGCTGCCAGTGCCTTCGAGCCATAGAAGTTACCAGCCACAATGCCGTCAACCAAGTTAGTAGCAGAAAGGCTCAACTCTGCCGTGAAATTCGGCATCGGCATCTTTCTCACTATTTTCTTAACCTGTCTGTCTCCCCAAACCTTTGTCATGTTATTTCTTACTTTGCAAAAGTACAAAATATTCACAATATCACAAAATATTAGCACTCTATTATGTCATTTTTTCACATATTAAAGTGATATAATAAAATGTGGGATGAAATTGATGATTTTTAGGAGAATGGGAACGAAAATGAATTATAATGCGTATCTTTGCACCTGTGTTAAAAACACTCGCCTACTTAATTACAAATATATCATGATAAAGATTATGCAATGGGGGCTTGCAGCCACCCTTATCTGCGTTGAGACATCGTGTACATCTTGCACGTCTAATGATGATAAGGCTATTATAACAGAGGCTGAGTATATTCCAATTGAACCGGACTACGACGACGCAACGATGTGGATGACGGTTGACGGTGATACTGATGGCATGGGAGCAGACATTTTCTACGTGGTCTCGACATGGGAGGAGGACTGGATGACAGATGACGGCAGGATCTGTCATTATGCCGATGTGTGGAATCCCGAGCATCGCGCACACATGACAGACTTGGAACTCAAGAAAGTAGCGGCGTATATGTCGCCCGGCAATCTCTTTTTCGCACCATATTACCGCCACACCACTATTGATGCTTGGGTATCGCAGAATGAAGATACCCTTATGCGCCGTGCACGGTTGGCGATGGATGATGTTTGCACAGCCTTTAACCATTTTCAGACCCGGCGCGACAAGAGTCGTCCGCTCGTCATTGTGGGCTTCAGTCAGGGCGGTCTAGCTGTGGTAGAACTGCTGAAGCACATCCATGACGATACCTATAGCCAGTTAGCTGCGGCATACGTGTTGGGCTACAAGGTGACCAAGACCGATATGGCGCAGTGTTGCCACATAATCCCCGCCGAAGGTGAGACGGACACGGGTGTTACCGTCTGCTACAACACCGTAAAGGATGTGAAGTACATTAAGCCCATCATCTCTGCCTCAGACATCTGCATCAACCCCGTGAATTGGCGAACGGATGCTACACCCGCCACGCTCCACGACACCATCACCGTCACTGTCTCGCCTGAGTATCATGTCCTTGTGGTCACTGGCTATAGCGGCTCGGAGTATACCCCTTATAAAGATCTCCTCAACGTAGGTGATATCCACAGTTGTGAGCCGTGGCTCTACAGCGAGTGTCTCGCGAAGAACATCGCCGTGCGCGCCAGAGAGTGGCGAAAAAAACAAGGCTCACATGTCAGGAAGTAATATTAATTGAATAATAGAATTATGAATAAGAACGTAAAATTTGTTAAAAGTATGAGAACACGTCACGCTATGATACCCGTAACGACCAGTTGGTCATCTCGATGGATGACCTGAGCGAGGACGATGCTGTGGAGGTCATCATGGACTATATCGAATGCACAAGCAAGTAATTAAAAGCCAAACGACGCCTACCATTGCCTGTATAAATTATGGTATAACGAGTGGGGCAATTGCTATATCATTGCCTAAAAAATGAAGTACCTCATCAATAATTGAGGAAAAAGTTTGGTGATTCAAAGATTTATGTGTAATTTTGCAGTCGAATTTGAGAAACCTGTATCTAAAAGGCTATTTCAATTCATCAAGGTGTTTCCATTCGCGAAACAATCCCACCCTTTTTTCAATGAACAGAATAGAAACGAATACAGATTATAGTATATGTATACGAAGAATGAATTAGAAGAAATGGATATCCCCCAGTTGATGGAGATTGCCAACAATCTCGATGTTAAAGTATCGCAGAACGATGAACTGGAAACTGTCATCTATGCCATACTCGACAAAGCCGCTGAGGATTCGGCTGCCAATGGAGGGGCTGCCAAACGTAAACGCACACGGATAGCTAAGAAAGATAATAATAAAGTATATACGGTCAATGGTGCTGACGGCGAGAATCTTGATGTGAAAGCGAAAAAGAAAACCAAAGAAAAGAAACCTTCTCTCGACTCTCTGTTCGCTGAGGCTGAGGCTGCAGAGGCAAAACAACAGGAAGAACAGAACGTTGAGGCACCTGCAGAAGAACCTGTTGAGGAAAAGCCTACTCCCAAGAAGCGTGGACGCAAGTCGAAAAAGGAACTGGAAGAGATTGCTGCCCGTGAAGCCGCTGAGGTTGAAGCACAAACTGAGGGTGAAGCTCAGACTATCGAGGCAGAGGAAATCCCTGAGGCTGAGCAGACATTAAAAGAGGAAATCGATCCACAAGCCATTGAGGAATTACAGAATAAGATAGCGCGGCGTCAACAGGAGAATGAATCTGCTGTAACTCCTGAGGGTGTTTGGGAGGGTGATCCCGGTGACGGTACAGACTTCATGGTGGTGGTCGACCTGCCCATAGAGGATGGCGAGGCATTCCCTACGCTTGACATCTTTGACCGTCCCATGTCGCAAGTCAATACGGCTCCTGTGATGCCCGAACACAACAGTTATGCCCCCGCCAAGAATAATGTTATGGTGGAGAAATATGACTTCGCTGACTTGATTGATGGTAATGGTGTATTGGAGATGTTGCAGGATGGCTATGGTTTCCTGCGTTCCAGTGACTATAACTATCTCTCGTCACCAGACGACATCTATGTCAGTCCGCAGCAGGTCAAAAAATACGGTCTGAAGACTGGTGATGTTGTGGAATGTACCGTCCGTCCTCCTCATGACAACGAGAAATACTTTGCCATGACGGATGTGAAGACCATCAACGGACGACTGCCTCAGGAAGTGCGTGACCGTGTCAGTTTTGAACACCTCACCCCACTCTTCCCTGACGAGAAGTTTACGCTTTGTGGCAATCCTGCCACAACGAATCCATCGGTGCGTATCGTTGACTTGTTCTCACCGATAGGTAAAGGACAGCGCGCACTCATCGTCGCCCAGCCGAAGACTGGTAAGACCATCCTTATGAAGGATATCGCCAATGCGATTGCCGCCAACCATCCCGAGGCCTATATTATGATGTTGTTGATCGACGAGCGTCCTGAGGAGGTGACGGATATGGCACGTACCGTCAACGCAGAGGTAATTGCTTCTACCTTCGACGAGCCAGCCGACCGTCATGTAAAGATTGCTGGTATCGTTTTGGAGAAGGCAAAGCGCATGGTGGAGTGCGGTCACGACGTCGTGATCTTCCTCGACTCCATTACCCGCTTGGCACGAGCCTACAATACGGTGGCACCTGCTTCTGGTAAAGTACTGACGGGTGGTGTGGATGCCAATGCCTTGCAGAAGCCTAAGCGTTTCTTCGGTGCAGCCCGTAACATTGAGAATGGCGGTTCATTGACCATTATTGCCACTGCATTGACAGACACTGGATCCAAGATGGACGAGGTGATCTTCGAGGAATTCAAGGGTACGGGTAACTCTGAATTGCAGCTTGACCGTATGCTTGCCAACAAGCGTGTCTATCCTGCTGTCAACCTCGTACAGTCGTCTACCCGTCGTGATGACCTATTGCAGGATCAGACAACTCTTAACCGTATGTGGATTATCCGCAAGTTCATTGCTGAGATGAATCCTATCGAGGCGATGAATACCGTACGTGACAGACTGGTACAGACACACTCCAACGAGGAGTTCCTGCTTGCCATGAACGGATAAGGAACTTGAAAATAGAGAATTAAATATAATATATTATGAAAAGAGACAACACGATTTTCGAACTCATCGAAAAAGAGCATCAACGCCAAATGAGAGGCATTGAACTAATTGCTTCAGAGAATTTTGTTAGCGATCAAGTGATGGAGGCTATGGGCAGTTATCTGACCAACAAATATGCCGAGGGTTATCCTGGTCATCGCTACTATGGCGGTTGCCAGGTAGTTGACGAGGTAGAACAACTCGCCATTGATCGCGTATGCAAGCTGTTTGGCGCAGAGTATGCCAATGTGCAGCCCCACTCTGGTGCACAGGCTAACGCCGCCGTGCTGCTTGCCGTACTGAAGCCTGGTGATACTTTCATGGGCATGAACCTTGACCATGGTGGTCACCTTTCTCATGGTTCACTGGTTAACACTAGTGGTATTCTTTATAAACCTGTTGGTTACAACCTGAACAAAGAGACAGGTCGTGTAGACTATGACGAGATGGAGCGTCTCGCTTTAGAGCATAAGCCCAAACTGATTATTGGTGGCGGTTCTGCCTACAGCCGTGAATGGGATTACAAACGGATGCGTGAGATTGCAAACAAGGTTGATGCCCTGTTGATGATTGATATGGCTCACCCTGCCGGACTCATTGCCGCCGGTTTGCTCGACAACCCTGTGAAGTATGCACATATCGTGACCTCTACTACTCATAAGACCCTGCGTGGTCCCCGTGGCGGTATCATTCTCATGGGTAAGGACTTCGAGAATCCTTGGGGCTACAAGACTCCGAAGGGTGTGACGAAGATGATGTCACAACTACTTAACTCTGCTGTCTTCCCCGGACAGCAGGGTGGTCCGCTGGAACATGTCATCGCTGCCAAGGCAGTAGCCTTCGGCGAGGCTTTGCAGCCAGAATTCAAGGAGTGGGCAAAACAGGTACAGAAAAATGCCAAGGTTCTTGCTGAGGAACTTATCAAACGTGGTTTCACCATCGTTAGCGGTGGTACCGATAACCACTCTATGCTGGTGGACCTCCGTTCCAAGTATCCTGAGCTGACAGGTAAGGTGGCTGAGAATGCCCTTGTTGCTGCCGATATTACCGTCAATAAGAATATGGTACCTTTTGACAGCCGTTCCGCTTTCCAGACCAGTGGTATCCGTCTTGGAACTCCCGCTATCACCACACGTGGTGCAAAGGAAGACTTGATGGTGGAAATTGCCGCCCTCATTGAGGAGGTGCTGAATGCTCCTGAGGACGAGCAGGTCATTGTCTGTGTTCGTCAGCGTGTGAATGCCCGCATGAAGGACTATCCTCTGTTTGCTTACTAATTAAACAACATAGGTTTATTAGAAGTCTTGAAACGACAAATTCAAGACTTCTTTTTTGTTTTAGTATAAAAAATTAGTATATCTCAAAAAAAATGATTAACTTAGCAGCGATTTTACATACTAAGAAAATATGACTGATAACCTAAGACGAATTATCTGTAATACCCTGATACTCCTCTTGTGCTCTTTTGGCCTGCTACAAGTCATGAGAGCACAGCATTTTCAGGCATCCCTATCACATTACACTACAGATGATGGACTGCCCAGTAATGCCATTGCCTCTCTGCATCATGACGACTACGGATATCTGTGGATAACGACATGGAATGGCATCTCTCGTTTTGACGGGTATAATTTCTATAATTACAAAACGGGCAATGCTAGCGGTATACGCGGACTGCATAATCGTGTGGATAACATTATCGTTGACCAGGCTCAGAACATCTGGTTGAAAATGTATAATGGGCGTATGTTTGTCATTAACCGCAAAACAGACCGTATCGAAGATCCGCTGGAAGGTATTGGCGGTCATGCCAACTATCATGTCGGCTATTTCTACAAGCCTTTTGTCACTGCAACCAATGATGTCCTTGTTTTTTATGACAATATTGGTCTTTACAAGCTGCGTCTAGATCGTGATGGACTGAAGCAGGATTTGATTATTACTGGAAACCTGACGGTCAACTGCATCGTTGAAGGATATCATGATGATCTCTGGGTGGGAACCAATGAGGGAGTCCATCGTATTGACATGGCAAACATGTCATTGGAGAAGAAAGGAGTATTCCTGGATGAATGTGTCACCCGTCTTGCCACTAATGGATACCTTATTTTTGCAGGCACCCAATCAGGGAAAATCATGCAGTTCAGTTATGGACAAGAGCCGAAATTGATAAAAGAAGTAGGAGGCGAAATCACCAGTCTTTTTGTAGACAGTCATGGATTACTCTGGTATTCGGACCTGAATGACGGTGCTTATCGGCTGAATCCAAAGACTGGGGATGTCAAATTTATCAAGCAGCAAGTTCTTGTGCCGGAATTCACCAGTCGTGGAGCAGAGTTTCATGAGATTTTGGGTGTGGTATGGGTCATGTTGAACCATGGAGGTTATGGCTACTATAACCGTGAGAAAGATGAAGTGGAATACTTCCACAACGATCCCAGTAACCCATGGAACCTATCTAATTCAGTAAACGCCCACCTTGAAATGAATGACGGTGTTATCTGGGAGTCGACAAACCGTCGCGGACTGGAGAAACTGGAAATCCTGAAGAACACCATTACACGCACATTGCTAGTACCAGAAACAGACTATCCCTTGGATAACGAGACGCGTGCCATGTGTTATGACAAGAACCGGAAACTGACATTTATATGTAACAAACGAGGGTGTATTTTTATTTATGATGACAATGGTAATCAGGTCGGCACCATTACTCATGACTCAAATGGCAAGCCTATCAGTCGTCCATACGGAATGAGTATGGATTCAAAAGGAAACTATTGGGTTTGTGACAAAGATAACGGAGTATACAAAATAACGCCTAATGGCACAGGATATACTGTCCTTAATATCTGCCACGATGAAAAAGACCCATGGTCACTGAGTTCAAACAGTGCCTATATGGCAGTGGAAGACCACGAAGGAAACATCTGGATAGCCACCTATGGAGGTGGTATTAATATTCTGAAGACTAACAAGGCGGGTAAATACATTGCCCTCCATTCCAAGAACTCCCTGAGGCGCTATCCCCAAGAGACCCATCAAAAAGTCAGAACCATTGCCGTTGCCAAAGACGGGAAGATATGGGCTGGTACTACTGACGGTATTCTCATCATGTCGTTTCATAACAACAGAATGTCTGTTGAGTCCATGAAGGAGCCCGGTGATTTAGAAAAGGGTCTGATGAGCAATGACATCATCTGTCTGGCATGCGACAAATCCGGTTCCATGTGGGTGGGAACAAATAGCGGTGGATTAAGTCATACCATAGGACAAGATGCTGATGGTGCATGGATATTCGAAAATTTTGGTATAAGTGACGGACTACCCTCAGAAGAGATACGTAGTTTTACTTTTGACGAGAAAGAAAATGTATGGTTTGCCACAGACCATATTCTGTGTTCATATGACATGAAGAAAAAAATATTTACTACTTTCTCTCAACTTGACGGTGTAGACGATACCCAATGTTCGGAAGGTGCCGCTATATTGGCAGGAAATGGTGTGATACTCTTTGGTACACTAAACGGCTATTATACAGTAGACCGTACTAAATTGACGACCAGCAATGGGTCTCTCCTCAAACTTAAGATCACAGATTTTTTCCTTAACGGTGAAGTACAAAGTCCACGACTCAATAACACCTATAATTACTATGTACCCGAGAGTAAACAAGTCGCCATTCCAACACATGATGCCGCCTTCGCTTTCAGATTTGCCGCACTGAACTATCAATTGCAGCACCGTGTTCACTATCAATATATGTTGGAGGGGTATGATGAGGATTGGCAAAATGCGGACAAGACCCGCATGGCAAGCTATGCGGATATTCCAGCAGGTGAATATACCTTTAAGGTAAAAGCCTTCCTCTTGGAATCACCCGATAATTACGACATGCGTTCTATCGTAGTCATTGTTCCACACAATCCCCTATTCTCTCCTCTTGCTTGGTGTATTTATATAACATTGTTAGTCTTGGTATCTGCCATTGGCTTCTGGTTCTATAAGAAGAGGAAAAAGGTAAAAGAGGATCATGATGAAGTTTTGGCTCCCGAGACAGATGACACGGAAGAGACGGAGATCCCGGAAAATGAAGAATCTATAGTAGATGAATATGAAATAATTGAGGATTAATGAAACTATATCAATAATTTTTTGTATCTTTGCAGCGTAAAAGAGATAGAATGGGTCGTATCGATTCGATAGGGATACTCATCAAATTACACTGAAAACTGAGTTGCCGACTCTTGCCAATGGCGGGCCATATCTTCTTCGAAGAAGCTGAAAAGCCGGTGGATTACAAAGGCAGAGAGCACTCTAATCTTATAACAAAGGAGTTTTCATCACATCCTCGGTACGACCCTCTTTTTAGCATTAAAAAGTCATAAAGACATGTTTTCTGGAATTATTGAAGAATTTGCCACTGTTGTAGCAATCAAGAAAGACAGGGAGAATCTTGATTTTACCCTGCGTTGCTCTTTTGTTGACGAACTGGGTATTGACCAGAGCGTGGCACATAATGGTGTATGCCTGACGGTGGTTCGTATCGAAGAAGGCACCTATACCGTTACGGCTATGAAAGAGACTATAGACCGGTCAAACCTCGGATTATTACAAGTGGGTGATAAAGTCAATGTGGAACGCTCTTTGCTGATGAATGGACGACTGGACGGACATATTGTCCAAGGACATGTGGATGAGACGGCACGATGTATCGCCAAGGAAGATGCCAATGGTTCCACTTATTTCACTTTTGAATATAAGGAAGACAAAGAGATGGCGCAAAACGGTTATTTCACAGTTGACAAAGGCTCAGTAACAGTCAATGGCGTTTCATTGACTGTATGTAATCCGACAGCCAACACCTTTACTGTCGCTATCATTCCCTATACTTTCGAGCACACCAATTTCTGTGACATCCAGATAGGAACGGTCGTCAATCTGGAATTTGACATTATCGGTAAATATATTGCCCGGCTGCAACAATTCAGGTAAGTCCTGCGACACCTAATATTATTATATAATAAGGTGTCAATGAGACCTTCTTTATCAAGAAAAGTTCTTTTTTCAAAAAAAAGTGCCAATAAATTTTCGTTTCCCACTGAAAATCAGTATCTTTGCAGTCCGAAAATAGAACATTAACATATTTGTAACCAATTATAGAGAAGATATTAAGATGACAAAAGCAGACATTATCAATAAGATTGTTGAAGACACTGGTCTTGCTAAAAAAGACGTAGCAGCCACTGTGGAGGCTTTTATGGAAGAGATCCGTCGTAGTATGGCAGAGCAAAAAGAGAATGTATATTTACGTGGATTTGGCACTTTTACTGTGAAGCATCGTGCTAAGAAAACCGCCCGTAACATCTCCAAGAATACAACACTGGTGATTGATGCTCATGATTTCCCCGCATTCAAGCCTGCAAAGAGCTTTATTGAAAAAATGAAATAAACAATAACACTTAATTTATACAGATTATGCCAAACGGAAAGAAAAAGAAGGGCCACAAGATGGCTACTCACAAGCGTAAGAAGAGATTGCGCAAGAATCGTCACAAGAGCAAGTAAATCTTGCTAAAGAGTAGAAATGAAAGGAGTGTACTAATGATTCTATGATGAGTTAGTACACCCTTTCCGTTAAAAACAAATAAACTAAGAATGAATAGTGAAGTTATCATTGACGTCCAGCCGAAAGAGATTTCCATTGCTCTGCTTGAAGACAAGGACTTGGTAGAATACCAGAACGAGAAACGAGAGGCATCTTTTTCGGTGGGTAACATCTATTTGGGCAAGGTCCGTAAACTGATGCCCGGATTGAACGCATGTTTTGTGGATGTGGGGTCAGAGCGCGATGCTTTCTTACACTATCTTGACTTAGGGACTCAATTCAGCTCTTACGAAAAGTATCTTAAACAGGTACAAAGCGACAGGAAAAGACTTTTCCCTATTTCTAAAGCAACCCGGCTACCTGACCTGCCAAAAGAAGGAAGTGTTCAGACGACCCTCAAACAAGGACAGGAAATTTTGGTTCAGGTTGTCAAGGAGCCCATCTCCACCAAAGGTCCACGTCTGACATGCGAACTTAGTTTTGCAGGTAGATATATGGTTCTGATGCCGTTCCAAGAGAAAGTTTCCGTCTCTTCTAAGATTAAGAAAGGTGAAGAGCGTACACGTCTGAAACAACTCGTACAAAGTATCAAGCCCAAAAACTTCGGTGTTATTGTCAGAACATCTGCCGAAGGTAAGCGTGTCGCAGAACTTGATGCGGAAATGAAAGTATTGGTAAAACGCTGGGAAGATGCTATCACAAAAGTACAAAAGGCAACTAATACGCCAGTATTGGCTTTTGAGGAAACAGGAAGAGCCGTGGCTATGCTGCGTGATCTATTTGATCCAACCTATGATGGTATCTATGTCAATGATACGGACATCTTCCAGCAAGTAAAAGACTATGTCGGTCTGATTGCTCCAGACAAGCAGGGGATCGTCAAGCAGTATACAGGCACTGTACCCATCTTTGACAACTTCAATGTCACTAAGCAACTGAAATCTTCGTTTGGACGGACAGTTAACTACAAACGTGGCGCTTACTTGATTATCCAGCATACAGAAGCGATGCATGTAGTAGACGTAAACAGCGGCAATCGTACTCGGTCGGAAAACGGACAAGAAGCAAACGCCTTGGAAGTCAACCTTGGGGCTGCAGATGAATTGGCACGACAACTTCGTCTGCGAGATATGGGAGGCATCATTGTGGTCGATTTTATTGACATGAATCTGGCAGAGGATCGTCAGTTGTTATATGAACGGATGTGTAAGAACATGCAGAAAGATCGTGCCCGTCATAATATCCTGCCACTGAGTAAGTTCGGATTAATGCAGATAACTCGACAAAGAGTACGTCCTGCTATGGATGTCAATGTAGAAGAGATATGTCCGACATGTTTTGGAAAAGGAAAAATCAAGTCGTCCATTCTGTTTACAGACCAATTAGAGAGCAAAATTGACCGCCTGGTCAACAAGATAGGCATCAAGAGTTTTTCACTCCATGTTCATCCTTATGTCGCTGCCTACATAAATCAAGGTATCGTTTCCATTAAACGGCGTTGGCAAATGAAATACGGTTGGGGTATAAGGATTATTCCCTCTCAGAAGCTGGCATTCCTACAATACGAGTTTTATGACAAGAACCGCCAGTATATTGATATGCAAGAAGAAATAGAAACTAACGAGTAGTCCGAAACGTCTCAATCTATGATTACGTTAAAATTTCTTTTTTGGTTCTGTCTGATTCTCGTGTTCTACACGTATATCGGATATGGTATTCTCCTGTGGATACTGGTCCGTATCAAACATATGATATGGGGAAAGCCGCAGAAAAGACAATTGCCGCCTGACAATGAATTGCCTGTGGTAACACTGATGATTTGTGCCTATAACGAGCAGGATATCGTAGATATCAAAATGGAGAATACTCATCAAATCACATATCCCAAACTACATGTTGTTTGGGTGACTGATGGCTCTAATGACGCGACAAATGACTATTTGGCAAAATATCCCGATGTTCAGGTGATTTTCTCACCTGAACGTCGGGGTAAAACAGCAGCCCTAAACCATGGGCTAAGTCTGGTAAAAAATGAGATAGTGGTGATGACGGATGCTAATACCATGCTGAATTCAGATTCTATTCAGGAGATAGTCCGTTGTTTCATGGATCCACAAGTGGCTTGTGTGGCAGGTGAGAAACGAGTTGCCGCCCGTCATAAAGGTCAGGCTGCTGCAGAGGGAGAAGGTCTTTATTGGAAATATGAGAGCACTTTGAAAAGACTGGATGGTGAACTATATTCTGCTATGGGCGCAGCTGGAGAACTTTGTGCTATCCGCAGATCGCTCTATGAGCCCATGCCCGAGAACGCCCTTTTGGACGACTTCGTCATGTCACTCCGTATGGTCGACAAAGGATATAAAATTGCTTACACTTCTGATGCTTATGCTATGGAATATGGCTCAGCCGACCTAACGGAAGAATCGAAACGTAAACGTCGAATTGCTGCAGGTGGACTGCAAAGTATCTGGTGGTTGAAAAGCATGATGAATCCTTTCCACCAACCAATGGTTGCTTTCCAGTTTACCTCTCATCGTGTATTACGATGGAGCATTACTCCTATCGCCCTGTTATTGCTGATACCCTTGAACGTACTTCTAATATTCTTAAAGGCTGGAGCCCTCTATAACTGGATTTGGATATTGCAAATCCTATTCTATGTTGCCGCCTTCTTAGGCTATTTCCTGGAAAAAAGAGGTAAGAAGAATAAAATACTATATGTTCCCTACTATTTCCTGTTTATGAATCTAAATGTGTTCCGTGGAATGGTATACTTGAAAAACCATCAAAGCAGTGGAGCATGGGAAAAAGCAAAAAGAGGATAAAAATTTCTCATTTCTTTTTGTGTTTAAACAAAAATTATTTACCTTTGCAAGGCAATATTTGTTGTTGAAATGATAAATCAAGACGAACGAGAGTTACTCTTGCAGAAGATTGCAGAAGCCAATGCTAGAGCAGATGCGGCAAATGAGAAATTGTTTGTTGCCAATAAAAAGTTGGCTGAGTACGAAGAGAAGACGCATGATGCTGAGAAAGCCAGCAAGATGAAGTCTCTTTTCCTTGCCAATATGAGTCATGAAATACGCACCCCTCTTAATGCTATAGAGGGTTTCTCCAGGGTTATGTGTGAGACTGATTCTCAGGAAGAACGCACAAAATTCATGGAGATTATTGAAAGCAACAATGCCCGCCTGTTAACACTGATTGATGAGATTCTTGATTTGTCAAGAGTAGAGTCTGGTGAAATTGTTGTTAAGAAATCAATGACAGACTTGAATGAGTTATGTCATAACTTGAAAAACACCTTCAAGTTCAGATGCCCTGAAACAGTACAGATGATATGGAATAGACCTAATATGACAGTCACACTGAATACGGATGCCAACAGAATCATGCAGGTCTTCTCCAATCTTATTAGTAATGCGTTGAAGCACACATCCAAAGGAAGTATCACTTATGGCTATCGCATGGTGAATGACGGACAGGAAGTTGAGTTCTATGTATCGGATACGGGATCTGGTATTGCGCCAGAAGACATCAAAGATATTTTCAAGACATATGTCTCTAAGGATGCGGAAACCATGCAAAACGGTTATGGTCTGGGACTTCCACTCAGTAAGATTATTGTAGAGAAACTGGGAGGATGTTTAGACGTGTCCTCAAAACTGGGAGAAGGATCCACTTTCAGATTTAAACTTCCGTTTGAAGGAACTATCGGGGGTGTCTCTAAAAACACACGTATTACCACTAATTCACGGACAATTCGTGTCAGTACTAGGACAGACGTACAGAATGCTCCTTTAATCCTTGTCGCTGAAGATGAGGACAACAACTACGAACTGGTCAAGGTCGTACTGGCAAAACGTTACCGACTAATTCGTGCCCATAATGGTATTGAGGCGGTAACAATATGTGAGGATGAACATCCTGATCTGATTCTGATGGATATCCGTATGCCTGACATGAATGGTCTTGATGCGACCCGTATTATTAAGGAAGTCAATCACGACATACCGGTCATTGCTTTAAGCGCATATGCCTTTGATGAGAATATCAGGGAAGCGCGTGAGGCTGGTTGCGATGAGTTTATGGCAAAGCCTTTCCGTGTTGAGGATCTGCTCGATACGATTCAGAAATATTTGAAAAACTAAAAATTATGGGAAAACTTGCTGTCTATAAGTATGTAGCGATGATGTTCCTCGTGCTACAGCTGATAGTTTCTGCCTATACCTTTTTAGGCTTGTATGGAGGTGATGTCAATCCTGTTGGAAATATGGCACGAGCCATGGTCGTGTATATTCTTCCGGTATTAATCATTGCCAATTTTCTCCTATTAATTTATTGGCTGGTACGTAGACGTTGGTATATCGCAATCATTCCGTTGGTGACGATCCTGTGCTGTATTCCCTATATGGGGACACTTGTTCAGTTTCGCTCCTTAGATCAGAGGGCTGTAGATGCCCAGAAAGGATTGAAGATTGCCACCTATAACGTAGCGCGATTCAACAGAGAGACCTCCGGATTTCTGGCACAAGACATTCTAGCAGAGATGCGCAGACAAAAAGTGGATATTTTCTGTATTCAGGAATATATGGAAACTAGCGGAGACATCAAGAATACCACCTCATACAAAGATTATTTTCCTTATGTGGCAAAGGCTGGAAGAGATGTGGTTATTTTTAGCCGTTATCCCATCAAACAAAACAAATTCTTCCTCTTTGAGGATTCTGGACAGGCAGGCATGTGGGCAGATATTGATGTCAACGGACAAATACTCCGTGTATTTAATGTCCACCTAGAGACAACGGGTATCAATAGAACCATATATAGGGCTGGGAAATTAGAGGCACAGGGATTTGAGGTCAACAGAAACCGGGTCCTAGATGCAATTTATGGTAACTACTCCTTAGGAATGTTGTTTCGTGCAGCCCAGGCAAATATCATTGCCGAAGAGCAACGTTCCTCTACAAAGCCCTGCATTATTTGTGGGGACTTCAACGATGTCCCCTACTCATATGTATATAAGACTATGTTGGGTGACTTAGTTGATGGTTTTAAGGAATGTGGAACTGGTGGTTGGATGGGTACGTACAGAGGAAAGAAGAATGTCCGTATCGACTATATCTTCCATGATCAGTCATTGGAAGGTATCACCTATTATAAGACAGACCTGACATACTCTGATCATTATCCGGTATTCATGAAGATAGCACTTAAAGACTAACAAACACCCCCTGTCAGTGACAGGGGGTGTTTGTTATACGATTTTGAATCTTACTCTGAACGAATGCTCATGCTCGTCCCAATTGGTTCCAAGCATCTCGAAACGCCCTATCTGACTGGTAGAGCGAACATGTTTTCCAATACAGGGACAAACATCATAGTCACCGATTCGAACCAGACGGATGGCTTCTGAAGCATCATCAGGTAGACGGTCAGCAGATACTCCTTCTGGCAAGTTGTCCCGTGTCACAAACTCATACGTAACAGGCAGGTCATCGTCAATCAACTGGTTCATCCGTCGTTCAATCTCCTTCTCTTCCTGACGAGTCGGTTTATGGCCGACATAGAAACTCATTTTACTTTTCTTACGTTCAATATGTGCATTAAAGGAACGCTCACAGCCAAACAACTGTATCATCGTCTGATTCAACAGATGTTCTGCTGTATGCGCTGGCGGAAACTCTTCTTTGTTATGATCGTTCAGAATATAGTCTTCCATCTTATACCTTCATCTTCAAAACACAACCTCCCCTAGCATCCAAGGTCAAACGAACTTCATTATCAGCTTTCAACGTAATTTCCTCTTTCTCCTTCGTCAACAAGTCGGTAGCCGTATAGGTTCCCTCCTTTACTTTCAAATATTCAATGGCATGCGCAGGGATGTTTACGTCTATAGCAACAGCATAGTCGTCGAAATTCACAGCCACCAGCAACAGGTCATGTCCTGCCTGACGTAGGAACACATACTGACGCTCCAGTTGTCCGTTCACATACATCAAGTCGAAGAACACCCCTTCCCTGACAGCCTTCTCCTTACGGGCTATCTGCATCGTGCGCTTATGGATGTCGAAGAGTTGCTTCTCCTTTGCCGTGAGTTTCTTCTCTGCAGCACGACAGAGCGTGTCAATGCTCCAATAGTCGAATATGGTCGTACGACCGTCATTACCACTGAATCCCTCCTTGTCCATGCCTTGCTCTCCGTATTCCTCACCAGCATAGAGCATAAATGGGTTCTGCTGCATCAACAGCGAGGCTATCATGGCAGGAATACCCTTCACGGCATCAGCTGCAAAGAAATCACTGGCGATACGCTGTTCGTCGTGGTTCTCCAGGAAATAGAGCATGTGGTCGCGGATATCGTCAGTCTGCTGCCACGCACCACTGATAGCCGATGCAGGAGCATGATGACAGATGACACTGCGCATAGTGTCGTACATCCCCACCTTGTCATACAACCAGTCGAAGCCGGAGGCTATATAATGACGGTACTCATAGGGATTATATACCTCCCCTATGAACACGATATTCTTGTATTTCTTCTTGACAATCGTCGTGGCATAAGACCAGAACTCTGCAGGTACCATCTCCGCCATGTCACAGCGGAAAGCATCGATACCCTTCGAAGCCCAGAACAACAGAATGTCCGTCATCTTCTTCCATGTATCGGGAATAGGCTCGAAGTGTCCGATGCCGCCGGCATAGTAGTCGACACCATAGTTTAACTTCACTGTTTCATACCAGTCGTTCTTACCAGGCGCATTATTGAAATGGTCGTTACCTGTTGCCTTAGCAGGCTCCTCAATATACGGTTCTTCCTCTCCATGATAGAGATCGAAGTATGGAACGAGACGCTGACCAGGACAATAATAGAAGTTATTGTTAACAGGGTCGAAGCCACAATTTGGATCATCATCCTCACCCAAGTCCTTCACTCCTTGCGGTTTACAGACAGAATGATACTGGCGCGCTACATGATTCGGCACGAAGTCAATAATCATCTTCAAACCTGCCTCATGTGTACGTTCCACTAGTTGTTCGAGCTCCTGCATACGCTGACTGACATTCACCGCCAAGTCAGGATCTACATCGTAGTAGTCGGCAATGGCGTAAGGAGAGCCTGCCTTTCCCTTCACGACGGCAGAATGCTGACGCGGAATACCATAGGTGGTATAGTCTGTCGTAGTAGCATGACGGATGATACCCGTATACCAGATATGACTCACGCCCGTCTGGGCAATGTCCTTCAGCACCTCTGAAGAGAAGTCTGCCATCTTACCGCAGCCATTCTCCTCAATGGTACCGTTCTCTTGTCTCGTCGTGTTCCTGTTTCCGTAAAGACGGGTGAACACCTGATAGATGATGACCTTCTCCATCTTCCTCCTTCAATTCTTCGATTCTATTCAATGCCATGCGCAGGCACTTCCTTATTGATCTTAGCGATCATGCCCTGCAGAGCCTTGCCAGGTCCGCACTCGGTGAAGTCGTCGGCACCATCGGCAATCATATTCTGTACGATTTGAGTCCAGCGGACAGAACTTGTCAACTGAGCAATCAGGTTAGCCTTAATCTCTGCGGCATCGGTATGCGGCTTGGCATCCACGTTCTGATAGACAGGACATTTGGGCGTGGCAAACTCTGTCTTCTCGATAGCTGCCTGCAACTCATCCTTGGCAGGCTGCATCAACGGAGAGTGGAAAGCACCACCCACCTTCAATGGTAATGCACGCTTAGCACCGGCAGCTTTCAGCTGCTCACAAGCCTCGTTGATAGCATCGATGTCGCCAGAGATTACAAGCTGACCAGGATTGTTGTAGTTGGCAGGAACACAAACGCCCTTACCCATCTTGCTGACCTCGGCGCAGATCTCCTCGACTTTCTCGTCGGGCAGACCAATGATGGCAGCCATCGTGGAGGGCTGAGCCTCACAAGCCTTCTGCATCGCCATAGCACGAGCATACACCAACTTTAAGCCATCCTCGAAACTCAAGGCACCAGCAGCAACCAAGGCAGAGAACTCACCTAGGGAGTGACCTGCTGTCATCTCTGGTTGGAATTTGTCACCCATGCAAATCGCAGAGATAACGGAGTGAAGGAATACGGCAGGCTGCGTCACCTTCGTCTGCTTCAGGTCCTCGTCAGTCCCCTCAAACATGATATCAGTAATACGGTAGCCGAGAATATCGTTGGCTTTCTCAAAAAGTTCCTTTGCTGTAGAATTGTTGTCGTAGAGGTCCTTTCCCATACCTACGAACTGTGCTCCCTGTCCGGGAAAAACAAATGCTTTCATATCCAATAATTTAATAATGTGTCTAATTTTGTGTGCAAAGGTACTGCAAATTGAGCAAAAAACCAAATTTCATGCAAAACATTTGGTGTTATCATGGATTTTCCCTATCTTTGCATGATAGAAACTACTAATAATCTTTTATAATTATGTTATCACAACAAGACCTAAAACAACTCGCCCAGAAGGGCATCAGTGAAAAACAGATTGAGTACCAACTTGGACAGTTCAAGACAGGATTTCCTTTCCTGAAGTTAGAGGCAGCCGCCAGTATTGGACATGGTATTGTGGCTCCTAATGGGGACGACCGTAAGAAATACGTGGAGGTATGGGAGCAGTACAAGGCTGCTGGCAAGCGCATAGTAAAGTTCGTTCCTGCCTCAGGTGCTGCCAGTCGTATGTTCAAGGACATGTTTGCCTTTGTGGATGCCGACTATGACGTACCCACTACTGACTTCGAGAAGAGGTATTTCGAAAACATTGAGAAGTTTGCCTTCTATGACGAACTGGATGCTGCCTGTCAGAAGAACGAGGGCAAGGGCATCAAGGCACTCATTGCCGAGGGCAACTACAAGGCTGTGGCTGCCAATATGCTGAAGGCAGAGGGACTGAACTATGGCCAGTTGCCAAAGGGCCTGCTTTTATTCCACAACTATCCTGAAGGACCTCGTACGCCCATGGAGGAACATCTCGTAGAAGGAGCACTTTATGCTGCTTCCAATGGTGAGGCACATGTACACTTCACGGTCTCTCATGAGCACATGGAACTCTTCAAGGCGAAGGTGGCTCAAAGGGCAGACATCTATGCAGAGAAGTATGGTATCAAGTATGACATCACTTTCTCAGAGCAGAAACCATCTACCGATACCATCGCCGCCAATCCTGACGGTACACCTTTCCGCAATAGCGACGGCTCACTGCTGTTCCGTCCTGGCGGACATGGTGCGTTGATTGAGAATCTCAACGAGATTGCTGCCGATGTCATCTTCGTGAAGAATATCGACAATGTCGTGCCTGACCGCCTGAAGCCTGAGACAGTAGAGTGGAAACAAATCATCGCTGGCGTACTCGTCACCCTGCAGCAGAAAGCCTTTGACTACCTGCGTCTGTTGGATACTGGCAAGTACACCCATGAGCAGATAGAGGAGATGATCCGCTTCGTACAACAAGACCTCTGCTGTCGTAAGGCAGACATCAAGGATTTGGAGGATGCCGAACTGGTCATCTACCTGCGTAATAAACTGAACCGTCCGATGCGTATCTGCGGTGTGGTGAAGAATGTCGGAGAACCTGGCGGCGGTCCGTTCCTCACCTATAACCAGGACGGCACGGTATCGTTGCAGATTCTGGAGAGTTCACAGATTGATAAGTCTAACAAGGAATATATGGAGATGTTCACCAAGGGAACTCACTTCAATCCTGTAGACCTTGTCTGCGCTGTCAAAGACTATCAGGGTAATGCTTTCGACCTGCCGAAGTATGTTGATCCTACTACGGGCTTCATTTCTCAGAAGTCAAAGAGTGGAAAGGAGTTGCAGGCATTGGAATTGCCAGGACTGTGGAATGGTGCCATGAGCGACTGGAATACTGTTTTCGTAGAGGTTCCGCTTGGCACCTTCAATCCTGTGAAGACTGTCAACGACTTGTTGCGTGAACAACATCAGTAAAAAGTGAAAAATGAATAATTGATGAACACAAAAAAAATTATAGCTATCGGAATGATGTCCGTTACGATGCTATCACTTAACTCCTGCCAGCAGAATTCTTATGAGAATCCTCTGCTGGCAGAGAGTTTTCTGCCCTTTGGTGCTCCAGATTTCAGCAAGATTCAGACATCCGATTACCTGCCTGCTTTCGAGACTACTATCCAGGAGACGCGTGACAAGATTCAGGCTATCGTAGACAATAAAGAGTCTGCCACCTTTGGGAACACCATCTTGCCTTTCGAGGATAGTGGACGTTCGCTGGCCCGTGTCAGTAGTGTGTTCTTCGCACTTGTCGAGGCGGATAAATCGCCTGAACTGAGTGAAATAGAGAAAACGGTGCAGCCTTTGCTCACCAACCTGAGTAATGAGATCTCGTTCAACAAGCCTTTGTTCGAGCGCATCAAACAAGTGTATGACAAATATCACGATACACTGACGGGCGAAGACAAGAAACTGTTGGAAGAGATATATAAGGACTTCGTGCGCAATGGAGCCCTCTTGTCTGACGATAAGATGGCGCGTATGAAAGAGATCAACCTGCGTATTAGCGACCTCCAGCAACAATGGGGAGACCTCTTGCAGGAGGCTACTAACGAGGCGATTGTCTGGGTGGACAAGAAGGAAGACCTTGCCGGATTCAGTGATGCAGATATCGCCCAGTGCAAGAAGGATGCTGAGAGTCGTGGAGGCAAGGCTCCCTATGCCATTGTCATCATGAACACTACCCAGCAGGCACCGTTGGCAAGTCTTGACAACCGTGACCTACGCAAGCGTGTCTACGAGGCTTCCATCCATCGTGCCGACGGCACTAATCCGAAGTTCAACACATTCCCTATCGTCTGCGAGATAGCCAAGTTACGTGCGGAGCAGGCAGAAATCATGGGCTACCCATGCTATGCCGCCTATTCGCTCGACGACACGATGGCGAAGACGACGGATAATGTCAACAACTTCCTGAAACGTCTCATCGGCGAATACAAGTCGAAAGCTGATACCGAGACGAAGGCTATCGAGGAGTTTGCCCGTAAGACGGAGGGTGCCGACTTCAAACTCGAACCCTACGACCGCTTCTACTATTCCGCAAAGATGAAGAAGGCGATGCTCGATATCTCTGAAGATGAGGTAAAACCTTATTTCAATGTAGACAGCGTACTCATCAATGGTGTATTCTATGCCGCCAATCGTGTCTACGGACTAACGTTCAAGGAGCGTAAGGACATCCCCACATACCACCCAGACATGCGTGTCTTCGAGGTCATCGATAAGGACGGCAAGTCACTGGCACTCTTCTATGGCGACTACTACCGCCGTGCGTCGAAGCGTGGAGGTGCGTGGATGGACAACTTCCGTGAGCAAAGCCGTCACTGGAACCAGAAGCCTGTCGTCTTCAATGTATGTAATAATGCGAAAGCTCCTGACGGAAAGCCTTCGCTGATTACATGGGACGAGGTGACCACGATGTTCCATGAGTTCGGACATGCCCTGCACAGCATACTCTCCAATTGTGAATACAACAAACTGGCAGGCACCAACGTAGCCCGCGACTTTGTCGAGATGCCCTCGCAGTTCAATGAGTCGTTTGCCTCCATTCCTGAGGTTTTTGACCACTATGCACGTCACTATGAGACCAAAGAGCCCATGCCTGCCGAACTGAAAGAACGTATGCTCAAAAGCATCAACTTCCAGTCGGCATACGCCTTGGGTGAGAATCTGGCTGCTTCCAGCCTTGATATGGCTTGGCATATGTTAGCCGCCAAGGATGTTCCCCCTGTCGAAAAGGCTAAGGCTTTTGAAGAAGAAGCCCTTCGTCAGTACGACATCCTCGATGCACAGATACCACCTCGCTACATGACCAGTTACTTCAATCACGTATGGGGTGGCGGCTATGCGGCAGGCTACTACAGCTATCTGTGGACAGAGGTACTGGCTGTTAACGTAGCCGATACGTTTACCAAGCTGGGAGCCTTAAAACCCGAGACAGGTCAGGCTTTCCGCGAAAAAATACTGAGCCGAGGCAACACAGGTGACCTCATGCAGATGTTCACTGACTTCACAGGCATGACCCAACCCGATGCCTCCAGTCTCTTGAAGGCTCGCGGACTTTAAGTAAAACAGTCCCTAACTCCGGAAGGGTTTAGGGACTGTTTTTTATTTTGAAGATTCTTTACTACTAAGATATTTCTCTAAACCCTCACGACGGAGTTTGCAAGCAGGACAATGTCCGCAACCGTCACCAGGAATGTTATTGTAGCAGGTCAGAGTCTGGGTACGAATCAAATCAAGTACACCTAACTGATCTGCTAATTCCCATGTCTGTGCTTTGTCAATCCACATCAATGGGGTATGAATCACAAACTGCTCATCCATGCCTAAGTTCAACGACACATTAAGCGACTTGATAAACGCATCACGACAGTCTGGATAACCACTGTAGTCTGTCTGCGAGACACCAGTCACCAGATGATTGATGCCACACTCACGGGCAAAGACGGCTGCAATGGAAATAAAGAACAGGTTACGTCCTGGTACGAAAGTATTGGGGGGACCGTCGGCAGGTTTCTCCTGATCCATCACGATGGAACTGTCTGTGAGTGAGTTGCGTCCCAACTTACCGATAAACGACACATCCATCACATGCCATTTCACGCCAGCTCCCTCTGCTATACGCTTTGCCACATTGACCTCCTCTGCGTGTTTCTGACCATATATAAATGTCAAAGCTTCCACATGAGCGAAATGCTTCAGTGCCCAAAACAGACACGTTGTACTATCCTGTCCACCACTATATACAATTAGTGCGGTCTCCTTGTTCATTGGTTTCATAGCCTACTTATATAATATTATATTTAACATTTTCATCATATACATCCACACCCTCAGTGCGTTTCAGCCATTTTACAAAACGGATGGTCACAGGCAATATCACTATTTCAACAAGAGTTTTGACAATAACCTGTGACCCCATCATCAATATGAGGTTTTCTGTGGGAACGATACCTCCCAAGGCTATCGGGAAAAATATCAGAGAGTCTGTCACCTCACCCACAACCGTCGAAGCAATGGCACGGAAAGAGAATCTTTGTCCTTTGTCGCGAATCTTCATGCGACTCATCACATAGGCATTCATCAGGGAACCCACTACGAATGCTGCGAAAGAAGCTAATGCTACTCGTGGAGCAAGTCCGAATAATGCATGGAACCCTTCTTGATTAGTCCAATAAGGTGCCCCGGGAATCATATCGGCCAACCATGCTATCAGCACGAAGGCGAAATTCATTACAAAGCCTGTCCAAATAACTAACTTCGCACGACGATAACCCCAAACTTCTGTGATACAGTCGTTGACGACATAAGAGATGGGAAACACCAATACACCCGATGTCAGATTCAATGGTCCGAACTGAATCTGTTTTGTTGCTAAAAGGTTTGCCAATATCAGGCAAACGCAAAATGTGACAGCAAGCAACATGAACGTCACACTCACTTGTTCATTTTTTCTCATTGTTCTTGTTTTGTTAAAGGGGGTTATCAAGTACCCCTGTGTATATTATTTATATCTTATACTTCTTTTTCTCATGAGTGGCACGCTGTGGAGTACCCGACATGCCACCTATACTTGGTGACTTCACGCCACGATAGCCGTTCCACCGCTGCATAATCTTATCAACATAGCCGGCAGTCTCGGAGCCACGCATATAACCGTATTTCACAATAGGGTCGTTATAATATTCTGGCTGGGCAAGTAACAAGATGTAATGACTGACATCTGCCCAACGCTGTGGGTCGCGTCCGTTCTTCTTCGCCAATGCCATCGCGTCACGGACATGATTAGCACCACCGTTATAGGCAGCAAGAATGAACTTGATGCGCTCCTGTTGGTTACGGATATCAGAGAACGAACGATCGAGTTCACCGATGAGTTTGGCAGCAGCGGCAATACTTTTCTCAGGATTAAACATATCTGAACGCGCCAATCCCAAGTGGTCTGCTGTTGTCGGCATAATCTGCATGAGTCCACAGGCACCTGCCCACGAACGAGCCTGTGGGTCGAAAGTCGACTCCTGATAACACTGTGCCGCCATCAAACGCCAGTCCCAGCGAATACTACGACAATGTTGTTGGAACAGAGCATCATAATGAGAGATAACTCCCCCCTTGGCATTCAGCATCGGTGCATAGACACGACGCTTTACGGAACGGGAAGATAACAGATAGTCTTCCTCTTTCTTTACCTCGTCAAGCAACTGCGGACTATACCACTCCTGAAGAGCTTTCTTTAACTGCGGTTTATCCTCTCCTATCTCCCATGCCAAGTGCTTCACGTTCGGTCGGTTGTGAAACAGAATGATGTCGGCATCTCCATCATGAAGGCGACGTACCATCTCGACTGAATCACGACATACCTCCACACGCAGACTGACTCCAATCTTGTTCGTAAAACGCTGACATAGCATATATTCCGTACCAAGATGTTTTCCCCGATAGTCATAATACGTCTCAGGACCAGTCATGGCAAGGGCTATCAGTTCACCGTTACTGACAATTTGCTCCAAGTCGAAAACAGACGGACCTGTATCTGTACTCTTCTCCTCATCGTCCCATGGAGTCAACGGCTGTTCTTGCTTCTGAGAACAAGAAGTCAGCAACAGAAGAAACGTTATTAGATGAATATATATGCTCTTTTGCGTCAATTTCTTTGGATTTTGGGTGCAAAGGTACGATTAAGCGCGCACAAAACAAAACATTTTCTTGGAAATAAGACTAAAAATACGTACCTTTGCAGACTAAATTAGTAAATAAGGTATGTTAAGAATAGCAGTACAGTCAAAAGGTCGTCTGTTTGAAGACACGATGAACCTGCTTGCAGAAGCAGACATCAAGGTCAGTTCAGGACGACGCACTCTCTTGGTCCAATCAACCAATTTCCCTTTGGAAGTGCTTTATCTGCGCGATGATGATATCCCACAGAGCGTGGCCTCAGGTGTGGCCGACATCGGTGTGGTAGGTGAGAATGAGTTTGTGGAGCGAGGAGAGGATGCGGAGATTGTTTCTCGTCTGGGCTTCTCCAAATGCCGTCTCTCCCTTGCCATCCCTAAAGAGATCGACTATCAGGGCGTGGAGTGGTTTAATGGTAAGAAGATTGCCACCTCTTATCCCAATATCCTTCGTCAGTTCATGACAGAGAAAGGCATCAATGCTGAGATTCATGTCATCACTGGTTCCGTGGAAATCAGTCCGGGCATCGGACTTGCCGACGGCATCTTCGACATCGTCAGCAGCGGTTCTACCCTCGTGAGCAACAATCTCCGTGAGGTAGAAGTGGTGATGCAGAGCGAGGCACTGCTCATAGGACACAAAGGAATGACGCAGGAGAAGCGTGATATCCTGGAGCAGATGCTGTTTCGCTTCAAAGCGGTGAAGGATGCCGAGGACAAGAAATACGTCCGCATGAATGCCCCGAAGGCTCGTCTGCAGGAGATTATTAATGTACTGCCTGGCTTGAAGAGTCCCACCATCATCCCCCTTGCTGACGAAGAATGGTGTTCCGTACATACCGTTCTCGACCAGAAGCGTTTCTGGGAGATTATCGGTAAACTGAAAGAAATGGGCGCACAGGGCATCTTAGTGACTCCGATTGAAAAGATGATCATGTAATGAAAATATATCGCTTTCCTAATAAAGACCTGTGGGGCGAGATTATCGCTCGCCCGCGACTTGACTTGACGAAGCTTAACGCTACTGTCAGCAGTGTTCTTGCTGACATAAAACAGCGTGGCGATGCAGCAGTAAAGGAGTATGAGGAGAAATTTGACAAGGCAGTACTGACCTCCCTTGCCGTTACCGAACAGGAGATGGACGAGGCGGAGCAGTTAATCAGTGATGAACTGAAGGATGCCATCATCCTTGCCCATCATAATATTAAGGTGTTCCATATCTCCCAACGTTTCGTAGGACAGAAAATCAAGACACAGGAGGGTGTGACCTGCTGGCAGAAGAGTGTTGCCATCGAGAAAGTCGGACTCTATATCCCAGGCGGCACTGCCCCACTCTTCTCTACTGTGCTGATGCTGGCTACCCCTGCCAAGATTGCTGGCTGCAAGGAGATTGTATTGTGTACACCTCCTAACAAGGAAGGCAAGGTGAATCCTGCCATCCTCTATGCCGCCCGTGTCGCTGGTGTCAGCAAGATATTCAAGGCTGGCGGTGTACAGGCTATCGGTGCGATGGCATACGGAACAGAATCGGTACCTAAGGTCTTTAAGATCTTCGGTCCAGGCAACCAATATGTGATGGCCGCCAAACAACAGGTCAGTCTCGACGAGGTGGCTATTGACATGCCTGCTGGACCCTCGGAGGTCTGCGTCCTTGCCGACGAGACTGCCAATGCCGAGTTCGTGGCAGCCGACTTATTATCGCAGGCAGAACACGGTATTGACTCACAAGTGCTGCTCATCACCACTTCGGAAAGTAAACTGGAGGAGATACAACAAGAGGTTGATAAACAACTGGAAGCATTGCCACGTAAAGACATGGCTTCCAAAGCATTAGACAACAGTCGATACGTACTCGTTAATTCCGCTGAAGAGATGATAGACCTCAGCAACTGCTATGCACCAGAGCATCTGATTATCCAGACAAAGGACTACGAACAGATTGCCGAAAAGGTCATCAATGCAGGCAGTGTGTTCCTTGGTTCATACGCCTGTGAGAGTGCCGGTGACTATGCCAGCGGTACCAATCACACATTACCCACTCACGGTTATGCGACAGCTTATAATGGTGTGAATCTCGACAGCTATTGCCGCAAGATTACCTTCCAGCATCTCACGGAGGAAGGTATCCGTCATATCGGTCGTGCCGTAGAACTGATGGCGGAGGCAGAACAACTGGATGCCCACAAGAATGCGATGACGGTAAGAATCAAATCCCTAAAGAAATGAAGCCCTTAGAACAGTTAGTCAGAAAAAATATATGGAGCTTGGCTCCCTATAGCAGTGCCCGTGACGAATATTCTGGTAAGGAGGCACATGTATTCCTCGATGCCAACGAGAATCCATATGGGGCACCCTTTAACCGCTATCCCGATCCTTTACAGCGTGAACTGAAGAAACAGATAGTGAAAGTCAAGGGTATTCCTGAGGATATGATTTTCCTGGGTAATGGCAGTGATGAGGCTATTGACCTGCCCTATCGCATCTTCTGTGAGCCAGGCAAAGACAACGTAGTGGCTATCGAGCCAACTTATGGCATGTATAAGGTGTGTGCCGATATCAACGACATCGAGTATCGTCGTGTGCTACTTGACAAGGACTTCGATTTCAAGGCTGCAGACCTGTTGACCGCCTGTGATGCTCATACCAAGATAATCTGGCTATGCTCACCCAATAACCCGACAGGCAACTCCCTCAACCGTGATGAGATCATCAAAGTGATTGAGGGTTTTGAGGGTATCGTCATTGTCGACGAGGCATACAGCGATTTCGCTCAGCAGATGACGCTCCGTACAGAACTGGCGAAATATCCCAACCTCATCGTGCTCAATACGATGAGTAAGGCTTGGGCTTTGGCAGGCATCCGCCTCGGTATGGCTTTCGCCTCGAAGGAGATCATCTCTATTTTTAATAAGGTGAAATATCCGTATAATGTCAACCAGCTCACCCAGCAGCAGGCTTTGGAGGCACTCAAAGACCCCTATGAGGTGGACAAGTGGGTGAAGACGCTATTGACAGAACGAAGCCGCCTGATGCAGGCCTTTGCCGAACTGCCTGTCTGCGAGGAGGTGTATAAGACTGATGCCAACTTCTTCCTGGCAAAGGTGACTGATGCGCAGAAGATTTACGACTACTTAGTGGACAAGGGTATCATCGTGCGCAACCGCAGTCGCATACAGCTCTGTCACAACTGCCTGCGTATCACCATCGGTACGAAGAACGAGAATAACGAACTGCTTGCCGCTTTGAGGCAATATTAATGGAACGCCTTTGGAACAAAAACTATATCAAGGTGATGACGGCAAACTTCTCGCTGTTCTTCGCCTTTTATTTGCTCACCCCGTTATTACCGCTCTATCTGAGTGAGACCTTCGGGGCGACCAAAGATGTTATCGGACTCGTCCTGTCAGGCTATACCATTACGGCATTATTGTTCCGTCCGTTCAGCGGCTATTTCGTCGACTCTTTTCCTCGAAAACAGGTACTGATGGTAAGCTTTGCCGCCTTCGCCATCTTCTTTGCCGGCTATCTTGCCGCAGGTACATTATTGCTCTTTACCATTGTTAGAACATTACACGGAGGTCCCTTTGGAGCCTTGACCGTTGCCAACTCCACTGTTGCTATAGACGTATTGCCGTCATCCCGACGCAACGAGGGTATCGGCTATTACGGACTGAGCAATAACCTCGCGATGGCGATAGCCCCGACTTTCGCTATCTTCGTTTATGCGGAGACCCATAACTTCGAACTCCTCTTTTGGCTTGCCTTCGCCATCGCCACCTTCGGCTGGATTGTCGATGCAAGCGTCACCCTCAAGCCCAGAAACGCTCAACTCGCAACTCGCAACTCTAAACTTTCCTTAGACCGTTTCTTCTTAAAAAACGGTTGGCTGTTGGGTGTGAATATGGTGTTCTTCGGATTCTGCTTTGGTATCTTAAGCAACTACCTCGCCATCTACGGCAAACAGGTCATGGGCATCACGGGCGGCACAGGTACGTGGTTCATGCTTTGCTCTATTGGACTGATTCTTTCCCGATTACAAGGTGGTAAGGCACTCCGCAAGGGACTGCTCACCCATAACGCTTCTGAAGGTATGCTTATCTCTTTGGTAGGCTACACGCTCTTCGTTGCATCACCTAATATGTTCGGCTACTATTCCTCTGCCATCCTCATTGGCTTGGGCAACGGTCACATGTGGCCAGCCTTCCAGAACATGATGATCTCGATGGCGCACCATAACGAGCGCGGCACTGCCAACTCGACCATTCTCATCTCGTGGGACATCGGTATGGGACTTGGTATCCTTGCAGGCGGAGCCATCGCCGAACACTTAGGCTATACTGCTGCCTTCTGGACCGTTGCTGTCATGAATGCCGTGGGTGTCCTTCTCTATTTCCTTAAGACCCGCCAGTTCTTCCTTGTCCGACGGATAATATAACTATAATCAAGTTCATCTGTACTTACTTCTTACTTTGATCCTATATAGAGGAAAATCATACCTAGGAGGACCAGAGCGAGGTCGACAGCCTTGGCCTTGAGATTCTTCTCGTGGAAGAAAGCGGCACCGAAGAGGAAACTGACGATGACAGAGCCACGACGGATCATCGAGACAATGGAGATCATCGCATCGGGCAATGACAGGGAATAGAAATACATGAAGTCGGCTGTAGATAGGAAGATACTTACACAGATGATCGACCAGTGCCAGTGGAAAGGTGTTGTCTCATGATGTTTAGGCCACCACAACAAAAGGAGCATGGTAAACATCATACCACACTGGTAGATGTTATACCACGACTGTACCATCATACGGTCGAGTCCTACTCCCCCACTCTCCACAGGTGCCATCAGGTATTTGTCATAGAGTCCGCTGACAGCACCGATGACAGCGGCACCGACAATCATCCAGATCCAGTGGTTGTGATGGAAGTCGATGCCTTCCTTCTTACCACTGCGTCTGAGCAGGATATACGAGACGATCGTCAGCCACACACCAGCCCACTGCCATGCATTGAGCCGTTCGCCAAACAGCAACATCGCTCCCACGAGTACCATCACGGGACGGGTGGCGTTGATAGGGCCTACTATAGTCAGCGGCAGGTGTTTCATACCGAAATAGCCCAACAGCCAACTGGAGAGGACAATGAATGACTTCAGGATAATATACTTGTGCATTTCCCAGCCTCCAGCAGTGACGTGGAAAATGGAGCCGTCGAGCATTGGCGACTGTGCACTGAGGATGATGAACGGCAAGAAGATGAGTGAGGAGAACAGGGTGTTGAAGAACAACACGGGTATGACTGCATTCTCCCTGAGTGCCTGTTTCTTGAAAAAATCATAGCAGCCTAACAATGCTGCCGACATAAAAGCAAGGATTAACCACGTCATGATTAAGAGGTATGAGGATATTCTACACGTTCAAGGAACAACGCATGGGCAGGCATCGACTCTCCTGCCTGGGTGCGCCGTCCGCCTTTTATCACTTCCCGAAACTCGTCGAGTGTCATTCGATGACGACCCACCTCGATGAGAGTACCCACTACGGCTCGCACCATATTTCGCAGGAAACGGTTGGCGGTAATCTCGAAATACCAAGCATCTTTGGCTGTCTGGTGCCACTGTGCCGCCGTGATATGACAGATAGTCGTCTTCACGTCACTACCCGCCTTGCAAAAGGCACCGAAGTCATCATACTCCAGAAGGATACGCGCAGCCTCGTTCATCAGTGGGAAATCCAACACGTAATGTGTCTCCAGTGAATACATCCTCTTAAACGGATCCTTCAGGGTGTGGATATAATAATGATAGGTACGACGGACTGCAGAGAAACGGGCATGCATATCGTCAGCGACCTGTTCCACCTTGCTCACACTGATATCCACAGGCAGTACACCATTGAGTTTTCTCGTTAATACATCTGGTTCAAAATCCACATCCGTATCGAAATGTGCCGCCATCTGCCGGGCATGAACACCTGTGTCTGTCCTGCCGGCCCCGGTGACGGTAATCTCCTTACGCAACAGCAAAGACAAGGCACGCTGCAGTTCTGCCTGTACCGTATTCCCATTGGGCTGCAACTGCCACCCGTGGTAGTTCGTCCCGTCGTAACTGAACCAGATGAAGTATCTCATAAACGGGTACAAAGGTAGTGCAAACCGAGTAAAAAACCAAGAGAATCTTGAGTTTTTTCAAGATGCCGACTGCCTTCGAGTATTACTCAAAGGTACAAAAAAATTGAGAATCGAGAATTGAGAATTGAAAATTATTTGTACCTTTGCGGTTATAACACCAAAAGAACAAAGTCATGCATCCGCAACGCATCCTTTTCATTTGTCTTGGCAACATTTGTCGTTCTCCGGCTGCGGAGGGTATCTTCCAGCATATTGTTGATGAGCGAGGACTGAGCAGTCTGTTCCACGTCGACTCCGCAGCCATTGGGCCCTGGCATATCGGGGACCTGCCCGACAGCAGGATGCGCCGATGTGGTTCCATACACGGATATGCCTTCAACAGTAGGGCACGACAGTTTTCTTCCGATGACTTTGACCGCTTCGACCTTATTATCGGGATGGATCAGGACAATATACGAGCTATCCGCTCCAAGGCAAGGACTTCCGATGATGAGCGGAAGATACGCCTGATGGCAGATTATTTGTGTCATCATCCCCACCAGACAACCATTCCCGATCCTTATTATGGCGGAGACCGTGACTTCGAGTTGGTCATCGACTTGTTGGAGGATGCCTGCGTAGGACTTCTGGAGGCACTTATCAAAGAAACACGAAATGGCTAAACACGAGTTGCACCCCATGGACATGGAGAACAAGGAATGGCAGCAGGCACTGCAGGTCATCCAGTATACCCGTCGCTCACTTTTTCTGACAGGAAAGGCGGGAACGGGTAAATCGACGTTCCTCCGTTATGTGGCACAACATACAAAGAAAAAATGTGTGATACTCGCTCCGACAGGTATTGCTGCCATTAATGCCGCCGGACAAACGCTGCACTCGTTCTTCAAACTACCGTTCCATCCGCTACTGCCCAACGATTCCCGCTATAATATCCGCAATATACGGAAGACTTTGAAATACAATGGTATCACCATTAAACTACTGAGGGAAACAGAACTCATCATCATTGATGAGATATCAATGGTACGTGCTGACATCATCGACTTCATCGATAAAGTATTACGTATCTACTGTCGTAACATGCGGGAACCTTTTGGCGGCAAGCAGTTGTTACTGGTGGGTGATATTTTCCAGTTAGAGCCTGTCATCAAGGAAGACGAGTGGCGGTTGATGCAACCTTTCTATGCCTCCGCCTATTTCTTTGCTGCCAAGGTGTGGCAGGAGATGGAATTGGTGAGCATTGAATTGAAGAAGGTCTATCGCCAAAGTGATGCCCGTTTCATCGGAATCCTCGACCGCATCCGTGACAATACAGTAACGGTAAAGGATTTGCAGGACATCAACCGTCGTGTGGGAGCGGATTTGCATCTACACGACAATAACTTGGCAATCACCCTTGCCACCCGTCGTGATACAGTAGACTATATCAACGAACAGAATCTGATGGAACTGGACGGGGATCCTTCTGTGTTCCAGGGTGTGATTACAGGCGAGTTTCCTGAAACCTCCCTGCCTGCTCCGATGGAACTGGAGGTGAAGCCTGGGGCACAGGTCATCTTTATCAAGAATGACAAGGAAAAACGCTGGGTGAACGGTACCTTAGGAGTTGTGATCTATGTCGATGAGGAAGACGGTATTATCACGGTGGTCGATGAAGACGGTCATGAATATGATGTGGAACGGGAGATATGGGAGAACATGCGCTATACGTTCAATGAGAAAGAACAGAAAATAGAGGAAGAACAACTGGGTACGTTTATCCAGTTTCCACTACGGCTCGCCTGGGCTATCACCATACATAAGAGTCAGGGACTGACGTTCCGACAGGTTAAAATTGACTTCTCAGGAGGTGGTGCCTTTGCTGGTGGGCAGACCTATGTCGCCCTGAGCCGTTGTACCTCGTTAGAAGGTATCTGTCTGACGGAGCCTATCCGCCAGAGCGATATCTTCGTCAGGGCAGAGGTGATCAGTTTTGCCCACCGTTATAATAACGGACAACTGATCCGACAGGCGATGAACGAGAGTAAGGCGGACAAGGAATACCACGATGCTATAGAGGCTTTCGACCGTCAGGACTTTGACGCATTCCTGCAGCATTTCTTCCTTGCCATCCATAGCCGCTATGACATTGAGAAACCAGCCGCCAAACGACTGATACGTAGGAAACTGGGGGTCATCACTCAACTGCAGGAGGAGAAAAACGAGTTGTGTGAGGAGATGAAACGGAAAGAGGAACTCCTGAAACGTCTGGCGGTGGAATATGTGCTGATGGGCAAGGAGTGTGAGAAAGAACATATGAATGAGGCAGCCATCCGTAACTATGAGAAAGCACTGGAACTCTATCCGGATGCCATAGAGGCGCAAAGAAGAATCAAAAAACTGAAAAGAAATAAGCTATGATGAGATTTCCTATTGCTAAAGTCAACCTTGGTCTGAACGTCGTAGAACGCAGACCAGACGGTTATCATAACCTGCAGACGGTATTCTATCCTGTGCCTATCAAAGATGCACTGGAAGTGTTCCCGATGATGAAGGACTTCCCTTCGGAAGTCAATTGTGACATCAAAGTGACGAATATCCATGTAGAGGGTGACGAGCAGCGTAACTTGGTAGTACGTGCTTATCACTTGTTGAAGCAGGACTTCCCTGCCCTTCCCCGTCTGCATGCCCATCTTTATAAAGGGATCCCTACACAGGCAGGTATGGGAGGAGGTTCGAGTGACGCTTCCGCCATGTTGCTGCTACTGAACGAGCAGTTTCAGTTGGGACTGACAGAACAACAACTCATCGACTATGCAGTAAAGTTAGGTGCTGACTGTCCTATTTTCATCATGAACCGCCCTGCCTATGCCGAAGGGATTGGAGAACAACTGACTCCCATTAACCTTGACCTGAAGGGATGGTATATGGCGGTGGTACGTCCTGATATCCCCGTAGCGACAAAGGAGGCTTATGCACGTATCATCCCCCAGATGCCACAGAAATGCTGTAGGGAAATTGTCTTGCAACCCGTAGAGACCTGGAAAGAAGAACTGGTGAATGATTTTGAGGCAAGTGTCTTTCCCGTTCATCCCGAACTCGCTGACATTAAGGAAAAACTCTATCAACTGGGAGCCGTCTATGCCGCCATGAGTGGAAGCGGCAGTGCACTCTTCGGATTGTTCAGAGAACATATTGATTTGAAGGAGCATTTCCCCGATATGTTTACAACATGCCTTCAATTATAAGCAAAAAAAAAGAATTGATTGTCTCACGACAATCAACCTTTCATTAACCTTAATAATCTAATACCATGAAAAACACATTGCAAATATAAACATTATATTTTTTACTTACAAGTGTTGTTATAACATCTAATACGTAATTTAACGCATTTTAAGCAGTTACGGCTTCCATTCAATGTATTTTAACCAAGGAAGTTCTTTTTTCTGTTCTTCATAGGCAATAACATCCAAATGATTAGCCTGACGAAGTGACAATCCTGCGGAGGGTTCTTTCATGAACGTTGCGGTGTATGGCTCACGGGGAAGACTCAGGTGAGCCGATACATCAATAGGGTTCCATAGTACTGAGTATAGTTCTACTTTACTCTCCGGGGCATCAGTGCCATAGGTGGAAATCATACAGACAACCTGTTGACAACTATCCACAGCCTCAATAACGGGGAACAACCGCATCACTACATGAAGGGATGGACTGACTTGCAGGGATAGTGAATCATCCGAGAGTGACAGCATCTCACTCTTGCCGCCCAAAGAATTCTGTACTGCTGCCTTCATTTTCGAATCCATGAAATCGAGGAAGTCCAGTCGGTTATTCTCCGTTAAATACGGCAACAGACTGTCTGGCATCTGTAAGAAGACATCCCGCATCTTCTGTTGTGCCTCACAAGGAGCACACAACAGAGACAACAGGGTGCCTATCATCAATAGTTTCCTCATATACCTTATATAAATTATCCGCGTCCTTCACGGAGATCCTTCACTCTGACAGCCTTACCCTCGCTGACAGGCAGAGAGCCCTTCTTCACCAGTTTCACTCTCGGAGTCAGCAGGATCTCATCCTTCAGGGCGCGCTGGATATCCTTCGTCATCTTCTGCAACTCTGGATATACATCAGTCGTCAGACCGTCAAGTTCCACCTCTACCGTCATGATGTCATTGTCGTCCTCCGTATCAAGCGTAATGAGATAGTTGCTGCCCAAGCCAGGATACTGCACGAGAATCTTCTCCACCTGCATCGGGAACACGTTGACACCTTTGATGATAAACATATCATCCGTACGTCCCTTGATACGGTCGATACGGCGGTGCGTGCGTCCGCAAGGACACTCCCCGGGAATCACACGCGTCAGATCACGCGTACGGTAACGCAGGATAGGCATCATCGTACGGTCAAGGGTCGTAAGAACCATCTCACCCATCTCTCCGTCAGGAACAGGTTCCAGCGTGTCAGGATCGACAATCTCCAGGATGTAGTTGTCCTCCCAGAGGTGCATACCGTTCTGCTCCATACACTCAAAGGCGACACCGGGACCGTTCATCTCCGTCATACCGAATGAGTTGTATGCCTTGACACCCAGCAAACGCTCGATACGCTGACGCTGTTCCTCCGTATGTGGCTCCGCACCGATGAAGAGCGTACGAAGATTGGTAGAACGGGGATCCACGCCCTCATCCTGGAAGACCTCTGCCAGACGGATGGCATAGGAAGGGATGGCATGCAGACAAGTCGTTCCGAAATCCCTGATAAACATAATCTGACGCTTGGAGTTACCTGCTGCGGCAGGAACAGTGGTTGCTCCCAACTTCTCTGCACCATACTGGAATCCGAGTCCGCCGGTAAACATGCCATAGCCTGATGAGTTCTGGAACACATCGGTGTCACGGCATCCCACCATATACATGTCACGGGCAATCATGTTTGCCCAAGAGTCGATGTCATGACGGGAATAGGTCACAACAGTGGGATGTCCAGTCGTACCGCTGGTAGAATGGATGCGGATGGCATCCTTCATGTCACCGCCCACCAGTCCGAAGGGATAGTTGTCACGCAGATCCTGTTTCGTCGTAAACGGAAGTTTACGGATATCTGCGACAGTCTGAATACTGTCGGGTGTAATACCCAAGTCACCCAGACGTTTCTTGTAGAAGGGAGACTTCAGACTGATCTCAATAGACTTACGTAGTTTCTTCACTTGCAATGCCTCCAGTTCCTTACGGGGCATTGTCTCCAGTTCCGGTTGCCAATACTGATTGTTCATATCGTTTCGTTCTTATTTTATAATTTCAATGTATAATCATAGTTCAAAGGTAAATGTTTACCGATACTCGTCACGATGACACCGCATTGTGTCTTCTCCCTCACCTGTTGTATCAGGTCTGCCATCAACTGTGCGTTGGTATCGTCCAGATGGGATATCGGCTCGTCAACCACTAGGAAATCGAATGGTTGCACAAGGGCACGGATCATGGCGACACGTTGCTGTTGTCCTTGGGAGAGAATGTCTGCCTTGGAATGTAACTTGTCGGAGATGCCCAGTCGTTCAAACCAGTCCATTGCAGTAGCCTTATCAATATGGCTGGTCAGATGGTTCTTGATCTCCACATTCTCTAACGCCGTCAACTCAGGAAACAGACGCATCTCCTGAAAGAGCATACTGATATGTTGCTGACGGACTTCCACCCACTGGGATATCTTATACTGGCGGACATCATCTTGATCAAAGAGTAGCTGTCCAGTATAATCATGACGGTAACCGAGCAGGTAACTGCAGAACGTACTCTTGCCCATACCACTCTCCGCCTCCACCAGATAGGTGAAGCCTTTGGTGAAGGTTACCTCTGTGTTCCACACATCGGATGACCAGTCCTCACGGTCAGCAAAGACTTGCGGTACTACTTGATGTAATGATATCGTCTTCATATATTAACATTTACTTAATTGTGCCATCATCACGGCAGACAAACCTGCCGTTTCCGTACGAAGCCGTGAACTGCCAAGATGAACGGACTCAAAACCTTTCTCTGTTGCCTTCCTTACCTCGTCTATGGAAAAGTCCCCCTCCGGACCTATCAATATCGTGACATCCTCTGTCGGTGCAAGGGTTTTCATCTGGTCAAAGAGGAAAAGGCGTTCCACCTCCTCATAGCAGTGGGCAATATACTGATGTCCCTTTCTATCAGCAGCGATGAAGTCGTTGAAGACCGTCATCTCGTGAATCTCGGTCTTCCATGCCTTACGGCTTTGTTTCATGGCAGACACCGCAATTTTCTCCAACCGCTGTGTCTTAACCACCCGACGCTCAGAGAACTGACAGTCAAGGAAGGTAATCTCATCCACCCCTATCTCCACGACTTTCTCCACCATCCATTCCATACGGTCCATCAGTTTGGTGGGGGCTATGGCGAGATGGATATGTCCCTGCCAAGGGCGTTCCTGTGGCAGCGTCTCTTGTATGTCATACATACAGTGATGGTTGGAAGCCACCGTCACCACAGCACGATAGAAAATCCCCTGACCGTCCATGAGCATGATCTCGTCACCGGCAGTCAAACGAAGCACCTTCACGGCATGTGAGGCTTCGTCTGCAGGCAACTCATGGACTAGTGCCGCATCAGGAACATGGAAATATCGTGCTTCTTTCATATTATACTATAATTTCTTCTTTCTTTGGATGGAATATCAAGGCGAAGGCAAAGCCTACTACCAACGCATAGGCAGCAAAGATATACCAACAAAGAGTCCATTCTACGTTTCCATCGGCTCCCGTATAGGCATTGACTAACGCCTGGGCTGCAAAAGAGCCGACTGTCGCACCGACACCGCTTGACATCTGCATAAACAAACCCTGTGCACTGGAACGGATGCTGTGGTCTGTCGTCTTATAGACATACAAAGAACCACTGATGGAAAAAAAGTCAAAAGCCACACCATAGATAATCATAGAGAGGATGAACATCCAAACACCACTGCCTGGATTACCCATTCCCAACAGTCCAAAGCGGAACACCCATGCGAACATGGCTATCAGCATGACAATCTTAATGCCGTAACGTTTCATGAAGAAAGGTATCAACAGGATACAACACGTCTCGCTGATCTGTGAAATGGAATATAAGACTACTGGATATTTTACCCCAAAGGCATCAGCATATTCGGGTATCATTTTGAAATGGTCGATAAACGGAGTCGCAAAACCGTTCGTAATCTGAAGACTGACTCCCAGGAAGATAGAGAAAATAAAGAATATCGCCATCTTCTTCTGTTTGAAGAGCGTGAATGCCTGCAAACCGAATGCTTCTACAAAGGTCCTCTTCTCACCATCCTTGACGACAGGACATTTGGGTAACGTAAAAGTATAAAAGAACATCAGCATACTGATGAGTCCACTCATCAAAAACTGATTCTGGTTCTGTTCGAAATCAAGGATATCCACCAGCCACATCATGGCAATGAATCCTATCGTACCGAATACACGGATAGACGGAAACTGTTTCACGGTATCCATTCCGGCAGATGTCAAGGCATAAAAGGCTACAGCATTCGACAAAGCAATCGTCGGCATGAAAAAAGCGACGCTCATCGAATAAAGACCATACAATACTACGAATTCAGCCTGGTTTCCTTGTTGGTAGCCATACCATGCCGCAAGAATCATAAATACGCCAGCCAACAGATGACAGTAACCCAACAGTCGCTGGGCAGGAATCCATCTGTCTGCAACGATACCCATCAAGGCAGGCATAAAGAGAGATACGATACCCTGAGTGGCGAAGAAAGAGCCGATATGCCCTCCCATCCCGATCTTACTCAGATAGATTCCCATACAGGTCAGATAGCATCCCCATACGGCGAACTCCAAGAAGCTCATGACGGATAAGCGTACTTTCAGATTCATCGTTCTTTCTATTTATACAATAGGTTTTTCGTCATTATATAGAATGAGCTCTCCCTGTTCATTCTTTCTTAAGTTTAAGCGGTGGGTTGTCCACTCGGTGAAGGGGAGTTCCTCTGTCAGGGGGTAATACTGCTTTACCTTCCCGTTGACTATCTCCACGACGTACTGTGTCAGTATTGTCCTTTCGGGTGTCAGGAGTTCCGGACAGGCTATCCTTTTTAATTTCTCCATCGGTCTTTGACTTTTCTTTAGTTGCTTTGTCATGGAAGCGGATTAATTGTATCTGACTGATGAATAACATTCTTCGAGTATCTTTGTTATTGTCGTGATTGTTCAGATAGATAAATCCCTTGAGTTCCTTCAACTTGCCCTCTCTGTTCTGTGGAATACGGATCTGAGCCTGACCGTCTATAGAGATATGACTGGTAGACTGGGTTATACTATCACCTTCATACCTGGCAACCAGACAGACTGTCGCATCCCTGGAACCGCTTTGGAATAGGAAGTTGGTCATAAACTGGAACATGAAAGTGTCCCCTTTGTAATAAGAGGTATCTGCTTGTACATAGATGTCATAGTGATTCATTGTCGGATAAGGCATCAACAACAAATCGGTCTCGTTTTGCCAGACATTTGCTGTATCTCCTGTAGTGCTATAGGCAGAATATTTGTTGATGTCACCCACAGAGGCACCCAAGGCCTTTGCCTCGTCATTCAAACGCTCTATGACATCGTCGTAGATATTCTTCAAACGGTTTGCATGAGAATAATAGTATACCAAGGAAGAGTCGAAGTCAGCTTCAGACACACCGTATTTCTTCAATACGGCAAGGAAATAGGCATTTTTGTTGTAATCGTTATTATGACCTGTTCCGGAAGGAACCTCATCCGCCATAGCCTTTGCTACATGATAGTCGTAGAGGATATCCTCCAGTTCTCCAGGTTGGATATATTCGGAGGGTACAGAAGGGGTACAACCTATCACGGCGATCACTAATAAGACGATGACAAGACTATTCCTCATTGGACTTTATTTCGTTCTTCAATGATATTTCACCAATCTCTTTACGATAGAAAAGGATCAGTAACACGACTCCTACAGAGATGGCTGAGTCTGCGAAATTGAATATAGGGCTGAAGAAGACAAACTGACTTCCTCCCACCATCGGCATCCAGTCGGGCCATGTGGTCACTATCAACGGGAAGTAGAACATATCCACGACTTTTCCCATCAGGAAAGGGGCATATCCTGTTCCGAACGGGACAAAATAGGAGGTATAGAATTCCGAGGAGGCATTGAAGACCAGTCCATAAAACATGGAGTCGAAGATATTACCTGCCGCTCCCGCCATCACCATGGAAAGACAGACGATATATCCCCAGCGGGCCTTCTTCCTAACTTGTTGAGCAATATAATAACCCAATACGCTTATTGCAATAACACGGAAGAGAGAGAGTACCAGTTTGCTGCCTATCTCCATCCCATACGCCATACCGTTGTTTTCGATAAAGACAATCTTAAACCACGAGAACACTTCGATTTGTTCGTGAAGGGTCATATGGGTCTTCACCCAGATCTTGATGACCTGGTCTACAACGAGGATGGCTATTACGAGTGCAACAGCCATCCATCCGCGTTTTGCGATACTTTGATCTTTCATTTACTTGTTGCCAGCCATCTTCGACTCCACGCTTAAGGTAGCATGGGGTACGGCACGCAGACGTTCTTTGGGAATCAGTTTACCTGTGATACGGTCGATACCATAGGTCTTGTTTTCGATACGTACCAAGGCGGCTTTCAGTCCCTGGATGAATTTCTGCTGGCGTGATGCCATCTGGATAAGTTCCTCCTTAGACTGGGTGACACTACCTTCCTCCAAAGCCTTGTAGGTAGGAGACGTGTCATCTACATCATTAGAGTCCTTGTTCATCAGGACATTCATCATCTGGTCGTAGTCTCGCTTGGCTAAAGCCAGTTTCTCGTTGATAATCTGACGGAACTCTTCCAGTTCCTCATCAGAATAGCGTGTCTTTTCTGCCATATTTTTAAGATTTAGTTATTTGTATGTTCAGTTTGAAGGTATCAAATTCCACTGCCTGACCATCGTTGGCCTCCAGTTTCAGTTCGTCAGCCAGTACCTGACGGGCAATATAGTCGCCAAAAGCCTCGACAGCCTTGGTTGATGCCTCATTGGGTTCAATGCTTACGCGGATGTGGTCAGTGATTTCCAGTCCGCTCTTCTTACGGATATTCTGGATGCGGTTCACCAACTCACGGGCCATACCCTCGGCACGCAGCTCATCAGTCAGGGTGATATCGAGGGCTACGGTCAGGTTGCCTTCGTTGCCTACCAGCCAACCGGGAATATCCTCGCTGATGATCTCAACGTCCTCTGCCAGGATTTCATAGCTATCCAGCATCAGTTTTCCGTTAGTCTCCAATTCGGCAATCTGCTCCTGTGTCATAGCAGCAACGGCAGCAGCAACGGCCTTCATGTCCTTACCGAATTTCTTACCCATGGTGCGGAAGTTACATTTCACCTTCTTCACCAGGATGCCAGCACCCTCCACGAACTTCACCTCTTTGACGTTCACCTCCTGCAGGAAGATCTCCTTGACGCTCTCGATGGCCTCGCGCTGGGCATTGTCAACGGGAGGTATCATCAGTGTCTGCAGAGGCTGCTTCACTTTGATACTCTCCTTGCGGCGCAGGGCGAGTACGATGGTGGTGATACGCTGGGCAACAGCCATACGCTCTTCGAGGTCTTTATTCACGAGCGTAGCGTTGAATGCTGGGAATTGATCCAAGTGAACGCTATCCAAAGTACCTCCGAGGTCTTTATACAACTGGTCGGCAAAGAAGGGAGCAAACGGTGCCAACAACTTGGCAACAGTCATCAGACATTCGTACAGCGTCTGGTAGGCGGCGAGTTTGTCGTTGTCCATCTCCTTGCCCCAGAAGCGTTTCTTATTCAGACGTACATACCAGTTAGACAGGTCTTCGTCTACAAATGCATCGATGAGTCGTCCTGCACGTGTGGGGTCATAATTGTCCATCTCCTGCTGAACACCCTGAACCAGTGAGTTCAGACAAGAGAGAATCCAACGGTCGAACTCAGGACGCTCGCTGACGGGAATCTGTGGTGTCTGCGGGTCGAAGTTGTCCACATTGGCATACATCGCAAAAAGCGAGTATGTATTATATAAGGTACCAAAGAACTTACGGCTGATTTCTGCCACACCTTCGGGATCGAACTTCAGGTTGTCCCAAGGCTCGCTATTGGTCATCATATACAGGCGCACGGCATCAGAACCGTACTTGTCTATCATCTCGAACGGATTGACGACATTGCCCACATGTTTCGACATCTTGTTGCCCTTGGCATCGAGCACCAGTCCCGAAGAAATCACATTCTTGAAGGCAACGGAGTCGAAAATCATCGTGGCGATGGCATGCAGTGTAAAGAACCAGCCACGTGTCTGGTCAACGCCCTCGTTGATGAAGTCACAGGGGAATGCCTTTCGCTGGTCGATGGCTTCTTTGTTTTCGAACGGATAGTGTACCTGGGCATAAGGCATGGAACCGGAGTCGAACCATACGTCGATGAGGTCTGATTCGCGTTTCATCTTCTTACCTGTCTCAGACACAAGGAAGATATAGTCTACATACGGACGATGGAGGTCTATCTTGTCATAGTTCTCCTGACTCATGTCACCGGGAACAAAACCGTTGTCCTTCAACGGATTCGACTTCATGAAGCCAGCTTTGACGGCTTTCTCGATCTCGTTATACAGTTCTTCCACTGAACCGATACAAATCTCCTCACCCTCTTCTGAACGCCAGATAGGAAGCGGTGTCCCCCAGAAACGGCTGCGGGAGAGGTTCCAGTCGTTCAGGTTGTCGAGCCAGTTACCGAAGCGACCCGTACCTGTTGACTCAGGCTGCCAGTTGATGGTCTTGTTGAGTTCTGACATACGTTCCTTACAGGCTGACGACTTGATAAACCAAGAATCCAACGGGTAATAGAGCACGGGCTTGTCGGTACGCCAGCAATGCGGATAGTTGTGGACGTGCTTCTCAATCTTGAACACCTTGTTCTGTGCTTTCAGATCCATACAGATAGAGATATCCAGTGTTTCGTCCTTGTCAGTCAAAGTCTCGTCATAGGCATTCTTTACATAACGACCGGCAAACTTATTCCATTCGTCGACATTGACATAGTTCTTCACGAAGTCGGGGTCAAGGTCGTCAATGACGAAATACTTACCCTGCAAGTCGACTACAGGACGCTCTGCTCCCTTCTTGTCTATCAAGACAATCGGACAGATACCGGCTTTCTTGGCTACGAAGGCATCGTCAGCACCGAAGTTCGGGGCAATATGCACGATACCGGCACCGTCGTCTGTGGTTACATAGTCACCGGGGATTACTTTGAAGGCATCACCCATCGGTTTGATGGCAGGCATCAGTTGCTCGTACTCCATTCCAACGAGGTCAGTACCTTTATAGCGTGCCACAATACGGTAGGGAATCAATTTGTCACCACGGTTGTATTCAGGCAGTTCACCACCGTCAGTGATGGCTCCTTCAGCGGGCAGATAGGCATTCAGGCGAGCCTCGGCCAATACCAGTGTTACCTTATCGGCAGTATAGGGATTATAGGTCTGTACGGCTACGTAGTCAATCTTCGGACCTACGCAGAGTGCTGAGTTGGCAGCCAGTGTCCATGGCGTCGTCGTCCATGCCAGGAAATAGGGAATGCCCCATTGTTTTAACTCCGAGAACTCTGAGTTCTCGGAGAGCTTCATCTTAAACATAGCCGTACAGGTGGTATCCTTTACATCACGATAGCAACCGGGCTGATTCAACTCATGAGAAGACAAACCAGTTCCTGCGGCAGGAGAATACGGCTGGATGGTATAGCCCTTATACAGCAGTTCCTTCTGATAGAACTGTTTCAGCAACCACCAAAGTGTCTCAATATATTTGTTGTCGTAAGTGATATACGGATGGTCAAGGTCTACGAAGTAACCCATCTTCTCCGTCAGGTCACGCCATTCCTGCGTGTACATCATCACATTCTCACGACATTTCTTGTTATAGTCTTCTGTAGAGATATACTTGTCACTCTCTTTGTTGTCGATATCTGCTTTCGTGATACCCAGTTCTTTCTCTACACCCAGTTCTACGGGCAGTCCGTGCGTATCCCAGCCAGCCTTACGGTGTACCTGATAGCCTCGCATCGTCTTATAGCGATTGAAAGTATCCTTGATGGAGCGAGCCAGTACATGGTGAATACCGGGATGGCCGTTAGCAGAGGGGGGACCCTCGTAGAATACAAACTGCGGATAACCTTCTCGCTCTTCTACAGAGCGCCAAAAGATGTTCTTCTCCTTCCACATCTGCAGGACATCATTGTTTACCTGCGTCAAGTTCAAACCGCCATGTTCGGCGAATCTTTTTCCCATAAATATTATAACTTTTCTTTACGTTTTCAATTTTAATGCGCAAAGTTACACATTAAATTTGAAAAACCAACATCTTTTTGGTATATTAACGTATAAAAGATATTGAAAAGACCTCCGTAGTCTGGTCTTCTACCTGATAACGGGCATCAATACGAATGCCGACAAGCCATATAATACAACTATTTGCGTCTGTGACTACCAGTTGGCGACGTTTCTCAAAAAGTGTCATCTTACGGTCTGTCATAAGGTCACTCAGCAGTTTTCGTCCCTCCATACCATAAGGAATCATCCAATCGCCCTCTTTCACCCGACGGATGGTCAAAGGAAAACATACCTTTCTCGCATCCAATGTGGCGATTGCAGGATCCTTTGACACCCATACGGGTTCTTTCTTGACGGTGAACTTTACTTCTTTGTGGAGGATATAAGTGCCATCCTCTGGAATACGCAATGGATTCAAGGGTTCTAAAGACTGTTCAACGATATAGGAGTCACGGTCTTTCAGCACGTCATATCCCTGGATGGATGTCATCACCCTACCCGTTTCTGCTTCCATGATCTGACGAACTTGACTACCGTTAAAACCGTAGTTTTTAAGCCATTCAAACAATAGATATTCACTTGACCCAAATTTATTTAACTCATTGAAATCAATATGCTTAACATCTTTGTATGAATTGGAAATACCGTCTAGCACTTTCTGTGCTTCTGCCAGATGTTCTGTGGTGCGTTGGATGTTCTCGCTGACAGCAGGATTGAGTTCCTGTAATAAAGGTAGTACCTGGAGACGGATCTTGTTGCGTTGTACATCTGCCACCAGATTGGTGGAGTCTGTCACAAACGGTTGTCCCTTCTCAGTCAGATAGGTTTCAATCTCCTTTTTCGACACAAAGAGTAACGGACGGAGAATAGAACCGTTTCGGGGTTGGATTCCTGTCAGACCACGCAGTCCCGTTCCTCTTACCAAGTTCAACAATACCGTTTCCACAGAGTCGTCCCGGTGATGTGCCACACAGACTCCCTGTGCCCCGATATCCTGCCGTAACTGTTCGAAATAATGGTATCTGAGTTCCCTGGCTGCCATTTCAATACTTACCTTATGCGTTTCGGCATAGCTCTTTGTATCGAAATGAATACGATGGAATGGGATGTTCTTCTGGTGACAGAGGGTCTCACAGAACAGTTCGTCCTGGTCTGACTCTTCCCCGCGCAGACGGAAATTACAATGGGCTGCATGGATTTTATAGCCCATTTCATCGAGTAACAAGAGTAAGGCGACACTGTCTGCGCCACCACTAAGGGCTACGATGTATAACTCATTGTTGTTTAGTAGGTTATACTTCTTAATATAATCCTTTACCTTATTCAACATAAAGTACTAGCCCTTTGAGATATTCGCCTTCTGGATGATAGATGTTAATAGGGTGATCGGCAGGCTGGTGCAACTGATGCAGGATGCGGACTTTCCGCTTGGCGAGTGCAGCAGCTGTGAATACGGCATTGCGGAAATGATCCTTCGTCACCACCTGTGAGCAGGAGAACGTGAAGAGAATGCCTCCCTTCTCGATTTTCTCAAAAGCCTTCTGATTCAGACGGGTATATCCTTTCAGTGCATTATGCAGTGCCCCGCGATGCTTGGCAAAAGCAGGCGGATCGAGGATGATGAGGTTATAGGAGAGGTCATGATGACCAATGCGCTCCAGGAACTTAAAGGCATCCTCGCAGAAAGCCTCGTGGCGTGAGTCATTGGGGAAGTTCAGGGTTACATTCTCCTTGGTCAGTTCAATGGCTTTTGCTGAACTGTCCACAGAATGTACCAGTTCTGCCCCCCCACGCATGGCATAGAAAGAGAAGCCACCCGTATAGCAGAACATGTTCAGGACCCGTTTTCCCTTGGCATATTGTTCCAGCAGCGAACGGTTCTCCCTTTGGTCGACAAAGAAACCCGTCTTCTGTCCCCTGAGCCAGTCGACACGGAATTTCAACCCATTCTCCAAGGCAATATTGTCATCGCTGCCACCATAGAGGAAGCCGTTCATGTCGTCTGCCGTCATAAACGGCAACGTGGTCTCACTCTTATAATAAATATGTTCTACACGCGATTTCATCACATCGACCAACACTTTCGCAATTTGTTTGCGAGCCAGGTGCATTCCGATGGAATGGGCTTGCATGACAGCTGTCTTGCCATATATGTCAATGATCAAGCCGGGCAGGTTATCGCCTTCGCCGTGGACCAATCGGTAAGAGTCAGAATAGTCTGAAGAGTCTGTGACTAGCCCGATGGCTTGTCGCATCTGAAGGGCTGACTGCAGCCGGGAATACCAAAAGGTATCGTCTATGGCGACATCGGAGAACGTTAGCACGCGAACGGCTATGGAGCCTTGCTGGTAATGTCCGACAGCGATGAAATCGCCCCCATAATTAACCACACGCACTAAGTCACCCTCTCCAATACCTTCCTCCATCTGTTGGATAGCACCGGAGAACACCCAGGGATGAAAACGTTTCAGACTCTCATCCTTCCCTCGTTTTAGTCGGATTTCCTTATAATCACTCATAGCGGTAGCAAATTATTCACTTTTCACTTTTCACTCTTCACTTTTCACTAAACAATAATCTCCCGTCTGCTCCAAACGCATCAGTTCCTCGTAGAGTAGGACACAGGTCCAGGCATCCGTTGCCGCATAGAGCTTCTGTTTCTCGCTTAACACGTCTGCCTCCCAGTTAGACAACTGGTCGCGCTTGCTGATACGCTGTCCGAAGAAATTGGCGAAGAGTTTCTGCAGGCTCATGTCCTCTACTCCGATTTCTCTTACCTTATCTTGTAGTTCAATAAAACAGCCTCGTTCGAAGGTACCTCGCTTGCCCAGCATCATCAGGTCGTCGTGCAGGGACAGTCCTATCTTGGGAACGGTCGTGTCCTCCAGGAGCTTGATGACGGATGAGGGCATTCCTATCAGGTTCAGGCGGAACAGGAAACAGATGTCATGACTTGCCACCTGAAGGAGGGCTACTTGATTGATACGTCCCTTTTTAAAGGATGGACGGGTCTCTGTGTCTATCCCGAGAATCGGCTGGGACAGCAGGTATTTCACTGCCTTATCCGCTTCTGCCTCTGTGATAACCACAACGATATGACCATGAAAGACCACTCTTGGCAAGGCACTTATTTTCGACTTGTCGTATTTGCTGTATATCGTCTTTTTCATCAATCTTTTGTTTTCAAGTTGCAAAGATACGATTTTTATAAGCAAAGATACGATAAACTATGTAAAAATACAAAAAAAAGACGATTTTATGGCGATTTCTAAGTTTTTTCAATTACTTTTGCACATTATTTTATTTGTTATGGCAAAGAAAAAGAAGATAGATACCGCCTCGTCTTTTAAAGAGGCAATAGGTTTTGACAAGATATTCCACAATGAGCGACTGAACTTTTTCCTCGGTTTTTTGTTCTTGTTTGTGGCAGGTTATCTCATCTGGGCATTCATCTCCTATTTTACGACAGGAGCCGCTGACCAGAGTATGATAGAAACGCCACGCGATGGAGAGATGTTGAATCAGAACGGGGAGTTCCAGAATGCCTGTGGCTCTATGGGTGCTTATAGTGCATGGTTTTTCATCAAGCGCTGTTTCGGTCTGCCTGCTTTCCTGATTCCTGTTTTCTTCGTTTTACTCTCTGTCAACCTGATGAGGGCTTATAAGGTCAACTTGATCAAATGGTTCATGGCTCTTGCCCTTGTGATGATTTGGTCATCCGTCACCTTGGCTAAGTTCCTGAGTCCGCTTTTCTCAGACTCCCATTTCAATCCAGGAGGTGATCATGGACAGACTATTTGTGACATGATACAGGGATTGTTAGGGGCACCGGGATTGACTTTCCTGCTTGCAGTCACTGCCATCGCCTTCCTTGTCTATCTCAGTGCGGAGACTGTTTTCTTCATCCGGAAACTGTTCAATCCCTTGCGCTATCTGAAGAAGATACCGATGGAGATCAATATAGGCAAAGGTGATACTGAGGAGCCCAAGGAGGAAATAGAGACAGTAGAGGATCCTAAGGTTTTTGACGATCCTCAGGAACAAGTCGTGGAATTTGACGACGAGGAGAAGGAGGATAAGACGAAAAAGAGAAAACAGCCTGCTGTGATCGAAAAGCCGGAGACGGTGATGGCTGACGACATCATACCTGTCGATGACGGCTCAGAAGTCAGGATGACGGTGGAGACCGGTGAGAAGGAAGAGACGGCTGACGGTAAGGACTTGGTAGGCGAATATGGCGATATCACCACCCCCTATGACCCGAAGCGCGACTTGGAGAACTACCACTATCCTACCCTCGACCTGCTGAAGAAATACGACGATGACGGCAAACCGTATATCGATATGGCGGAGCAGACCGCCAATAAGAACCGTATCGTGGACGTGCTGCGTAACTTCGGCGTGGAGATCAGCAGCATCAAGGCGACGGTAGGTCCAACGATTACCCTCTATGAGATTACCCCGGCTCCTGGTGTGCGTATCTCCCGTATCCGCAACCTGGAGGACGACATCGCCCTGAGTCTCTCAGCCCTGGGTATCCGTATCATCGCCCCGATTCCGGGAAAGGGTACGATTGGTATTGAGGTACCGAATGCCAAGCCCAGTATCGTCTCGATGGAATCAATCCTTAATTCAAAGAAATTCCAGGAGACGACGATGGAACTGCCTTGTGCCTTGGGTAAGACGATTACCAACGAGGTCTTTATGTTCGACCTTGCCAAAGCACCTCACCTCCTTGTTGCTGGTGCTACCGGTCAGGGAAAATCAGTCGGTTTGAACGCCATCATCACCTCTTTATTATATAAGAAGCACCCTGCGGAACTGAAGATTGTACTGGTCGACCCGAAGAAGGTGGAGTTCAGCGTTTATTCCAGCATTGAACAGCATTTTCTTGCCAAGGTGCCTGATGAGGAAGCTGACCCTATCATCACCGATGTCACGAAGGTGGTACGCACCCTCAACTCGTTGTGTAAGGAGATGGATACCCGTTACGACCTGTTGAAGATGGCACAGGCCCGTAACATCAAGGAATACAACAAGAAGTTCATCGACCGTCAGTTGAATCCCAACAACGGACATCATTTCATGCCTTATATCGTGGTGGTCATCGACGAGTTCGGCGACCTGATCATGACGGCAGGTAAGGAAGTGGAACTGCCTATCGCCCGTATCGCCCAGTTGGCACGTGCCGTCGGCATCCACATGATTATTGCGACCCAGCGTCCTACGACGAATATCATCACAGGTACTATCAAGGCTAACTTCCCGAGTCGTATTGCCTTCCGTGTAGGTGCCATGATCGACTCGCGTACCATCCTCGACCGTCCGGGTGCCCAGCAGTTGATAGGACGCGGTGACCTGCTCTACCTGAACGGCGGAGAACCTGTCCGTGTACAGTGTGCCTTTGTGGATACGCCTGAGGTGGAGCGCATCAACCAGTTTATTGCCCAGCAGCACGGCTATCCCACAGCCTTCGAACTGCCTGAACCGGATATGCCGGACGACGATATGGGTGAGGCTGCCGATGTGGATATGCAGCACCTTGATCCGATGTTTGAGGATGCCGCCCGCCTGATTGTGATCAACCAAAGCGGTTCCACCAGTCTGATACAGCGTAAGTTCGCCATCGGCTACAACCGTGCCGGTCGTCTGATGGACCAGTTGGAGAAGGCTGGCGTGGTAGGTCCGGCTCATGGTTCCAAGCCCCGTGAGGTATTGATTCAGGATGAGAATAGTTTAGAGAATCTGTTAGCACAATGGAGAAAATGAGATATATGATGATGGGAATGCTGTTCTTGGTGACGGCATCCTACGGACAGACGGCAACGAAGGTCCTCGACAAGACGGCGGCTGTCGTCTCTGCCAAGAGTGGTGTCACGGCTTCCTTTACCATCAGCAGCAAACAGTATGGTAACTCGACGGGTACCATCTCCGTCAAAGGCAAGAAGTTCTATGCCAACACCTCCGCCGGTGTGGTCTGGTTTGACGGCAAGACGCAGTGGACCTACGTCAAACAGAACGACGAGGTGAATGTCTGTAACCCTACGCCAGCCGACCTGCAGGCTATCAATCCCTACCATTTTATCTATATGTATAAGAATGGATACACTGCCACGATGACGACCAATGCCCAGAGTTATGTGGTGACCCTGAAGGCAACAAACAAGAACAGCGGTGTTCAGGAGATGGTGGTTACAATTAATAAGCAGTCGTATGTGCCTTCCCAGATCAAGATGCTGCAGAACAGGCAATGGACGACCGTCCAGGTTTCGAATTTCAAGAAGGCAAATCTTGCTGACGGCATTTTCCGCTTTAATCCTAAGGCATATCCTGATGCTGAGGTCATAGACCTGAGATAGTGTATAGTTTAGTTCATAGATGATAGTTCATGAATAAGATACAACTGTTTTTCTTATTACGTAAGAACAAGAAACTCAGCGAGAAGCGTAATGTCATGTTTGAGGCCAACCAGTACGGCAAATTCTTTGCCTATCTGGGATTTGCCTTCTTCGTGCTCTATTTTATGGCCATCGGTACCTTTCTCGGTTGGGCTGCCGTGAATGAGGATGAGTATCAGATGATCTTCATTTTACTCCCCTTCCTGCTCATCATCGATTTCTTCGGACGTTTTGTCTCCCAGCAGACACCTGTCATGCTGGTCAAACCTTATCTGTTGATGCCTTTCAGCAGATATACGGCAGTGGAGTGCTTCCTGGTATCCCAACTGATTGATGCCAGTAATTTCGTCTGGATGTCATTGTTCCTTCCCTACACCTTCATCTGTGTGTGTGGCAGTATGACACTCCTGCAGGGACTGGTGATGCTCCTCCTGCTCCATCTGATGATTCTGGTCAACAGCCAGTGGTACCTGTTGGTACGCACATTGGTCAACCGCAGCCTGTTCTGGTGGGCATTGCCTGTCATCGTATACGGTGCTGTCATTGTCCCGCTTTTCTTCTTGGCTGATAAGTCGGTAGAGAAAATCTTCGACCAGGTATTCGATTTCATCGGGGAATATGCGTTCTCCTGGCAGTCTTTCCTACTCTTTATCGTCCTTTTCATCGTCCTCTTCCTGATCAACCGCAAGATGCAGATGCGGTTTATCTATGATGAGATCTCGAAACAGGAAAAGACGAAACTGAAGCATGTGTCGGAATTCTCGGCACTTAACCGTTTCGGACAGATCGGCGAATACCTCAAACTGGAAATCAAGAGTACCATGCGCAACAAGGCCATCCGTACCCGTTTCATCCAGGGAGTCGTCGTCATCACGATGCTCTCATTGCTGATAGCCTATACCGACACCTACACAGGAGGCTTTGCCCGTAACATGTGGTGCCTCTATTGCTTTGTGTTCTTCGGGGCTGTCAACCTCGTCAAGGTGATGGGACCTGAAGGCAACTACATCGACCTGCTGATGGTACATGAGGAGAATATCCTCACGCTGTTGCGCGCTAAGTATTATTTCTACTGCGCCATCGTACTGTTGCCCTTCCTGTTGTTGTTGCCTCCGATCATCTCCGGCAAGTTCTCCTTGCTGATGATACTCGCCTACCTGCTGATCACCACGGGACCGGAATACTGCCTGCTGTTCCAACTGGCTATCTGGAACAAGCAGACACTGCCCTTAAACGAAAAGATAACAGGCAAGAACCAATTTGAGAACAAACTCCAACTGATCATCGAACTCATTGTATTCTTTGTCCCCGTCCTCTTTGTACTGATTCTTCAGGCACTCTTCAGCGATACTGTTGCCTATGTGGTCATGATTGTCATCGGGCTTGCCTTCACGCTGGCTGAGCCTTATTGGATGCGTAACATCTACCAGCGTATGATGCGTCACCGCTATGAGAACCTGGAGGGATTCCACAGTACGAGGTAGTTGAGCGTGTAGAACTTAAAGTGTAGCGTTATGTATTTCACAGGTATTATCATCGCTGTCTGCACATTCCTGACTATCGGTGTATGGCACCCCATCGTCATTAAGTCGGAATACTACTGGGGCACCCGTCCCTGGATTGTCTTCCTGTTGATCGGCGTGGTCTGTATCATAGCAGCCCTTTTCATTGAGAACGAGATACTGTCTGCCGTCGTAGGGGTCTTTGGAGCCTCTGCCCTATGGGGTATCGGAGAACTCTTCGCCCAGCGCAAGAGAGTGTTGAAAGGCTGGTTTCCCAAGAATCCCAAACGACTTGAGGAGTATGTTTAGAGCCCCTTGATAAGGGGCGGCTTTAATGCAGGGTTATGAAAACATTATTAATTCAAGTCGGTAAGACCGTCAACAAACACTTCATGGCAGGCATCAGTGACTATGTCGAGCGCATCAATCACTACATGCCTTTCGAGGTGGTGACTATCCCGGAACTCAAAAATGCCAGGAATCTTTCTGAGGAACAACAGAAACAGACCGAGGGTGAACTGATTCTCAAACAACTGCAGCCCTCCGATACCGTCGTCCTACTGGATGAGCACGGTAAGGAATACCGTAGCGTGGAGTTCGCCCGTTGGCTGGAACAGAAACGCAATACCGCCCGCCGTCTCGTCTTTGTCATCGGCGGCCCCTATGGCTTCTCCCCTGCTGTCTATGCCCGGGCCAACGAACAAGTGTCACTCTCCAAGATGACCTTCTCCCATCAGATGATACGCCTCACCTTCACCGAACAGGTCTACCGTGCCTGTACCATCATCAAAGGCGAGCCGTATCATCACGAGTAACGGTTGTTACGGATTGCATACAAATACCCCATCAATGCCATCTTACCACGCATCGTCTCACGAGGTGTGAACTCACCGTTCACCCAGAAATAACGCTGGTTGAAGTAAGAC
>CACZCT010000005.1 GCA_902779745.1 uncultured Prevotellaceae bacterium
TCTGTGGGGTGTAAGTATGCCTCGCCGTTACGGCGGTCTGAACCTGCCTAACGCAGTATTCTCTATGCTCTCTGAGATGATTTCGGCTGCTGATGCCGGTTTCCAGAACATCTGGAGTCTGCAGAGTTGTATCGACACGCTCTATGAGTTCGGTTCAGAGGAGCAGCGCCAGAAGTATATCCCCCGTGTTTGCGCAGGTGAGGGTATGAGTATGGACTTGACAGAGCCTGATGCCGGTTCTGACCTGCAGCGCGTGATGCTGAAGGCCACCTTCGACGAGAAGGAGAACTGCTGGCGTCTGAATGGTGTGAAGCGCTTCATCACCAATGGTGATAGCGACATCCACCTCGTGCTGGCTCGTTCTGAGGAGGGTACTAAAGACGGACGTGGTCTTTCCATGTTCATCTACGACAAGCGTCAGGGTGGTGTGAATGTACGTCACATCGAGCATAAACTCGGTATTCATGGTTCACCCACTTGTGAGTTGACTTATAAGAATGCCAAGGCAGAACTCTGCGGTAGCACCCGTCTTGGATTGATTAAATATGTGATGGCCCTGATGAACGGTGCCCGTCTGGGTATCGCTGCACAGTCAGTAGGTGTTGAGCAGGAGGCTTACAACGAGGGTCTGGCATATGCTAAAGAGCGTCAGCAGTTTGGTGATAAGATCATCAACTTCCCCGCTGTCTATGATATGCTCTCTCGTATGAAGGCGAAACTCGACGCTGGTCGTTCACTGCTTTATGAGACTGCTTGCTATGTGGATGTTTATAAGTGCTTAGAGGATATCGAGCGTGATCGTAAGTTGGAGCCCGAGGAGAAACAGGAGTTGAAGAAGTATCAGCGTCTGGCTGATGCCTTCACCCCACTGGCTAAGGGTATGAACTCTGAGTATGCCAACCAGAATGCCTATGATGCTATCAGCATCCATGGTGGTTCGGGCTTTATCATGGAGTACAAGAGCCAGCGCCTGTTCCGCGATGCCCGTATTTTCTCTATCTATGAGGGTACCACTCAGTTGCAGGTTGTCGCCGCTATCCGCTATATCACCAACGGCACGATGCTGAACAATATCAAGGAGATGCTGGCAGCTCTGCCTTCAGAGGCAAATGCTGCTCTCAAGGCTCGTGTGGAGAAACTGATTCCTGTCTATGAGGAGGCTCTTGCCAATGTCAAGGCTCTGGAGAATCAGGATGCTCAGGACTTCCTTGCCCGTCGTCTCTATGACATGACTGCTGAACTTGTGATGAGCCTGCTCATCATCCGCGACGCCACCAAGGCTCCCGAGTTGTTTGAGAAGTCTGCCAACGTCTATGTTCGCATGACGGAAGAGGATGTCTATGGTAAGTCTGCTTACATCAAGGCCTTCCGTGTAGAAGACCTCGAGAACTTCAAGGCTGCTGAGAAAGAAGTTGAAGAAGCATAAAACATATAGCAATGGAAACAACACTCGTATTATTAAAGCCCAGTTGTGTACAGCGCCAATTGATTGGTGAAGTGCTGAACCGTTTTGAGCGTCGTGGTCTTCGTATCTCAGGTATGAAGATGATGCAACTCAGTGACGAGATACTCCGTGAGCACTATGCTCATCTGGTAGATCGTCCCTTCTTCCCCTCACTGGCTGCCTCCATGCAGGCATCACCTGTCGTAGCCCTCGCTATCTCTGGTGTTGACGCCGTTCAGGTAGTACGTACCATGACTGGTGTCACCAATGGTCGTGAAGCAGCCCCCGGTACTATCCGTGGTGACTACTCCATGAGCAACCAGCAGAACATCGTACACGCTTCTGACTCCACGTCAAATGCTGCCATTGAGTTAGCCCGTTTCTTCCGCCCGGAAGAAATCTTCGACTATACCAGTGGTATGCAGGGATATATCTATGGTGAGGGAGAGTGCAAATAAGTACGCTGTTGTTTAGAAAGCGCCCTCAATATGTTCTATATCCGCTTCTGAGTCGGAGGTGCCTGTCACGCAGACGATGTCAAAACGGATATCACGATTGATACGACGATATTTCACATAATGATTCGCAGCCTGTTGAAGGTTGCGAATCTTTTGATATCCTACTGCATCGACAGGATCGGTAAACAGACGGTTGCGGCGTGTCTTTACTTCTACAAAGACCACCACATCACCATCCAATGCGATGATATCCAGATCACGATGACCGCTCCTCCAGTCACGTTCCAAGATGACATAGCCCTTGCGTTGTAAATAATCGGCAGCAAGGTCTTCACCCCATTTCCCTAAATCGTTATGTTCTGCCATACCTAAAATGTCTCGTTGAGAACCTTTTCCACGACTAAAGGATAATACTTCATCTCCAACTGATGCTCCTTGGCTGCGATATCGTCGGCAGTATCGTCAGGAGAAAGCGCCACCTTGTATTGCGCGATCATCTCACCAGAATCACAGACAGGGGTCACATAATGCACAGTCATACCTGTCTCCGTTTCTCCAGCAGCCTTCACAGCCTCATGCACATGATGTCCCCACATACCCTTGCCGCCATATTTCGGCAAGAGGGCAGGGTGGATATTGATGATACGACGAGGGAAGGCATCAATAAGGAAATCAGGAATCAGGGGTAGGAAACCTGCCAAGACAATAAACTGTATATCATACTGACGAAGTAACGGCATCATGACATCCGCATCATTTAATTGCGGTTTGGGAGTTACTGCCGTCGCCACACCTAAACGCTCTGCCCGTTCCAAGGCAAGAACCTCAGGCTTGTTGCTGACGACCAAGGCACAACGATAGCGTTCAGAACCGCTGAAATATTTAATCAGGTTCTCACAGTTCGTACCACTTCCTGATACAAAGATGGCGATATTTATTCTTTCCATATTATTCATTGAGCTTCTGCAAAAAGATATCTATTAGTCGAGGGATACCATATTTATCGATATCCGTTTCCTTAATCCATACATAGTCATCAGGCAGCGAAGGCCTTTCTGTTGGTTCCCACAAGTAGAAGTCGGCATAGATGATGCGATGGGTCAGGACGTGCTTGAGGTTTCGGCACTGTAACACAGCACTAGAAGGAACAACGTCAGTAAGCCAGGGTTCATAGAGCCCTTGCCAGATGTCTCTGGCAGAACGACGATGAATAGCAGTCTCCCCCTTATACTTTATATATATATAAGTCAGATGACGCTCTTTGATTTTCAAGGTCTTTTGCTTGACTGGCAATCCTGTAACTTTATTCTCGCGAAAAGCGATGCAGGTTTCTTGTAATGGGCAGGATGGGCACAATGGAGTTTGTGGAGTACATTGGATGGCACCGAAGTCCATCATCGCCTGATTGAAAGCGGATGCCTCATTTTTCGGCAACAGACTTTGTGCCAATGCCGTAAACTCTTTCTTGCCTTCCGTGGTATTGATAGGTGTGATGATGCCGTAATAGCGAGACAACACCCGATAGACATTTCCGTCAACAACGGCAGCAGGTAGGTTGAAAGCAATACTTCCAATAGCGGCTGCGGTATAGTCGCCTACTCCCTTCAGACTCCTAATTCCCTCAATTGTTGTGGGAAAACCACCATACGCAACAATTTGTTTTGCAGCTGTATGCAGGTTACGGGCACGACTATAATAACCCAGCCCCTGCCATTCACGCAACACCTCATCCTCTGTGGCTACTGCAAGTTCGTCTACTGTAGGCCACCGTTGCATGAAACGCTGCCAATACGGCAACCCCTGTTCGATACGGGTCTGTTGCAGGATAATCTCCGACAGCCATATCGCATAAGGATCACGCGTTTCCCTCCAAGGAAGCACACGACCATTTTCACGAAACCATTGCAATATCGTGGTGGTAAAACTCATTTCGAGGGCAAAGGTAGCGTTTTTTTTTCAATTCTCGTCGAAACACAGGAGGGATTTCGTCGAAAGTAACTTGAAGCATGTATTTATTTACCATATCTTTGCATCAGAAATAGAAAACAACAAAAATACAGACATAATGAAAAAAGTAATCTTCACTATCATGATGACCTTCTTCGCCACGATAATGATGGCACAGAAGACAGTTGTAACAGGTGTTCTCGTAGATTCCATCCTCCAAGAACCAGAACCCTATGCTACCATCCGTATCTTTAAGTCTGACAAAAAACAGAAGCCTGTCGCCATGGGACTGACAGACCTTGATGGACGTTTCCGTCAGGAAGTCAATGGCAATGGCAAATTTATCATTCAGATGAGCAGTGTCGGTAAACGAGATGCTATCCGCGAAATTACTTTGGGAAAAGAAAAAAACATTGACCTCGGCACCATTCTCATCAGTGAGGATGCCCAGATGTTACAGGGCGTGGAAATCGTAGCCCAGAAGCCATTAGTAAAGATGGAAGTTGACAAGATGAGTTATAACGTGGCCGAGGATGAAGACTCAAAGTCAAATACCGTATTAGACATGCTGCGCAAAGTGCCCATGGTAACCGTTGACGGCCAGGATAACATCAGCGTCAACGGCTCTTCCTCATTTAAAGTGTATGTAGATGGCATGCCTAACGTGATGTTCTCGTCGAATCCCTCAATGGTATTCAAGAGCATGCCGGCCTCTGCGGTCAAGAGTATTGAGGTCATCACCAACCCCGGTGCCAAGTACGATGCCGAAGGAGCTGCTGGTATTCTGAACATCGTCATGAATAAACAAAACCCGCAGGCTGCCCAGAGTATGAATGGCTACAACGGTACCATTCGTGCTTCAGTCGGCAATAAGCAGTTGGGCGGTAGCGTTTTCCTAAACGGACAACAAGGCAAACTCTCCTACAGCGCCAATGTCATGACCAGCTATAACAAGCCAGGCAATACCACTACCGAGATGGAACAGATTCAAGACAATGGTGCCTCCCAAATCCTAACTTCTGACAATAACCTGAAGACACCGTTCACTATGGGGAGCCTGACCTTGGGTTATCAACTCGACTCCATGAGTGTATTGAATGCTAACGTATCCGTGAACAGCATGAATATCAAAACCAACGGCACGACATTCACGACAATAAACGGCTTGTCTTATGGTGACAGTTTCAGCTATGGCAGCACTACCAATATGAAAAATAAACGCACGTCGTTCAGTGGCAGTCTTGACTACCAACGCTTCTTCAACAATGAGCACACCCGTTCACTGGGTTTCACCTATCAACTGAACTACAGTCCCGCCACCACTGAAATGACCAACAACTTCAGTACCACCTCAACGTACATCGACCTGACAAACCGATATTCGGAGAACAAAGACAAAACTACCAACCATACTTTCCAACTTGACTATACCATGCCTCTCGGCACGGGACACACGTTGAGTCTTGGCGGCAAACTGCAGCTCCATGATGCCACTTCAGATGCCAAATACTATCTGAGTGATATTTACGACCCCACATCCAGTAACGAGTATGAATACAAGAACTCCATCCTGGCTGGCTATGGTGAGTATTCCGGCAAATTCAAGAATTTCGGCGTGAAGGCTGGTGTGCGTTACGAATATACTTGGCAGGATGTGGAGTATCACTTAGGCAATGGAGAAGACTTCAAGACAGGCTACGGAAATCTTGTACCAACCGCCAGTCTGCAGTACACCCTTACACAGGGCAGTAACCTCGGTCTGACCTACAATATGCGCATCTCGCGTCCTGGTATCTCCTACCTGAACCCGTATGTCGACAAGACCAACCCCATCGCTCTGACTTACGGTAATCCCGACCTTGACGTGGAAAAGGCTCATAACCTGTCACTGGTCTATAACCTGTTTACCTCGAAACTGATGGTTAATCTCAATCTGCATCACAACTTCGTAGACAATGCCATCTCACAATATAGTTTCTACGATGATCAGAATCTCCTGAACACCACTTACGGCAATGTTGTAAAGAGCCATCAGACAGGACTGAGTGGTTACGCAAATTACCTGATGACCAAGAATACCCGTATCTTCTTCAACGGTAGTCTGAACTATACCGATCTGCGCAGTGATGCCCTTGGACAGAGCAATAGTGGATGGACTGCCAACATCATGGCAGGTTTACAGCAGACACTGCCCTGGAACCTGAAACTCAGTGCCTTTCTCATCAGCTCCACCAAGAGCTATACACTGCAAGGATGGAACGGTGGATTCAACCTGTTGACAGCCAGCCTGTCAAAGTCACTGCTCAAAGATAAGCTAAACTTGAGTGTATCGGGTGTCATGGGACTGAACAAGGGCGGTTGTCTGAATATCGAGACTTCGAGTCGTGGCAATAACTTCACTAGCCACAACAATATTAAAGTCCCCATCTACGGTGTGACATTCACCGTCAGCTATACCTTCGGTAACAACAAGGTGCGTACCCAGCAGCATGTGAGTCGTGTACAGAACGACTTCATCGAACATCAGTCACAGGGGGAGACCATCAACAGTGTGGGGTCCGGCAATACAGGCAGCAGCATGCCACAATAACATCCATCTGTCTCTCCTGTGTTGAGATAATGCAGGAGAGATTTGCTTTTCTCAAAAAGATTATCTAACTTTGCAGTCGTATGAAAGAATTTTTGAATGATCTCTATGAGGCTATGGGAGGAAAGCACCTCACAATGTGGCTGGCGAATATCATCGTGTGGGCCATCATCATACTGGCACTCCCTGTGGCGACATGGCTCAGTACCCTGGATTACGAGGCTGCCAAGACATCCCTCAACGTCGTGTGGGGCATCTTCATGTCACCGTTCTGCATTTATTTCATCAACTTCTACGTGTTCGGCCCTCTGCTATTTTACATCAACGAAAAGGAAGCCCATACTTTCCGTGTCTACAATAAACTGAGCAATCGAACACGCTACTGGCTCTTCGCCCTGTGCAACCTGATAACGATCCCGTTGCTGAATATCAAGTTCTTCATGCTATGGTTCAACCGCGACAGCATTCCCAATATGCCAGAGATGTCGCCTAACATGTGGATTGGTTTCTTCTCAGGTGTGTTCATGTTCCTGATGCTCAACTGCATCGTGGCAGGCATCGCCATCGGTATCCGCCACTTTATCCGCACTCGTCAGATCAGGCAGCAACTGAAAGAAGAGAAGGCCAAGAATACAGAGGCAGAACTAGCTTGGCTGAAGAACCAGATCAACCCACACTTCCTTTTCAATACACTCAACAACATCTCGAGTCTGACGCAGATAGACCCTGATGCCGCCCAGGATGCCATCGCCCAACTCTCAGACCTGTTGCGCTATGCCATGTATGAGACCAACAAGAAGACCGTGCCCATCAGCGGTGAGGTGGAGTTTATGCGCAACTACATCGCACTAATGAAACTGCGCTGCAACGAGAAGACGGAGGTGAAGACAACGTTCGACACCCAACAGAACGTGGAGATCGCCCCCCTGTTGTTTATCTCTCTCGTGGAGAATGCCTTCAAGCACGGCGTGAGCAGTAGCAGAAATTCAACGATTGATATCCATCTGGAACAAAAAGACAACCATATCGTTTTTACCTGTGACAACACGAATTATCCCAAGGATGATGCAGACCGTAGCGGCTCAGGCATCGGACTGGAGAACACCCGTCGTCGTCTGGAACTGATGTACCATGACCGCTATGAGTGGGAACAGGCACTCGTCGGTGACATTTACCATGTTAAAATCACAATTAAACTATGAACCCCATAACCTGTATCATCGTTGATGACGAGCCCCTTGCCGTCAAATTGTTGGAGTCATTTGTCGCCAAGACATCCCAATTACAACTGGAACATTCCTTCACTGATTCCGTAGAAGCTCTTGCATGGTTAAAGGAACATCCCGTCAACCTTGCCTTCATGGATATACAGATGCCCGACCTCAATGGTATGGAACTTTCTCACATGTTACCTGAAGGTACAAAGGTCATTTTTACGACAGCTTTCAAGGAGTATGCCTTTGAGAGCTATGAGGTCAGTGCCGTTGACTTTCTGTTGAAACCCATCCGCTATAACAAATTCATTGCCGCCGTGGAGAAGGCAGAACAGTGGTTTGGGAATCAAGGGGACAGGTTCCCTGATTATGACAAAAACCAAGAACCAGTCCCCTTGACTACCCCCAAGAAGACGATGTTTATCCGTGTTGACGGAGAATTGCGACAGGTGAATTTCGACCATATCGTCTATGTGGAAGGGATGAAAGACTATGTCCGCTTCCATATAGAAGGAGAGCGTCTGCCTTGGACTACCCATATGACGATGAAAGCAGTGGAGGACACCCTGCCTCAGGATGCCTTTATGCGTATCAACCGTTCCTATATCGTCCGATTGGACAAGATACGAACGGTCGACCGTAATATGTGCGTCTATATCGGTGACGAGATCATCCGTGTCACGGAAGCCTATCGCGAAGACTTTGAACGTTATTGCTCAGAACGGTAAATTTTGTCTTAGGGAGCACAGAGGGCATTACAAACACGGTCCTGGAAGTTGCGTCCCGGATCTGACTTCATAATACCTTGGTTGATAATCGAGAAACATAGTTGGTGTCCATTGGCTGCCGTGCAATAACCGGCAAGGGCAGAAATGCCTGTCACGGTACCCGTCTTCGCCTTGACATTCTCTTCGGCAAAAGTTCCCTTCATACGTGTCTTCAACGTACCGTCACGTCCTGCGACAGGCAGGGAGGGTAACAAATGGAGATAGATATTCGAGTTGCGGTAGGCATAACGCAGCAGACGCATCTCCAATTCCGGTGTCACGTAATTATATAAAGACAGTCCGCTACCATCAGCAATACGATAGGGATTCTTTCCGTTGCCTACTTTCTGGATGAGTTGTTTGACAACACTGGCAGCATCCTTTGCCTTCGCCGGTCGCCGACCAATAACAGCACCAAGTTGGTAGAACATCGCCTCAGCATAGAAGTTGTCACTGACCTTCATCATACGCTGCAGAATCTGGTCCATGCTATGAAAACGGCTGCAGAGAATATACGCATCGTTGGGCAGGCTACCTTCGGAAAGCCTGACATTGTCGAGCACGATACCCTCTTCGGAAAGTTCGTTGACGAAACGTTCCAGAAAAGCAATGTCACGTCCATGGGAAAGGGGCGACAGTTTCGGGTTGTCATCATCCCAGCACCATCCCTCGCCCAACAGGTCTGCATCCTTCATCGATCTGTCTGCGACAATCCGTCCGCAGATTGTATCCACGCCCATGCGCTGGATGCTCTCAACAAAGGCTTTCATATCGTCAACGTTGAAGGCAGGGTCGAAGCCTCCCACACAATAGAGGTCACCGTTCAGGGTATGATCCTCCACCGTGCCCGTATAATAGAGCTGGGTGCGGAACTGATAGGAACCACCCAAACGGTCCAGTGCCGTGATGGCGGTAACGAGTTTCATCGTAGAAGCAGGACGCATCGCCTGACGCTCATTCACTTTATACAAGACAGAATCGGCAGTCAGGTCGTAGACAATCATACCTACCATGGAGGTTTCAAACATCTTGTCACACACGAGAGAATCCAACCTGTACTGCACATTCTGCGGCCAAGGCAACGCCACTTCTACACTGTCAACACAGAAAGTATCAGGCTCCTCCGTCTGTGCCATCATGCCGACGGAAGCCAACAATAATAGGAATAATAATTTGAATCTGTTCATAATTTACGTGCAAAGATAAGAAAAAGTTTAGAGTTTAGAGTTTAGAGTTTAGAGTTTTTTTGTATCTTTGCAACATAAATTACTACTACTATGGTTTACAAATACGATTTCTTAGTTATAGGAGCAGGTGTGGCAGGCATGAGTTATGCCCTGAAGGTGGCTCGTGCCAACAAAGGTAAGGTGTGTATGATCTGCAAGACCTCATTGGACGAGGCCAATACCTCTTTTGCCCAAGGTGGTGTCGCCAGCGTCACCAATATGAAGGCAGACACCTTCGACAAGCACATCGCCGACACCATCATCGCCGGTGACTATATCAACGACCACAAGGCAGTGGAACTGGTGGTACGCAATGCACCAGGACAGATTCAGGAACTCGTTAACTGGGGTGTGAACTTCGACAAGAAAGAGGATGGACAGTTTGACCTGCACCGGGAGGGGGGACATTCTGAGTTCCGTATCCTACACCATGCAGACGACACAGGAGCGGAAATACAGCGCGGACTCATGGAGGCTGTACGCAACCACCCCGATATTGATGTCAAGGAAAACCATTTTGCCGTCGAAATTATCACCCAGCACCATCTGGGTGTCCGTGTGACACGCCGTTCACCACATATCCAGTGCTATGGTGCCTATGTTCTGAATCCCAAAACACAGAAAGTAGACACCTTCCTATCCAAGGTCACGGTGATGTGTACAGGCGGTTGCGGTGCCGTCTATCTCACCACCTCGAACCCTGTCATTGCCACTGGTGACGGTATCGCTATGGTCTATCGTGCCAAGGGAACGGTGGCAGACATGGAGTTCGTACAGTTCCATCCCACCGTACTGCATAATCCCAACGAGACACATCCTGCCTATCTTATTACAGAGGCAATGCGTGGCTATGGCGGTATTTTGAAACTACCCAACGGTGAGACATTCATGGAGAAATACGACGAGCGCTTGTCACTGGCTCCCCGTGACATCGTGGCTCGTGCCATCGACAAGGAGATGAAGATACACGGTATAGACCATGTCTGTCTCGATGTCACCCACAAACCTGCCGAGGAGACACGGCATCACTTCCCGAATATCTACCAAAAATGCCTGTCGATGGGTATCGACATCACAACCGACTATATCCCCGTCCGTCCTGCCGCCCATTATATGTGCGGAGGTATCAAGGTCGATCTGAACGGTCAGTCAAGTATCGAACGGCTCTATGCCCTCGGTGAATGTTCCTGCACAGGACTGCACGGTGGTAACCGTCTTGCCTCCAACTCACTCATCGAGGCTGTCGTCTATGCCGACGCTGCTGCAAAGCATTCACTACAACACATCGATGAATATGAGTATAACTTAGAAGTCCCCAAATGGAACGACGAGGGCACGATGACCAATGAGGAAAAGGTGCTGATTACACAGTCTGTCAAGGAGGTGGCGCAGATTATGTCCAACTATGTAGGTATTGTCCGTTCTGACCTTCGCCTGCATCGTGCCTGGGATCGTCTGGATATGCTCTACGAAGAAACAGAGCGTCTGTTCAAGCGTGTCAAGGCAAGCCGTGACATCTGTGAGTTACGTAACATGATTAATGTCGGCTACCTCATCACCCGCTGGGCACTGGAGCGCAAGGAATGCCGTGGACTGCATTTCACTATCGACTATCCCCTTCATGCTTACGATAAAAAATAATCCGTTATTACGTTATCCCGTTATTCCGATATCACGTTATAACTATGGTTTATATAGCACTGCCAAACTATCAGACAAGGCGACTCTCCTTCTATCTTGCCATGGAGGAATATGTGGCGAGACATGTGAAGGCAGACGACTGCTTCTTCATGTGGCAGGTGGAACCCAGTGTCATCTTCGGGCGCAACCAATTGATAGAGAACGAGGTAAACCTTGACTTCTGTCGCAGACACCACATCCAGACCTACCGCCGGAAGAGTGGTGGAGGATGTGTCTATGCAGATATGAACAATGTGATGTTCTCGTATATTACCAACGAGGAACAGGTGGGTTTCACCTTCAACCGCTATATCAACATGATTGTGCTGATGCTCCAGAAACTGGGTGTAGATGCCTCGCCGTCTGGTCGTAACGATGTGATGATTGGTAATCGCAAGGTATCGGGTAATGCCTTCTACAAAATCCCAGGACACAGTATCGTACATGGTACTATGCTCTACGATACAGACCTTCTGAACATGGTGGGTTCCATTACACCTCCCGGGGAGAAACTCATGTCAAAGGGTATCAAAAGCGTACATCAGCGTGTCACTTTCCTAAAAGACTACCTGGACATCAGTTTGCCTGAGTTCAAGGATTTCGTACACCATCATCTCTGTGAAGAAGACCTCACACTTAATGAAGAGGATGTCCGTCAAATAGAACAGACAGAACAGGAATACCTCTCCGATGAGTTTATTTACGGAAAGAATCCTCACTACACCCTCATCAAGAAACGCCATATCGAGAATGTGGGCGGATTAGAAGCTCGTATCGAAGTGAAAAATGGCATCATCAAAAGTGTCAATCTAATGGGGGACTTTTTCTTGATTGGCGATCTCGATAACGGACTGCTTCATAAACTAAAAGACGTGCCCTTGGAGGCCGGAGCTATTAGTCGCCTCTTGCCTGACCGTATTGATGACATCATCTTGAATTTAATGAAAACCGACTTGATAGATTTACTAACTGAATAATATATGAATAACAAACGAACCTGTCTCTATGAGAAGCATGTCGCCTTAGGGGCACTGATATCGCCCTTCGGTGGTTTTGATATGCCAATCCAATATACGGATATTGTGGACGAGCACCAGGCAGTACGCCAGCATTGTGGTGTGTTCGATGTGAGCCACATGGGTGAAGTGCTCGTCAGCGGCAAAGATGCGGAGTGTTATGTCAACTATATTTTCACCAATGACGTACGAGGAATCCCCAACGGGAAAATTCTCTATGGCATGATGTGCTATGAAAACGGCGGTGTGGTAGACGACCTCTTAGTATATAAGATGGCGGACGACCGTTTCTTCCTCGTCATCAACGCCTCGAACATAGACAAGGACTGGGCATGGATACAACAGCAGGCTACAGGCTTCGATATCACACTGGAGCACCAGAGTGATCTGTATGGTGAACTGGCCATACAAGGTCCTGAGGCAGAATATGTAATGGAGGAAGTGTTGGGTATTCCCTGCAAGGAACTGGCGTTCTATACTTTTAAAATGTTGAATGCCAACTGCCATCTGCCAACAGCCAACAGCTTTATTGTTAGTCGTACCGGCTATACGGGTGAGGACGGCTTTGAAATCTATGCCTCTGCGGAATACGTCAATGATTGCTGGGACAAACTCATTGCCGCAGGCGTAAAACCCTGCGGACTCGGTTGCCGTGACACTCTGCGCTTCGAGGTGGGACTGCCCCTCTATGGTGACGAGCTCTCTGAGAATATCACACCCATCATGGCAGGATTGGGTATCTTCGTCAAACTCGACAAGGAAGAGTTTATCGGTAAGGAGGCACTTGCCAAGCAAAAGGCAGAGGGTGCTCCCAAAAAACTCATAGGCATAGAGCTCAACGACAAGGCAATACCGCGTCACGGCTATGCCGTACTGAATATGGAAGGTGAACCTATCGGTGAGGTAACCACCGGTTATCATACCATATCCACTGATAAGAGTGTCTGTATGGCGTTGATAGATACCCAATATGCTAAACTGGATACCGAGGTACAGATACAGATCCGCAAGAAGGTATTCCCTGGTAAGGTGGTCAAAAAGCAATTCTATAACAAAAACTATAAAAAATAAGATATTATGGCAAAAGTAATTGAAGGACTCTTTTATAGCGAGTCGCATGAGTATGTGAGAGTAGAAGGTAACTTTGGTTTCATCGGTATTACCGACTATGCACAGAACGCTTTGGGTAATGTGGTGTATGTGGACATGCCGGACGTAGACGACGAAGTAACGGCAGGTGAGGAGTTCGGTGCTGTAGAGAGTGTCAAGGCTGCCAGCGACCTGATTTCTCCTGTCAGCGGTACTGTCGTAGAGGTGAACGAGGCATTGGACGACCAGCCAGAGTTAATTAACCAGGATGCCTTCGCCAACTGGATCATCAAGGTTGAGATGAATGACAAGAGCGACCTCGACAACCTGATGGATGCCAAGGCATACACCGCATTCTGTGAGAAGTAAGCTTTTTCGTTATACCGTTATATCGTTATTACGTTATTACGCTGATGTATAAGTATTTCCCCCACACCGACGAAGACCAGAAAGAGATGCTAGCTAAGGTGGGTGTGAAGAGCCTTGACGATCTTTACGCTCAGATTCCAGAAAGCATCCGTTTCAGAGACGATTATGAGATTCCTCTAGGGGCTAGTGAGATGGAAGTGCGCCAAGCATTTGAGAAGTTAGGAAATCAAACAAAGCAACTTACCTGTTTTGCGGGCTATGGTGTCTATGACCACTATTCACCGTCAGTCATTCCCAATCTGCTGTCGCGCTCCGAGTTCTTGACTTCCTACACCCCCTATCAGGCAGAAATCTCACAAGGCACGTTGCACTATATATTCGAATACCAGAGCATGATGGCAGAACTGACAGGTATGGACATCTCCAATGCTTCCATGTATGACGGTACCACCGCCTGTGCTGAAGCAATGATGATGGCTGTAGCCGCAGGAAAGAAACAGAACAAAGTGCTTGTGTCGGAGACCTTGAATGCCAATACACGCAAAGTGCTTGACACTTATGCACTACATCAGGGCATAGAACTAGTGACCATTCCCGCTGAAGACGGCGTAACAAAACTCTCAACCCTCAACGCTCAACTCTCAACGCTTGATGGTGTGGCAGGTGTCATCGTGCAACAGCCAAACGCTTGTGGTATCATTGAGGACTTTTCTGGTTTTGCCGATGCCTGTCACGACAACAAGGCTCTTTTTGTCATGAATAGTGTCGCTGCCGACCTTGCCGTATTGAAGACACCAGGTGAATGGGGTGCCGACATCGCCGTGGGTGATGGTCAGAGTTTGGGTATACCCATGCAGTGGGGAGGTCCTTACGTGGGTTATATGTGCTGCACGGAGAAACTCATCCGTAAGATGCCGGGACGTATCGTGGGGATGACAAAAGACAACCGCAATCAGCGTACCTTCGTACTAACACTACAAGCTAGAGAGCAGCACATACGTCGCCAGAAGGCCACGTCGAATATCTGTAGTAACCAGAGTCTGATGGCATTGTGGGTGACAATTTACCTGTCACTGATGGGTAAGGAGGGATTAAAGGAGGCTGCTGAGTTGAGCTATGCAGGTGCCCACTATCTTTGTGACAAAATGCTGGCAACTGGTCATTTCTCTCTTGTTTATAATCAGCCCTTCTTTAATGAATTCCTTATTCAGTATGATGGGAATATGGATCAACTTTTCTCTACCTATATAATGAATGGCATTCTTCCTGGCATCCGTATGACAGATGGGAACCTGCTAATTGCTGTGACAGAAAAGCGGACAAAAGAAGATATAGACCGTTTTGTCGATTTGCTTCCACTTGTAGGTGGATTACACTAATAAATAGTCGTAAGATTATGAACAACAGATTATACGGAAACCTAATCTTCGAACTCTCGAAAGAGGGTCGCAAAGGGTATTCACTACCAAAGAACAATTTCGGCAGTTACGAGATTCCTGCTTCGTTGCGTCGTGCAGAAAATGCACAGTTGCCCGAATGCGACGAATTCACCGTGGTGCGCCACTATACAAATCTTTCTAACAACAACTTCGGTGTCGATACGGGTTTCTATCCTCTCGGCTCTTGCACAATGAAGTACAACCCTAAAATCAATGAAGAGATAGCCGCCCTGCCGCAATTCCAGAACTTACATCCCCTACAGCCCGCATCTACGACGAAGGGAGCATCGGCTGTTGTTTCACTTTTGGAGCGTTCTCTTTGTGCCCTGACAGGGCTTGCCCACTTCACCTTCAAGCCCTATGCCGGAGCACATGGTGAACTCACTGGATTGATGATCATCGACAACTATCATCGGTCTCGTGGCGATATGCAGCGCAAGAAAGTCATTGTCCCAGATTCGGCCCATGGCACCAATCCCGCTTCCGCTGCTGTCTGCGGACTGGAGATTCTGGAGGTGAAGTCGACAACTGACGGTCTCGTCGATCTAGAACATCTAGAGCATCTGGTTAATCTAGAGGGACCATCCATCGCTGCGATGATGATGACCAACCCCAATACCCTTGGTCTCTTCGAACGTGACATCCCCAAGATTGCAAAGATGATTCACGACTGTGGCGGACTGATGTATTATGACGGTGCCAACCTGAACCCCATGCTGGGTGCCTGTCGCCCTGGCGACATGGGCTTCGACGTAATGCACATCAACCTCCACAAGACCTTCTCCACGCCTCATGGCGGTGGCGGACCTGGTGCCGGTCCTGTGGGTGTCCGTGAGGGCTTGCAGGAGTTTTTCCCCTTCGTATCACCTTATCAGGGTAACTTCGGTGTGATGATGCGCGCTTTGGCATACATCCTCTCATTAGGACGCGACCAGATCAAGATGGTAGGTCCCCTTGCCACCCTTAATGCCAACTATATCAAGGAGTCATTGAAGGATGTCTATGAGTTGCCTATTGACGGACTATGTTGTCATGAGTTCGTCTTCGACGGACTGAAGGACAAGTCGACGGGTGTCACCACGATGGATGTAGCGAAACGCCTGTTGGACTACGGCTATCATGCCCCCACGATATACTTCCCCTTGCTCTTCCACGAGTCGCTGATGATAGAGCCTACGGAGAATGAGTCGAAGGAGACACTTGACGGTTTCATTGCCGTGATGCGCAAAATTGCCGAGGAGGCAAAGACGAATCCTGAATTGGTGAAGTCGGCGCCTCACAACACGCCCATCGGTCGTGTGGATGATGTCCTGGCTGCCAAACATCCCGTCGTCACCTACCGCCAATTGCTAACCACTAACAGCCAATAGCCTTATGACTACTGATTTGATTATTATTGGTGCAGGTCCTGGAGGCTACAAGGCCGCGGAATATGCCGCCAAGCAAGGACTGAAAGTGGTAATCTTTGAAAGTTCTGAAGTTGGCGGCACCTGCCTGAATGTAGGATGTATCCCTACCAAGACCTATGCCCATAGTACCACTTTTGCTGAGGCTCGCGAACGCATGGCTGCCGTCGTACCTCAATTGCGCAGTGGCGTGGAGGGTATCCTCTCCCACCCCAATATCACGCTGGTACGAGGCACCGTCTCTTTCGTCGATGCCCATACCGTTTCTGTAAGCTGCGACTCTGTCACAGCAAAGGAAAACTATACCGCTGATAACATCATCATTGCCACAGGCTCTGAAACCAAATGGTTGCCCATCGCTGGTTGCAACGATCCAAGGGTTGTTGATTCTACAGGACTATTAAACCTCAACACCCTCCCCAAGCGTCTGGCCATCATCGGTGCCGGTGTCATCGGCATGGAGTTCGCCAGAGTCTTCCAGCGTTTCGGTTCTGAAGTGACAGTGATAGAATATCTGAAGGAATGTCTACCTGCTTTGGACAGCGATATCGCCAAACGCTTACGTAAGTTACTGGAGAAGCATGGCATCACTTTCAAGATGAAGACTGCCGTTGAGAATATCGCAGATATCGATGCTGATGTCATCCTGATGGCTACTGGACGTAAACCCCGTACTGAGGGGCTGAATCTTGACGCTCTCGGTATCACCCTTACCCCACAGGGTGCCATCCCCGTTGACAACAACTTCCGTTGCGTAGGCTGCGATTCCATCGCAGCAAACATCTACGCCATCGGTGATGTCAACGGCAGACAGATGCTGGCCCATGCTGCTGAGATGCAGGCAAAAAGAGCCGTCAACGATATCCTTGGAAAGACGGATGGCATCCGCTTTGACATCACGCCTGCCGCTATCTTCACTGAGCCTGAGGCAGCCTGTGTAGGACCTTCAGAGGATCAGTTGAAGGCACAAGGCATTGAATACCAGTGTAAGAAATCTTTTTGGCGTGCCAACGGTAAGGCGCAGGCGATGGGTGAAACGGAGGGCATGCTCAAACTCTTCTCCGACAAAAACACTCGTATCATAGGCTGTCATGCATATGGAGCCCATGCCGCCGATATTGTGCAGGAAGTCAGTGTCCTCATGTGCAAGGACACAAAACTCGCTGAGTTAGAGGATATGACACATATTCATCCTACACTCAGCGAGATTCTGATTTCTTAATAAAAAAGGACTATTTGACAGTGATAGTAGTCTTGGATACAGCCTGCTGTCCCATGGTATTATTGGTCATCTCAATAGTAACAGATTTCAACCAATCATCCTTCTGCAACAAATAGGTCGCAGTCTCTTTCATATCCATCTTCAGCAGACCAGAATCCATAATCTTGTCAATATTCTGTTTTATCATATCCGCCTGCTCGGGCATCAGTTCTCCGACCTTCTCTATAATCAGTTGTTTCAACTCGTCCTTGGTCATGTTCATACAGGAATTAGTCACGACAGAATTTTCCGTGACAAAGTACGTCCGTTTCATCTTCAAATTCTGTTCGTTGACATACTCTTCCTGAGCGCCCGTCATCACCATCTTACCATTCAAAGCCAGCACACCAGTATGGCACAGAGTAGAAACAAGTTTCTCCTCGGTGACATTCTCCATAATCTGACTTTTCAGTTTGTCCTTCGACATCACCTGCTGGATCTGTGGAATCGCCTCAAACATCTTGCCGACAAACTTGTCACATTGTACGGTCAGTTTTGCCTTTAGTTCATCATAATTAAGAATCTTCAGCGGTTTACCGCTCATGTCAGTGGCTATACGGATATGGCAATCCTTCAGCAACTCCTCACCGGCACTGATTAACTGCCCTGCGATATTGTCTGGTGTCGCATCCGAGGACACAGAAGTGGTGACCACCTCAAGAATATAACCGTCGGCAGTAGTTCCTGTCACCATATACTTTGTCTCACAGGTGACATTTACATCTTTCTGTCCAGGAACACTGGTTGTACTCTTTGTCACGTAGGTTCTCTCCATGCCCTTCTCCATCTTGGGGACAATTTTCTTTCCTTGAGCCTGCAGCACCAGTGAAAGTGCCAGCAAGAGGCTGATTGTCATTAGTCTTTTCATTGATCCTTTTTGCTTTTACTCTTTGTTATTCTCGTTCTTAATAAGATTCACATTCGTCAACTGCAGTTTAGCAGTATTCTCATCAATCTGCTGTCCCGTCTTGTCATAAACGATGGTACAGTTACTGATATCAATGTCATGGACGCAGTCTAGTCCAAGGATGCCAGCAGCGAGAATACCCGTCTTAGTGCCACGGCAAACGACATTCGAGATATGGATATCCTGGAATTCAGGAGCCTTCTTTTTCTGTTCCTCCGTGAAGACAGGCACTTTATTGGGGTCGCTGCCTGCGGGACGGTCGACATAGTCGCACTGGAAGACGATGGCCTCATCCTTGATATCTGCCATGACGATGTCAGAGACAAACAGTTGCTCCGTCTTACCGCCACGGCTGAGACCACTCTTGAAACGCAGTCCCGTATCCGTACCACTGAAACGACAGTTACGCACCACTATTCGGCGCATTCCGCTGATCGTCTCACTGCCGAGTACGAAACCACCATGGGCATGATATACGGTATTATCTTGAATAAGGATGTCTTCACAGCCGTTGGCTTTTGCATTCTCCTTATAGGTTCCACTCTTCATACAGAGGCCGTCGTCACCGGCATCCACCGTAGAGTTGACAATCAGTCCGACATTCACATCACTGAAGTCGATGGCATCACCGTTCTGGGCATTCCAGGGACAGCGTACCGTGATACCGTCAACTATGACGTTCTTGCAATAGCAGGGATGTACATGGAACTTCGGGGCATTCTGAAAAGTCACGCCCTCGAAGAGCACATTCTCACAATCTGTGAAGCGCACCAGGTCGTTACGCATCTTCTCCTGTTCTTCAGGAGAGTCTTTGATATCGGGATAGCCAGACTTCAGTTCCCATGGATACCACAGCGTACCGTTCTGACGCTCCACGCCACCCATCTGCTTGAAGGCACTCCATTCCGCATCACTCACCTTGTTACGTTTCACGGGTCGCCATTGGGCTCCGTTTCCGTCAATAATACCACTACCTGTAATGGCGATGTTTTTGCGCTTCGAGGCCTTGATACAAGGCTCCACACGACTCGACTTGCTGCTCTCTACCACATACAAGCGTTTGTCGGGCGAAAAATAGATGATGGCATTCTTGTCAAGATATAACTCAATATTATCCTTGAACACAATCGGACCCGTTAGCCATACGCCCTGAGGGACGACAAGTCGACCGCCTCCCATCTTATTGAGTTTCGAGATACCCTTGCTGAAAGCCTCCGTATTCAGGGTGACGCCATCGCCCACTCCACCTACCTCTTTGATATTCAACTCGTTGGCAGGAATCTGGGGTCGACTGACCTGTGCCATCTTCACTGGCAGGTTCTGATAATACTTTGAATAGTCCTGTGCCTCCATAGAGACAGGAAGAAACAGACATAAAGTCATTAAGTTAAGTAGTTTGCTTTTCATCATGATTGTTCAATAATTTCTTTAAGAAAATAATCAAATACTAATTCTTAGACACATCATTGTCAAGTCATCATTGGGATCAGCACCATTACGATGGTGCTCTATCTCGACGGCGAGGGTCTCAATCACCTGACAGGCTGTCTCGAAATGAGTGTTGCGCAAAATGTCAAGTAGACGGTCGTCACCAAACTGCTCATTTTTAAGGTTCTCAGCCTCGTTCAGTCCGTCGGTGTAGATGAACAGCGGACGTCCTTTGATGCTGTCGATCTCCTCGCCTTGGAACTGCAACCCAGACAGCACACCGATAGGAAAGTTAGGTAGCATCTGGAGGAACTCACCGTGATGCTCGCCACCACCGATGACGGGTGGGTTGTGACCGGCATTACAGAAAGAGAGGTGACCTGTTGTCAGGTTGACGAGTCCAATGAACAGGGTAACAAACATATTGGTAGGATTCTCATCACCGGAAAGAGCCTCATTCATCTGTGTGCAGATATCGGCAGGGGGTATCTGTTGATTCGCCAGCGTACGGAACAATCGCGTCACCTGTGCCATGAAGAGTGAGGCAGGTACACCTTTGCCCGATACATCGCCAAGGCAAAAATAGAGGTTGTCGTCCTTCAACAGATAGCCGTAGAGGTCACCGCCAACTTCCTTGGCAGGGGTCATCGAGGCGTACATGTCCAGTCCCTCAAGGTTAGGGAACACGCTGGGCAACATCGACATCTGTATGCTATGGGCAACATTCAACTCACTCTCTATAGAAGCCTTCTGGGCAGTAGTGTCCTTCAATTCCTCAATGTATTTCACCAGCGACTGTTGCATATTGCCAAACGAGTGACTTAACTGACCTATCTCGTCTGTACGCTGGAAGTTGGGCAACTGGGTGTCGAATTGTCCCGAGGCAATGGTCTCAGCCTCATGAGCCAGGCGGCGCAAGGGACTGAGTTCGCGGGTGATGATGTTAATGAATAAACAGAGCATCAGCAGCAGACCTACGATAACGATACCCATGACGGCGCGGCGCAGGCGGTCGAAACCGCCGAAGATGTCACTCTCAGGACAGACGATAGCCATGCTGCAGCCCGTCTTGCCGAGTGGCTTGTAGAAGACATAGCACTCCTCTCCGTTCAAAATCATTCGTTTCATACCTTCCTCACCGCGCTGCATGGAGTGGCCCAATGCGGTCAAGGCGGTGTCAGGGTGCTCAATGGTCTGGGTAAAAATGGTCTGGCAGGTAATTTTCGTCGTGTCTGGGTGTACGAAGTAGGTACCGCCACGCCCAATCATGATACTATAAGAGTGGGGATAGGGCTTTACAGCCGAGATGGTATGTGAGAGCCAGTTCAGCGACAGACCAGTGTTGATGACACCTATCACGTTACCGTCCCGGTTTTTGATTGCCTGACAGAAACTGGTCACCATCTCGGTGGTGTTGGTGAGCACATCGATATCCATATATGGCTCCGTCCAACATGGGCGGTCGAGCAGCGTGGGCATGAGGTACCAGTCCATGAAGAAGTATTGGTAGTTGTCGCTGCCGACCTGTATCGTGCGGATGCTGTCACCGATGTGTTTCGTGTAGGCAGAGAAATAACGCCCCTTGTCTTCAAAGTAGTACGGCTCGAAGGCGATGGAGCAATTGTAGAAATCGGGGTTGTTCAGCAGCATACCACGGCTATAGACGAACATCGAATCTGCCTTGTCGGGATGACGCTGTACAAGCCAATGGGTCATGTTCGATGCCACTTCGACACGGTTGAGAATACCCTCAACACGGAGTGATGTCTTGTCGAGAATCTGTGTAGCACGATTGATGGCTTCCTGACGCACCGCCTCACGTGACTGATAGAATAGGAAACTAAGGGCGGTGATGAAGATGACAGCAGCAAACATAACCACCCACAGGCTGACCCTGACGGAGAGTTTGCGGCGGATATATGCGAGGATATTTTTCATATTATTATAGCGGTAGCAAATTCTCTATTCATTTATCACCTACGAGTTCTTCGTACGTCACTTCGCGGCTCAGCATCTGGTACTCCGCCATCAGATGGCTTGCCTGCCGCACCATATCGGGGCGAAGGCGGAACTCGCGCTTCTTTGATTCGCGGTCCACCTGCAGGCGTAACACTTCCTTGAGCATCAGTCGCTGCATCACGCGGTTAGTAGCAATATGTTCGCGATTTACATACTGCATCACAATGTCCAGCGTTTCGTCAGGATGTTGGGCAGCCCACTCCCAGCCTTTCTGGCTAGCCTGAGCGAACTTCTTGGCCTGCTCACGGTGCTTCTCGTAATAGGTTCGAACCATATAGACACCGTCCTCCTGCACGTTATAACCGTGGTCACAAAAACGGTACACGCTCTTGTCGGTCATCTCGATTCCCGCCTGCACCAGCTGGTAGTACTCGTTATAACTCATAGCCAGTATGGCATCCAGGGCACCTGCCAAGAACAGGTTGATGTTCTGAGCAAAGCGTATCCATTCGTAATTCAAGTGATCCTTGATACTCATACAAATAGCCAACTGACCGAAGCCTACACTCCAAATGCCCACACGGGCACCTTTCAACGTCAGTGGGTCTTTATTATGAGCCGAAACGATGACCATAGCATTGTTCATCGACGTCTGCAGGATGTTCACCAAAGGGGTACCGTCATCCACGACCTCCATCGCCTGACAAAGCTGCAGCGTAGTGGCCTGACACCGGTTCATGCGCAAGCGACTCATTGCCGATTGCGTAGCCGATGGGTGCTCAATCCTCACCTTCACACCTGCCTTTCGGTAGAACCCCTTCACCTCTGCCACATAGTAACCTGCGAATTGTGCCTGCGCCGTCCATTGGGGCGTAAACACAATCGTCTCGTCCTGCGCTGTTACTGTCTGTGCTGTCGCCAGCATTGCAACGCATAATAAAAGTTGCAAATATCTACCATTCAGCATGATATGTAAAATTCTCATTCGTCTCATAAAGAACTTCATTGATATACTAATTTACCTTCCTGGCACACCCAGGACAGATACCCTTGACGATATACTCCGTCTCTTCCTGTATGAAGCCTTCCGGCAAGGGGACAGAGGGGATACGTACATGGGTAAGACAGAAGGTGCGGTGACACTGCCGACAGGTGATATGGACATGTCCCTCGCAATGGCGGGTGTCGTCCAGATGGCAGACACAGTATTTCTGGGAGCCGGAACCGTCGTCGATGTCATGCAACAGATGCGCCTCCGTGAGCAGGGTAAGGGTACGGAACAAGGTGGAGCGGTCGACAGTCGGCAATCTGGCTTCCAGGTCGCCTAAACTAAAGGCATCCTGAAAGCCATGCCGTATCTGTCGCCATATCAGCAGTCGCACTGCCGTGACACGGATACCTGCATTGTCGAGCACCTGCTCATCGGAGATATCCGAATGCATTACTATACCAAATGTTCTATCAGGTCGGCGCGCTCACCGGGGAGCATGTCGATAACAGGAATCTCAATCATCGTATAGCAACCTGGCTGCTGGCGCATGGATGCGCGAGCCACGTTGACCAATACCTGTGCGGTAAGGGCAGGGTTATTGATACTCATATTGAACTCCAAACGCTGATTCTGCGTCTTGCCACTCACACCCTTGCGGACGAGATTGACACCATGGCCCATATCCTTGACGGCATCCACCGACTCGACAGCGAAGACATGTGTCTCGTCATTGGCGAAATAGGGGTCTGCCTTGATGTCCTTGGTAACCTGTTCCAAGGTGTAACCGTCTTCCAACTCGACATATACCATACGGCGATGGATGCCCTCACCAAGAGGAATGGTCATCGACAGCGCGTTCTTCACACCAGCCTTTGAACGGACACAGACGGAGTGACCCATCGACATACCCGGTCCGAAATTCGTGTAGCTCAGTCCCTTGGGAGCCAGACTCTGCATCAGGGTGCGGACGATGGAGTCGGAACCCGGATCCCATCCGGCAGCAATGACGCTGACAGTATTGGTCTGCTTGTTGATTTCCATCAGACGCTCGCGGTACCCACGGATATTGGTATGGATATCGAACGAGTCGACGGTATTGATGCCCAACGGCAGGATTTGCTTGGCATATTCCTCACAGGAACGGGTAGGTGTGGCAAGGATAGCCACATCGACATCCTTCAATTCCTTGATATCCTTCACAACCTCATAGGGAGCCAATTCTGCAGGTTTGTTCTCTGCACCGTTACGGCGCACAACGCCAGCAATCTCAAAGTCGGCAGAGGCTTCCAGTGCCTCAATGGTAAACTTACCGATGTTGCCGTAACCAACGACGGCAGCGCGAATCTTTTTCATCGTCATTTTATAAAATTAGTTGTTTATGTGTTCAATTTCTGCGCAAAATTACACTTTTTCAGCGAAAAACGTAACGAATAGGCGGACTTTTTTCTTGAAAAGTAACCATTTGTAACAATTTGCATCTATTCAGAGGGTAAATACAATAAATTGTAAGCGATATGCGTTTATATGATTGTATTAATACAGACACGCGAAATATGATAGAATATGTGAAGGGTGAGTTGACTGAACTGACCCCTGCCTTGGCAACGGTTGAAGCGGCAGGAGTAGGCTATGGTCTGAATATCTCACTGAATACGTACAGTGCCATTCAGGGCAAGAAAGAAGTCAAGCTCTATGTCTACGAGTCGATTCGGGAGGATGCCCATGTACTGTATGGCTTTGTCAACAAAAAGGAAAGGGAGATGTTTGAGTTACTCATCTCCGTCAGTGGCGTAGGACCTAATACCGCCCGTATGATGCTCTCGTCGATGAGCGTATCAGAACTATGTGCCGCCATTTCGACCGGCAATGAACGGGTGGTAAAAGGTATCAAGGGTATCGGTAAGATGACCGCCCAGCGTATCATCGTCGACCTGCGCGACAAGATTGTCGCCCTGGGTATTACTGACGAGATTCCTGCTGGCGGAACGATGGCTGCCCCTGTCAACAATGCAGTAAGGGACGAAGCTGTAGCCGCCCTCACGATGTTAGGTTTCTCCCCTGCCCCCACACAGAAAGTGGTTGTTGCCATCCTGAAGGAACAGCCGAATGCCCCTGTCGAGCAGGTGGTCAAACTTGCCCTGAAACAAATTAAGTAAAGAGTGAAAAAGTGAAGAGTGAAGAATTTATTACTATGGGAAAGAAGAGCAGGATAGTCTTATGGACTGTCATACTTCTTTTCTTTGCACTGCCATTAGTCATGGCGGCAGCCCACTCTTCACTCTTCACTTTTCATTCTTCACTTCCAGACGACTCCATCAAGGCACAGCCGACGTTGGTGACAGAAGATGAAGAAATCCCTGACTCCCTGCTCCACCCCCGTTGGAAGATCAAGAAAACCAGTCCTGTGGTTGTCAGCGACCTCGACAGTGCTGTCGTCGACCTCCGTATGCCTGAGAATATCAAGCAACAGGCAGAATATGACGACTCCACAGGTTTCTACCTGATAGGCTCGAAAATCGGCAGTTCCTATCTCAACGCCCCTATTCTAATGTCGCCTGAGGAGTATCAGGAATGGAGCCGTGAGCGTGAGCTACGTCATTTCTTCCGTCAGAAAAACGTTGCCAACTTCGATGCCAAAGGCAAGGATAAGTTCGACTTTGCCGACATGCATTTCGACTTAGGTCCTGCGGAGAAGATCTTCGGTCCCGGCGGTGTGCGCATCAAGACACAGGGAACAGCGGAGTTGAAGTTAGGTGCTAATTTCAAGAACATTGAAAATCCCTCGTTGCCTGAACGCAACAGAAATACCAAGGCGATAGACTTTGACGAGAAAATCAACTTGAACGTGACAGGTAAGGTCGGTGATAAAGTAAACATGAACCTGAACTACAATACCGATGCCACCTTCGATTTCGATACTAAAAACATCAAGCTGCGCTATGAGGGCAAGGAAGACGAGATCATCAAGCTCGTCGAGGCAGGTAACATCACCTTCCCCACCAACAACTCACTGGTAAAGGGAGCCACCAGCCTCTTCGGTGTCCGCACCGACATGCAGTTCGGCAAACTGAAACTGCAGACCGTCTTCTCCCAGAAGAAATCCACGACGACCAGCGTATCCTCCAAGGGCGGCGTACAACTGACTCCCTTTGAGTTGAACGTGGCAGACTATGAGGAGAACCGCCACTTCTTCCTGGCGAAATATTTCAGGGAGCACTACGATGATGCCATGCAGAAACTGCCCAACCTTATGACTGGTATTCAAATCAACCGCGTGGAGATATGGGTTACCAACAAGACGGGAACGACTGCCAACACCCGTAACATCATCGCCCTGACAGACCTCGGTGAGAGCACTTCCACCCGTTGGGGCTCAGGGGGCACGGTATCCGCCATCCCCAGCAATGATGCCAACAGCGAATACGGCAGCATGATAACCACCTATGCGGAGGCACGTAACATCGACATGACCACCACGGTCTTCGACGGTATCAGAGACTTCACAGGAAGTGTCGACTACGAGAAACTTTCCTCGGCACGTCTCCTGAACAGTTCTGAATACACGCTCAATGCTGCCATGGGATATGTTTCCCTCAAGACCGGTATCCAGACAGACCAGGTTCTTGCCATTGCCTTTGAGTTCTCTTATGGAGGACAAGTCTATCAAGTGGGAGAATTTGCCAGCGACCATACCAATGCCAGTGAGGCGCTGTTTGTAAAATCCCTGAAGAACACCAGCAATAACCCGTCACAGAAGAACTGGGCGTTGATGATGAAGAACGTCTACTACCTCGCCTCGAATGTGGAGAAGACAAAGTTCCGCCTCGATATCAAGTTCCAGAGCGACACAGCAGGAGTCTACCTGACCTACATCCCTGAAGTCAAGGACATCACCCTGCTCCGTGGACTGGGCTGCGACCGCTTGGACAATAACAACAGGGCGCATCCTAACGGCTACTTCGACTTCGTAGAAGGATATACCGTCAGCGAGGGACGTGTGTTCTTCCCCTCCGTCGAACCATTCGGAAAGACACTTCGCGAGTTCCTGGAGAGGAATCATGTCCCTGCCGACAAGATTGCCAAATACACGTTCACCGAACTCTACGACACCACCAGGACAGCCGCCATGCAAATGACCGACAAGAACAAATACCTGCTGGTAGGTCAGTTCAAGGGCTCTTCCGCCAATGTTATCTCCCTGGGTGCCTATAACGTACCACAGGGCTCTGTTGTCGTCACGGCAGGTGGTGTCATCCTTACGGAAGGGTCTGACTATACTGTCGACTATTCCGCCGGTGAGGTAACCATCCTGAACCAAAGTATCATCGATGCAGGAACAAACGTCAGTGTATCATTGGAAAGCAATACCGACTATGGTATGCAGCGGAAGACCATGCTGGGACTGAACTGGGAATATGACTTCTCGAAAGACTTGCAGATTGGCGGTACCATACAGCATTTGACAGAACAGACACTGACCACCAAGGTTACCATGGGCTCCGAGCCGTTGAAGAACACCCTCTGGGGTGTGAATATCAACTGGAAACACGAAAGCCAGTGGCTCACCAAAATGCTGGACAAACTGCCATTCCTGCACTGTACACAACCCTCGCATATTACCTTCACGGGTGAGTTCGCCCAATTAATTGCCGGACAGGCAGGTGGTACGCAGGATAACGCATCATACATCGACGACTTTGAGAATGCCAAGAACGGTATTAATATCAGTGAACCCAAATCATGGGTGATGTCGAGTGTGCCCTCGATGTTCAAAGAACAAGTCGACAAGGACTCTGTAACCAGCGGTTTCAACCGTTCCCTGCTTGCCTGGTATACCATTGACCCCATCTTCACCTACCGCTCGTCATCCCTGACACCGAGTCATATCAAGAGCGATCTAGACCAGTTGTCCAACCATTATGTCAGGGCAGTCTATGTGAGCGAGCTCTATCCGAACAGACAACAGAGCACCTATAGCGGTGCCACAGCGACACTGCCAGTCTTCGACCTCTCATACTATCCGGAGGAGCGTGGTGCCTATAACCTGACGACGGAGGTGACGATGGACGGAAAACTCATCAATCCGTACCAACGGTGGGGAGGCTTGATGCGTAAGCTGGACACGAACGACTTTGAGACGGCGAATATAGAATATATCGAGTTCTGGATGTTGGATCCGTTTATCTATTCCAACCAGGAGAAAGATGCCTCGGAATATGGAGGCGACCTCTATATCAATCTGGGTGAGGTCAGCGAGGACATCCTCCATGACGGCAAGAAATTCTATGAGAGCGGTATGCCTGTCGACGGTACAGGCAAGTTCGCCAAGTCCGCATGGGGTAAGATTCCCTTACAACCGACACAGACCTATGCCTTCGCCACCTCTCCTGGTGCACGTGCCAAACAGGATGTCGGCCTCGACGGCCTGAACGACGAGGAAGAGAGGTCACAACCTGCCTATGCCAACTTCCTCAACGGTGTCACGGTAAACGACAGCGTACGTGCTGTATGGAATGCCGACCCCGCCAATGACAACTACCACTATTACCGTGGCTCCGATCTGGATGCACGACAGGCCTCCATCCTCGAACGTTACAAGCGTATTAACCTGCCACAGGGCAACTCGCCGGACAGTGACCAGCAGACGGAAGGCTATGACACAAGCTACAAGACCTACCCCGACGTGGAGGACATCAACCAGGACTATACCCTGAATGAGTATGAGAGGTACTTCCAGTATAAGATCAGCCTCCATCCAGAGGACATGGTACAGGGAAGGAACCATATTACCGATGTCCGTGAGGCAAATGTCTCCCTGCGTAACGGTACCCGCGAGACGGTGAAATGGTATCAGTTCCGTATTCCCCTTGACCAATATGACGACCGTGTAGGCAACATCGGCGACTTCACCAGCATTCGTTTCATACGTATGTTCCTGACCCATTTCAAACGCCCGATCGTCCTGCGTTTCGGTTCCTTTGACCTGGTACGCGGAGAATGGCGTGTCTATCATCAGCCTCTTTCCAGTGGGGTAGAGAGCGGAACGCTGGAGATCAGTGCCGTCAATATCGAAGAGAACAATGACAAACGTCCTGTCAACTACGTGTTGCCTCCTGGCATCACTCGCGTTACAGACCCTTCACAGCCGCAACTGGTGGAAGAAAACGAGCAGTCGATGAAAATGGATGTCCGTAACCTGGCTCCCGGTGAGTCGAAGGCTGTTTATAAGAACACTTTGCTGGACTTGCGTCGTTACAAGCATATCCAGATGTTCAACCATTGCAACCACCTGATTGACGACCTCAACCTCAAGGACGGTGAACTGGCTCTCTTCATCCGCTTTGGCAACGACTACAAGAACAATTACTACGAGTACCTGATCCCACTGTCGCTGACCCCGGACCGTAACGACTATAACAAGTACAACTTAGACGACTGCCGTGCCGTCTGGCCCAAGGACAACATGCTGGACATGGACCTCTCATTGTTTACCGACCTGAAGAAAGAACGTAACAGGGCAAAGGCTGCCGGCGGAGCATCCTATAACCAGCTATACTCCCAGAATGACCCCACTCATCCCAACAACACGGTCAGCATCATGGGTAACCCTACCTTAGGAGAAGTGAAGACGATGATGATTGGTGTCCGTAACATCTCAAGTGAGCATAAATCCGGAGAGGTCTGGGTCGACGAACTGCGTCTGATGGAGCCCAACAACAATGGCGGATGGGCGGCAAGCGGTGCCTTGAACCTCCAGTTGTCAGATGTCGGATCACTCAATATGACGGGTAAAATCATGACGGCAGGATTCGGAGGACTGGAAGAGGGCGTCCTGCAACGGTCTTTAGAAGACTATAAGTCATACTCCATTACTGCCAATGTCGAACTGGGCAAGTTCTTCCCCGACAAGGCAAAGGTGAGTGCGCCCCTCTACTACTCCGTCACCAAGGAACAGAGAAGTCCAAAGTATAATCCGCTGGATTCGGATATGGAACTCAAGGATGCTCTGGACGTCGCCGCCAACCAAGAGGAACGCGACTCCATCGAGAGCATCGCCGTCACTAAGACGACCAACACGAACTTCTCCCTGTCGAACGTCCGCGTCGGTATCAAGACCAAACGGCATCCCATGCCCTATGACCCTGCCAACTTCTCCTTCTCGTACAGTCATTCCCACCGTAGTACCAGTGGAGAGACTACAGTCTATGAGAAAGAAGATAACTGGCGCGGCGCACTGAGCTATAACTACAGTCCTGTCTATAAGCCCTGGGAACCCTTCAAAAAGAATAAGTCGAAGTCGAAATGGATGCAGTATCCCAAACAGTTCGGACTAAACTGGCTTCCCCAGAATCTCACTTTCAATACGGAGATTTTGCGCTACTACTATGAATTGCAGGAACGTGACATGGAGGATCTGGGAGGAGAGAAGCTCCCTGTCACCTTCAGTTCACAGTTCCTCTGGAACCGTGAGTTCTCCATCCGGTGGGACCTCACCAAGAACTTGCACATGAACTTCCAGTCGGCGACAAATGCGGAGATTGAGGAACCTTATGACGAAAGACCCATCAACAAGGACCTCTATCCCGACCGCTATGAGGCTTGGAAAGATTCCGTATGGTACAGCATCCGCCACTTCGGTGTCCCTCTGGACTACCATCAGACATTTACAGCCTCCCTGCAACTCCCGTTGAACAAACTGCCGGTCTTCGACTGGGTAACGGTTGACGCTTCCTATAACTCAACCTACAGATGGATCCGCGGTACCAACCTGGAAAACGGTATCAACCTGGGCAATACCATTGCCAATAGCCGCTTAGTGAACGTCAACGGCAATTTCAATATGGAGACGCTCTATAACCACATTCCTTTCCTCAAGAAAGCCAACGAACGGTTCAAGAAGGCACCTGCCGCCAAGACTAACAAGTCCAAGAATACTCCTAAGAACAACAAGGACAACAAAAACAAGCAGACACAGAAAGAGGAGAAGATCCTCCCTAAGAACCAGAATGCATGGCAGGAGGAGGTGACCCTGATGGCAGACTCCTCCATTATCGTCGACCATGGGAAGAAATCGAAGAGACTGAACGTCACGGCACGTACGAAAGACGGAAAGAAATACTCATTGAAATACAAGGTACTGGACGACAATCGTATCCGTATCAAAAACAGGGATACCATCCAGTTGATGCTGAGTATCACCCCCAAGCCCCCCGTGGAGAAGCAATGGTGGTATAGCCCTGCACAATCTGTTTCCCGTGTACTGATGATGGTACGCTCCGTCAGTATCTCCTATCGTAACCAGTATGCCATGTCTATCCCTGGCTTCCTTCCTAATATCGGAGACTGCTTCGGACAACGGACGGGTAGCGTCATGGCACCAGGTCTGGATTTTGCCTTCGGACTTACCGACGATAACTATCTGAACAAAGCACTTGATAACAGGTGGCTGTTGATGAACGACAACGTAGCGACTCCCGCCACCAGCAATCTGACGAATGACCTGCAACTGAGAGCCACCTTGGAACCCTTCCGCGACATGAAGATTGACCTGAATGCCAGCCGTACGGAGACAAAGGCAAAGTCCATACAATATATGTATGAGGGCATGCCGACCACCCAAAGCGGTACCTTTACGATGACGACCATCTCTTTGAAATCCACACTGGAGAGTATCGGAGATGCTAATAATGGATACTATTCCGCTTCCTTTGAAAAATTCTGCGGACTACTGGATTCCTATCGTCAACAGGCAGAGGCACAGTATGGAACGGTCGATCCCTATCATGCCACCGTGATGATTCCCGCCTTCCTCTCCGCCTATACCAGCAGCGGAGGAGGTCTGAGTTTCTTCCCTGCCCTCACCAAATTATTACCCAACTGGACCATCCGCTATACGGGACTGTCAAAACTGCCATGGTTCCGCGATGTGTTCAAGAGTGTCACCATCAACCACGCTTACAAGAGCATCTATGCCGTGGGCAGTTATACTGCTAAGGCAGGCACCACCTCCCTGATAGGCTATAGTGTACCGACGGTCAGCCTCAACGAGACGTTCTCCCCGCTGCTCGGTATCGACCTGACTTTCAATAACAACCTCACGGCAAAGTTGGAATTCCGTACTACCCGTGCCCTCAACCTCTCAATGACCAGTATACAGATCAATGAGAGCCGTTCCAACGACTGGGTGGTGGGACTTGCCTATAAGATCAGTGACTTCAACCTCTTCGGGGCCAAGACCAACCGCAAGGTGAAGAAGGCACAGCGAGGCAGCAAGAAGAACAGCGACAACGAACAGACCAGTAAGGCACCCAAGACCGGTGTGAACCATGACCTCAACCTACGACTGGATTTCTCCTTGCGTGACCAGGCTGCCATCACCCGTGATATCGCCACCAAGACCAGTAATGCCAATAGCGGCAATACGGCACTGAAGATTTCCTTCATGGCTGACTACACACTGTCACGGCTGTTGACGCTGAGTGCCTATTATGACAGACAGACGAACAGGCCGTTGTTGTCGGCAAGCAGTTATCCTACTACCACCCATGACTTCGGATTGTCACTGAAGTTCAGCCTGACAAGATAAAATAATCCGCAAGACCTCTCAGTCCTGCGGATTATCTTATTTATTTGATGACTTGTTTTTTGCCATTATGGATATACACGCCCTTCTGCGTCGGCTTGCCGGGAATCTGGCGACCGTCGAGCGTATAGTAACTGGACTTGGCAGCGGTGCCGTTGTTGTCGGTATTGCCGTCAAAGACAGGCAACTCAATGATGTCGGTACTACCGCCCCTGTCGTTGAGCAGATAGAGTTGTCCACCGTAGAAGGGATTGCAGGTGCCGAAATAGAGGCCCTCCTCAGTGCTGAGGAAAGAGGGGCAGCCATAATTGTACTTGTCGTGAAGACCGGAACGGGTGATGACCTCGAAGTCCTCTCCGTCAGTTGTGCGGAAGAGGTCGAAGCCCCACACATTGCTGCGCACACGGTCGTTGATATAGCAGTACTTGGCGACGCCTTCCATGTCGATGCGGCCAATCAGGTCCTGGACTTTCTCGTTCAGTTCCGACAGGAATTGCAAGAATAACTTCTCTTCCACCGTATCGCCGGGCAGTTCGTCGAGCTTGGCCTGAATCAGTGCAGCGATGCCATCGAGCATTTCCTTGAAGTCTATGACGAGGAGGATATGGTCTTCACCTACCTCGTAGTCAATGTACAAGGAGAGGAAAAGTTTCACGGCATCCAATTTCAGCTTCAACTCTTCAGCCATTTCGTCGCCCTTCATCTTCAGCAGCATCTCAATGGCTTCCGCCAGGTATCTCAGTTGGGAGACACGCTCTTCCGGGGTCATCCTGATGAAGTTGCCGTTGGTGAGTTGCGTTATGTAGTTGTAGAAAATACCAGCATCCATGGTAGCGACGTAAAGCTGTCCGTTGTGTTCGCCCAGTCGCCAGATATACTCGTTGGTGGTGCCCTCCATGAATCTGGTGAAGTTCCTCAGTTCCTCGAACTTACCCGTCTCGTCGTTGAGTCGCCACACCTTCTGGGGGTTATGCAGTGAATTGTACATATATTCCAGGTATTCGGAAGGCTTGACGTACTGGCCTGCCATCGACTTCATCATGCCGGCAAAGGCTGTTGCCACACCTCCGAAGGCATGGTCGAAGTTATAGGCATAGAGCTGTCCTTTGAACTCATAGACGGAGCCGATAAGCGAGCGCATGGTACCGGGCTCACCACCCTCCACTTCGCTAAGACCGGGATTGTTCTTGCCGTTGTTCTTGCCGGCCACCTCTTCCCAGTACCAGCCGTATTCATTAGCCGTTTCTCCCTCTGCGGCGGGATGGCCCCTGAAGATGACGAAGCCTGCCGTGCTGGGAGCCGTCGCATAGATATAGCCGTTGTGTGAGGCCAGCTCCCAGATGGGGGCACCTGCCCAACTGCTCATGATGGGGTCGAAGGCTACTTCACCGAAGTCCTTGTAGTCGGCTACGCGCTCCCATACCCTGTCGTCATCGTTGCTCTTGCGCAGCACGGCCATCTTGGCAGCCGGCGTTCTGTCGCCTTCCACCACCTCGCGGTCGTCGGCACCAGCGAAGAAGAGGTGATTGTCATACTCGCAGTTGGCACGCAGCGAGACGGATCCCGTGGTCTCGAACACCTTGGTGAAAAAGCCGTCGGTGTCAAGCTTCAGGATGTACTGTTCTGCAGAGGGATCAGCACTGTAGGAACCGAAATAGACATTGTCGCCAAAGGTGACGGCCATGCGGAAATAGACACCGGGCTCACCGGTATAGACCACACGGAACGCACCGGTCTTGCGGTTGTACTCGATAATATTGGCTCCCTCGTTATTGTCGTTGCGTGGGATGTCACCATTGGTAACGGTATTGATGAGCGTCCAGAAGTCGTCGAGACTCATACCACTCTGCGTGAAGTTCGGAGCGTACAAATTGATCAGTGCGCTGGCGATGTTGCGCGCCGTAGCGATGTAGATAAAATCACCCCGCATAGCCATGCGCCATGCGTAACTGTTCTCACGGTCGCCACCGGGCATGAGACCGTCCACCTGTCTTTCACCTCTGCAGGGATTGGAAATCCTTTTCACTGTGTAGTCAAAGGCATTAGCATTCAGTGTGCCGCATAAGAGGATAGCAGCAATCATCCAAAAATGTTTCATCGTCATATAGCTTGCAAAATTATTTAATCACTTATTTATTGTCATTACAAAATCTATCAGTTTACAAAATTAAAAAATATTCTATATATACAAGAGTAACAATAAATATATTAACATTTTTTATGAAATCAGCCAAATTTACCTTCCCTGATTACAAATAGCAATACGGAAAGAGGTAAAAACAGACCAGCCAGGGGCAAAAAAACGGTAACGGTAACAGTAACAGATAGAATTGGAGTAGATAGAAATAAAATGTTTATAGAATTTTTACTATATATATTATATTATAATATAATATATATAGTAATATTTATACGGCTTCCATTCATTCCGCCATACTGTGAAAACCGGCAAAAACCTAACTGTTACTGTTACCGTTACCGCTATCCTGGAGGGGCAAATCTTGGGGATATCACCCGTGACATGCTCCGGTAAGGATAACAGAGGGATTCTGATGCCTGGAATAACGTACACGGACTATCGGAATAACCTACTGGGACCATCGGAGCAACACACTAAGACTATCGGAACGCAAACAACAAGACAGTAGGATAAATGTTAACATATTTTTACAAATACCATCCCTATGGACTTGCAAACGGAGTGTTAAATGCCATACCTTTGCATTGTCAATCGCGAACGACAACACAACGGCACACAGCGAACGGGCCATCGCTGACAGCCACAGTACTAACCATTAAAAAACTACGGACATGAGTCAGAAGTTCATCAAGTCAGTCAACAACAACAACCGTTCTTCCGCCTTCGGCAAGTGCTTCGCTACCGCCATCTACGACAAGACATTCATCGAGACCAAGCAACTGGCGGAGTTCATCCAGACACAGGCAAGTGTCAAGCGCTCCGACATCATCGCAGTACTCGACGAACTGGGCGCAGCCATGAAACACTTCTTCGAACTGGGACAGAAGGTAAAACTGGAGGGCATCGGCATCTTCAAGGTCGGCTTCTCGAGTATCGGAGTCGAAGACCCCGACGACTGCGGGGCACAGAACATCACCACCCGAAGGATCATCTTCACCCCGGAGACCGTACGGGTGGTGACGGGCTATGAGCGACGCGCCAACGGCACGGTCAAGCAGAAGTTCGCCATCGCCAAGCAACTCGTCAAGGACGTGGTCTTCGAGGAGGCGCATGTAAACGCAGGAGCGCGAGAGAGTGGAGAATAATCATCAAAATGAAGTGAAAATGATGAAGAAGGAAACTTGGAAAATGGTGATTCAGCTCGTCGTGAGCATCCTCACCGCAGTGGCTACCACTCTCGGAGTGACAAGTTGTATGGCACTCTAACCAGCATCCACAGGAACTACCCGGTTCCTGTGGATTTTTCGTATATATTCGCGTCTAGCGCATTTATTTGTGTTAAGTAGCGTGAAAAGAGAGGGGTATTTCGATAGAATAGTATAAATTGTATATTATTCTTTGTTAGAAAGACTATTTGTCGTATCTTTGCAAACGGAAAATAACTTTTGTGGAAGAGCCGTAGTTTTTGTTTCCATCGAACTGCAATATCAATGAAACTCCAAAACGAAGGCTACCAGCTCACTCCCCTTATAGGGGCGTGGGCATTGGTGGTATCAGCAAGGAGTAGGAATTGCAGCCTCGATGGTTGTTGGTATCTAAAGTGCTTGCGCCTCTTCTTCATAATAATGTACTATTTATTACCAATATGATCTAAAATATGGAATTTGAAATCCCAGAATTGTTCATGGCTCTTATGAAGGAGAGCATGACGAAAAAGAGTGGAAGTGAGATTACTATCAACGCTTTTTTCCACACCACAAACAACGCCCCTGTCAATATATTCTTAAAACAGGGGTATACAAAGAGTCAACCATTCGAAGAGGCTGATGCCAAAGAAATCCTAGAGAAGGAATTGCCCGAAATCTTGCAGACCGACCCAGCCCGGCATCTTCTGCAAAAGTTGATTGATGCCGGCATGTTGGATGAGGAGTGGCAGCCTGTCAATCTCACCAAACCAGAACAGGCCATTTTGGCAAAGGTCGTATGCGAACGCCTGGCCATCAAAGAGGTATGGCAGGTATTCAGTAAGCTATGGAATATTCCTGCTGAAACATTCCGCTCGTACTTCAACCGGGCAATGGATCAAAGAAAGAGCTTAGAATTTCAAGAAAGACTGAAAAACATATTGAACTGACAATCAATACTTTCCATCAGACCGTACTCACTACGCGTAGGCACTACGTAGGCAGTACGGTCTTTTTTTTGTCCTTACCTTTGCCACCGCAAACAAGTAACATTATTATTAACCCGAGTGAAGTGAGTGACGGGAGGCTCGCGAGTGAAAAGGTACCAATTCAGCACTTCTTCCTCACAAAACTCAAAACAACATGCAAAAGTTAATCAAAAGAAAGGAGGACACGTTATGGTAAGACTGATTGCCATGCATGGGGCACAACGTCCCAACAGGGGTCTGGTGTTCCAGAAAACACTTGAGGACTATGACGCACTGATCCGTGAACAATGGCTGAAGGATTTGGTAGAGCGTATCCGCAAGGGTGATGAGGAGGCCAAGATGGAACTGCCGTTCCGATGTCCTCACTACACCGAGTTCAAAGAAAACAAACGGCGACAGGAGAGTATCATCCCAGAGGTCTTCACTTTCCAGACATGTATTGACATCGATGATGCTTCCTATGTTGAGGATGCCATCAAGGCAGCGAAGGAGTTGAACGGTAAGGATAGGATCTGGAAAGGGATGCTGCTGCACATGGACTACTCTGCCCGTAAGAAACTCCACATCGACGTGCGGATGCCAATAGGCATGACGATAGAGGAGACACAACGTGCCTATTGTGAAGCCATCGGTGTACCTTTCGACGAGAGTTGCATCACACCGGAAAGATTCATCTATATCACAGATGAAGATTCTGAAATCTACCGTTCTGAACATTGGTATGAAGTGCTTTCGGAAGAGGAACTAAAGGTGCGCCATGAGGCATTTGCAAAGCGTGGACTGAGTATCGATGGAAGGAACCAGAAGGATGTGTATCAATGTAATAATGTAAAAATGATACAATGTAATAATGGAAAGGCGATGGATGATGTAAGAGTTCAGACATCATACAAGGGCATCCCATATTCCTCTATCATCGACGAGTATTGGCAGAGAACGGGTGGGGTCCCTGTGGATGGTGAGCGTAATGTGAGGTTGCATAAACTCGCTGTGAATCTCCGTGCCATCTGTGAAAACGAGCCGGAACGGCTGTTGGAGGTCATTCCCCGGCTGGGACTCTCTGAATCGGAAGTGCGTTCTGTGGTGGAGTCGGCTTGCAAGGAGAATCCGAAAGGATTTACCTCTGTACTGACGCAGATAGTCAACGACCTGCAAGAGTCCCACCTCTCTGTAGGAGAGGACTCGGGGGTAAGGCTCCCTCCCCCTCTGCCTTCCCGTCTTCCGAAACTCGTCCAGATACTGGTGTCGCGCACCCCGGACATCTACAAGCCTGCCGTGGCACATGCGGTATTTCCCTCGTTGGCAACCCATCTCTACAAAGTGCGCTTCCGCTACATCGACAACGTGCTGCATGAGGCCACGCTGATGAACGTGCTGATGGCGGGCACGGGTGCCGGCAAGGACTGTATCTCACAGCCTATCGACTTCATCATGGCAGACATCCGCAGGAGGGACGAGGAGAACCTGAAGAGAGAGAGGAAGTGGAAGCAGGAGAATGCCTGCAAGGGTGCTAACAAGGACAAGAAGCAGCGACCGGAAGGACTCATCATACAGGAGATTGACGCAGACATGACCAATCCTGCTTTCGTGACCCGTATGTCAGAAGCCGACGAGCATTTCCTCTATGCGAAACTGAACGAGATAGAACTGTTTGACGCCCTCCAGGGATCGGGAAAGAACAACCAGCAATTCCAGATCATGTGCCTTGCCTTCGACCCAGGCAACCGCTATGGACAGACACGTGTGGGTGCGCAGTCGGTGACGGAGAGGGTCTGTATCCGCTTCAACTGGAATGCATCGACCACCATCAGGAAGGGGCTGCAGTATTTCCGTAACGTGCTGACGGACGGTCCTATCAGTCGTATCAACTTCTGTACGATACCAGAACGGGAGATCGGGGCAGAGATACCTGTATACGGCACCTATGACACCGCCTTTGAGGACGAGCTCCGCCCCTATATCGAAAGGCTGTGCAGGGCTAGGGGCGAGATCGCCTGTCCGCAGGCCTTCAGACTGGCCCGCCAGACAATGGAGGAGAATGCGGAGTTCTCACGCCTGAGCCAGTCGAGGGTCTATGAAAACCTCTCCTTCCGTGCCAATATCATCGCATGGCTGAAAGGCTGCCTCCTCTATGTCGCCAACGACTGTAAGTGGGACAAGGCCATCGAAAACTTCGTACGCTGGTCACTGCAGTACGACCTGTGGTGCAAGATGCGGTTTTTCGGGGAAGCCATAGAAAATGCAGATACTGTGGAGGAGAGGGTGAAGCCCGGTCCCCGTAACCTGCTGGAACTCCTGCCCGACGAGTTCACCCTGCAGGATGCCGTCAATGTGAGACGAAAGCAGGGCATTCCCTCCAAAGGTGTGCGTAAGATGGTGAACATGTGGACCTACCGGGGGTATATCCAACCGCAGGACGGTAACGGTAACAGTAACAGATACATCAAACTGAAAACCACTAAGAAGTGAGCATCATGGAACTGTTGTTAGAAAGGATCCGCAAAGAGAGGGAATATACCGTCGGACGACTGAGTCTGTTGAAAAGGACGGATAACGGGACGATGCAGCAGGTGCAGAAGACATATATCTGCGACACGCTAGAATCCCCCTGGCGCGATGTCGGGAACGGTGACAATTACCGGTTCCACGACACAGCAGTGCTGGCAGGACGCTATCCGGTGGTCATCAACCGCCACCCGGAAAACGGTCAGTGGCTGCCGATGCTGGTCGGCGTTCCGAAATGCCGTCGTGCCTTCCTCCCGGAGGGATCGGCAGCCAGAGAGACCCGGGGAGACATCCTCACAGGTTATCTGGACAAGGACGACCGCCTGACAGACTCGAAGTTCTTCACACGACTCATCAAGGATGCCGTCTCACGCACCCTACGACAAGACATTCCCGTATTTATAACCGTAAAATAAACAAAAAAATGAAAATAGTAAGAGGCTTGCGGAACAATAATCCGCTGAATATCATCAAAAGTAACACCATCTGGCTAGGCCAGACCAACTGTACCTCAGAGTCCACGTTCTGTACGTTCTCCTCCATGCAGTACGGATTCCGTGCAGCACTGAAACTCCTCAAGAACTACTACTGTGTGCATCACCTGAGAACCATCCGTGACATCGTCAGCCGCTGGGCACCAGAGACGGAGAACAAGACGGAGGCGTATATCCGACAGGTATGCAGGATGACCATGACCGGTGACGACACCCCGCTGCCCCCCATGAAGGAGGAGACCAGAGGCGTCTGGATCAACATCGTCATGGCGATGGCTACGGTAGAGTGCGGTCTGACGAAAGAGCAGCGTGAGGAACTCTATCCAGAAGCCTGCAAGGGCTGGGCATGCCTGATAGGATAGCCCCCTCCATGACGATTGTTTTATTCAAGTTTCGCAAGTCTTAATTTGCGAAACTTGAATTCTTTATTGCTCATCTTCCCCTTTCAGTTCCCGTCCCCTGGGTATCAAAAAAGTCCAAATAAATTTGGCTTTTTTCTCACTAATTCGTATCTTTGCAGCAAATATATAAATTATAACGGTGGAATTACTTAATTACATCAAATATCCCGACGACTTGCGCAAGCTGTCGGTCGACCAACTTCCTGAACTTTGCCAAGAACTTCGCGAGGACATCGTGAAGGAACTCTCAGTGAACCCGGGACACCTCGCCTCCAGCCTGGGTGTCGTGGAACTGACCGTAGCACTGCACTATGTCTTCGACACACCTGACGACCGTATCGTATGGGACGTCGGGCACCAGGCCTACGGACACAAGATCCTGACAGGACGCAGGGAACAGTTCTGCACCAACAGGAAGTTAGGCGGAATCCGCCCCTTCCCCTCCCCTCTGGAGAGCGAATACGACACCTTTGCCTGCGGACATGCCAGCAACTCCATCTCCGCAGCACTGGGAATGGCGGTGGCTGCCAAGAAGACCGGCAAGGAGAAGCGCCATGTGGTGGCTGTCATCGGTGACGGAGCACTGAGTGGCGGACTGGCCTTCGAGGGATTGAACAACGTATCATCCTCGCCTAACGACCTACTGATTATTCTCAACGACAACAACATGTCCATTGACCGCTCCGTGGGCGGCATGAAGCAATACCTGCTGAACCTGAGTACCAACGAGACCTATAATGCCATTAAGTTCAAGGCCAACAACTGGTTACACAGGAAGGGACTGATGAGCGACGAACGTCAGAACGGACTCCAGCGACTGGCCAATGCCTTGAAGAGCGCCATCTCCCATCAACAGAACATCTTCGACGGCATGAACATCCGCTATTTCGGTCCCTTCGACGGGCACGACATCAGAGAACTGGTACGCATCCTCCGTCAGATGAAGGATATGAAAGGACCGAAACTGTTACATCTGCATACGCAGAAGGGACACGGCTATGCCCCTGCGGAGAAAGATGTCACCACCTGGCACGCCCCCGGCAAGTTCGACCCGGAGACGGGAGAGCGACTGGTGGACAAAGACCCTAACAAGCCCCAGAAATACCAGGATGTCTTCGGACATACCCTCTTGGAACTGGCGAAACAGAATCCCAAGATTGTGGGAGTCACCCCGGCAATGCCCTCGGGCTGTTCAATGAATATCATGATGAAGGAGATGCCTGACAGAACCTTCGACGTAGGCATCGCCGAGGGTCATGCCGTCACCTTCTCCGGTGGCATGGCGAAAGACGGACTCATCCCCTTCTGTAATATCTACAGTGCTTTCTCCCAGCGGGCCTTCGACAATATCATCCATGACGTCGCCCTGCTCAACCTGCACGTCGTCTTCTGTTTCGACCGTGCCGGTATCGTGGGAGAAGACGGTCCTACGCATCACGGTGCCTTCGACCTTGCCGCCCTTCGTCCGGTTCCCAATCTCACGATAGCCTCCCCGATGGACGAGCATGAACTCCGCCGCCTGATGTACACGGCACAACTGCCTGACAAGGGTCCCTTCGTCATCCGCTATCCGAGAGGCGGCGGTGTGTTACTCGACTGGCGCTGTCCCCTCGAGGAGATCAAGGTCGGTACCGGTCGTAAACTGCACAACGGCAACGATGTTGCCGTCCTCTCCATCGGTCCGATAGGTAATAATGTGACGGAGGCCATCCTTCAACTCTCTACGCTCGACTCTCGACTGAGTGTCGCCCACTACGACATGCGCTTCCTGAAGCCCCTGGACGAAAAGATACTCGACGAGGTAGGACGCAAGTTCAAGCATGTCATCACCGTAGAGAACGGTGTCAAGAGCGGAGGTCTCGGATCTGCCGTCATGGAATGGATGAACGACCACGGCTATTCCCCCCGTATCACCCGGCTGGGCATGCCTGACGACCAGTTTGTCGAACACGGCACCGTGGAGGAATTACACAAAATTGTCGGACTAGACGCAGCAAGTATCAGAAAAATGATTGAGTCATGAAAATCGTGATTGCCGGTGCAGGTGCCGTAGGAACTCATCTGTCTAAACTTCTGTCGCGCGACCATCAGGACTGTGTGCTGATTGATGCGGATGCCGCACGACTGGCAGGACTTGACAGTCGTTATGACATCATGACCATCCAAGGCTCTCCCACAAGCATCAAGACCCTGAAAGAAGCGGGTACGGAGTCTGCCGACCTTTTCGTGGGCGTGACCCCTGACGAGAGCAAGAACATGAATGCATGCAGTATCGCGCATGCCCTCGGTGCCAAGAAGACCGTGGCACGTATCGACAACTACGAATACCTGGCACCTCAGCAGAAGACCTTCTTTGAGAAGATGGGTATCAACTCCCTCATCTACCCGGAAGTCCTTGCCGCCATCGACATTACCAACGGCCTGAGGATGTCGTGGGTCAGACAGCGCTGGGACGTTCACGACGGAGCCTTGGTCATGCTGGGTATCAAACTGCGGAAGACCTGTGAGATCCTCGACCAGCCCCTTAAAGACCTCTGCGGTCCTGACGACCCCTATCATATCGTAGCCATCAAACGAGGCGGTGAGACGCTGATTCCCAGTGGTAACGACATGCTTTGCGTGAATGACCTCGCCTACTTCATGACGACGAGCGAGTATATCCCTTATATCCGTAAACTCTCCGGCAAGGAGCATTATGCGGATGTCAAGAACGTCATCATCATGGGTGGAGGCAAGACGGCGGTGCGTGTGGGACTGACACTGCCTGACTACATGAACCTGAAGATCATCGAGAAGAGCGAGCGTCGTTGTGAACAGCTTAATGAACTGCTCTGCGACACCGACACCATGATCATTCACGGAGACGGCCGCGACCTGGGTCTGTTGCAAGAGGAAGGCATCGAGAACACACAGGCGTTTGTCGCCCTGACAGGAAATGCCGAGACCAATATCCTCGCCTGCCTGACTGCCAAGCGACTGGGGGTCAGAAAGACGGTGGCGATGGTAGAGAACCTTGACTATGTGGATATGGCGGAGAGCCTGGACATCGGTACGATTATCAACAAGAAGACGGTGGCGGCCAGCCATATCTACCAGATGATGCTCGATGCGGATGTCAGCAACGTACGCTCCCTGATGATGGTCGACTCCGACGTCGCCGAGTTCATCGCCGCGGAAGGCTCCAAAGTCACCAAGAAGCCCGTCAAGGACCTGGGACTACCCTTCGGTGTCACCATCGGCGGTCTGGTGCGCAACGAGGAAGGCATCCTCGTCAACGGTAACACCCAGATCATGGCAGGCGACTCCGTCATGGTCTTCTGCCATGAACATAACCTGAAGACACTGGAGAAGTATTTCAAGGCTAACATACTATGGTAAACTTCCCCCTGATATACAAGATTATAGGTTCGCTGCTCCTCTTGCTGGGAGTCATGCTTGCCTGTTGCTCGGGCATATCCTTGTATTACATGGAAGATGACATGATGGCATTCCTGCTGTCCACGCTATTTACCATCAGTTGCGGCTTCATCCTGAAATTCCTGGGAAGGAGCGCCACTAACAACCTCAGTCGCCGGGATGCCTACCTGTTGGTGACACTGACCTGGACCATTTTCAGCCTTTTCGGTATGATTCCCTTCCTTATTGGCGGTTATATCGACAATGTGACGGATGCCTTCTTTGAGACGATGTCCGGCTTCACCACCACGGGAGCAACCGTGATAGATGATGTGGAATGGATGCCCCATGCCATCCTGTTCTGGCGTACGCAGACACAATGGATCGGTGCTTTAGGAATCGTGTTCTTCACGATAGCCATCCTGCCCTCGATGGTAGGCAGCGGCAGTGTGAAGGTCTTTGCTGCAGAGGCGACAGGTCCCATCCGCTCGAAGATGCATCCCCGTCTGTCAACCACGGCGAAGTGGATCTGGTCGGTCTATTCCGGTCTGACCGTCGCCTGCATCCTGTCTTTTTATATCGGAGGGATGGACTTGTTCGACAGTATCAACTATGCTATGACGACGACGGCGACGGGAGGATTCGCACCCCATAACGACTCGACGGCCTTCTTCCAGTCCCCGACCATCGAATATACTGCCATCGTGTTCCAGTTCCTGGCAGGCATCAACTTCACCATGCTTTACCTTGCCGTGTTCCGTTTCCGGGTTGCCAACCTCTTCAAGAGTTCAGAGTTCAAACTATACCTCTTTGTCATCACGGCTGCCACAGCATGGATCATGTACCTGCTGATATCCTATAACGGATACGGAATGGAACGCGCCTTCCGCTCCGCCCTGTTCCAAGTGGTGTCCTTTATGACGACAACAGGTCTTTTCAACGACGATGTCGCCCTATGGCCGCAAATCACATGGGTCATCTTAGGCGGTCTGATGTTCCTAGGAGCCTGTTCGGGTTCCACCACAGGAGGTTTCAAGTGTATCCGCGGCGTGATGATCATGAAGGTATTACGCAATGAGTTCCATAAACTGCTGCACCCGAATGCCGTCCTCCCCGTGAAGATTGACGGACAGCCCGTCGCCCAGCAGAAGCTCAACTCACTACTTGCCTTCTTCGCCATCTTCACCATAATGGTCATCTTGTCCGCCACCGTCATGATTGTTGCCGACATTGACAACACCAATGCCATCACCATAGCCCTGAGTTGTATCAGTAATGTGGGACCCTCTTTGGATAATCAGATCGGTCCGGAGATGGCATGGAGCCAGTTGCCGGACTTCGTCAAATGGACATGCTCCTTCCTGATGCTGGTAGGCCGTCTGGAGATCATGAGTGTATTGGTACTGTTCACCCGGGGATTCTGGAAAGATAACTAAGCATTACGCCATGAAATACTTCAAGTTCAAGCCCCTTTTGAAAACCATGATATGGGGAACGGAAAGCTGGCAGATCAGCGGTGTGCCAGACAATGAGACGCTGGCAGAAGACGGCAGGAGCCTCAACAAGATTGTACAAACGGAGAAGGCGGCACTAGTCGGTGAGTCCAACTACCGACGGTTCGGCGATGAGTTCCCGTTGCTCATCAAGTTCATCGATGCCCGACAGGAACTGAGCATCCAGGTACATCCCAACGATGAGGTTGCACACCGTCATGGAAAGAGCCGCGGCAAGACGGAGATGTGGTATATCATGGACAGCGCCCCTGACGCAAAACTGTATAACGGACTGAGGATGAAGATCACTCCTGAGCAATATAAGCAGAGGGTGGCTGACGACACTATCTGTGAGGTCCTTGCCCAGTACAGTGTCAAGGAAGGTGATTGTTTCTTCATCCCTGCAGGACGTATCCATTCCATCGGTGCTGGCTGCTACCTTACGGAAATCCAGCAGACCTCCGATGTCACCTACCGTATCTACGACTACAAACGGAAGGACAAGGACGGCAACTACCGCCAACTGCATACCCATGAGGCCTCCGAGAGCATCGACTATACCGTACTCGACGACTATCGCACGACCTATACGCCACAGAAGAACGAGAGTCAACTATTGATAGAATGCCCCTATTTCAACACGGCCGTCTATGACCTGACAGAGGCGATGACGATGGACTACAGCGAACTCGACTCCTTCGTCATCTTGATAGGACTGAAGGGCGAGGGCACCCTCACCATTGACGGAGAGCAGGTCATTCTCCGTGCCGGAGAGACCATCCTCATCCCTGCCACGGCAAAGGAGGTACGCACAGAGGGAACCATCAAGTTCCTGGAGACGTACGTGCTGTCGTAAGATAGTGCTCGATATCCGACTGTACCTGTCGGAACTGGGGAGAAAAGGTGTATCCGTTGTTTTTCTTGAGCATCTGACGGATGTCCTGCAGGGAATGCTCATAGCAAGACATTTCATTGGTACGCTGCGTATGGTGGCGAGCCGTACGGGCTATCTCATCCTGACGCTCCATACGAAGCCGGTTGCACACCTTATTTAATATAGGGACCACCACGTTGTCAAACAAAGAATGACCCTGGATATAGAGATAGGTGGTCTGCGGGGTTACCCCCAACTCTTTGACGGCAGCCTTGAGTGCCAGGTATTGTTCCTTGTTATCCGGATATTCCGCCTGCAACTGCTTAACCTTCCGGTTCACCTTCTGGCGAAGGTGGTCGAGAGACGGCTGCGGGTCAAAGACGTTAAAGCCACCGGGGTCTATCACCCGTGACAAATCAGACAGCGAGAACTTGTTATGCTGCCCGGTACGATAAGCCCATACCGACCATACAAACAGTGGGAATACTGCCTCACTATACTGTTTCAGGTAGTCCACAAAGTCGAAGATGCGGTGGTCATTCAGGGTCACTGCCACACAGACATCATGCAGGGAAGGCGCGTAGCACTGCAGGTTCTCGATGGCATAGGCATAGGTATGAAACACATACGGGCTCTCCACCACCTTCCTCGACTGCATGGTAGCACCCTGCAGCAGATAATCGTAATCGGCATCCACACAGGCTATCATATCCTCACCAGTCTTACCTTCCACAAAAGTCATCAGCACCGACTTCTTGCCACGTTCCAGTTTCCGGTGGGAAGGCAGCATCACCTCGAAATAGCGTTTGTCATCCTCAAACCGGCTCAGGACGGTACGCCAGAAATAGATGTCATCATAGCTCTCCACATAAGCCACGATTCTACGCCGTGCCTTCTTCGAGGTCATCTGGTTGGCTGCCTCGAAGTAGCGACTATTGAGATGGTCTTTCAGCCCTTTCATTTTATTGAAACTATAGGTACTATAGTGACTATAGGAACTATAAGGTAATATCACTCACTTCCGTCACCTTGTCCATCCAGCCACTCATGATCACGGCAGGCGAATGGGTCGTGAGGATAATCTGCACGTTGGGATTCAGTTCCAGTATCAGGTCGATGAGTTGCTTCTGCCACTCGATATGCAGAGACACCTCCGGCTCATCCATGAAGAGCACACAGTGCTGCTGGTCCTCCACTAGAACTGTCAACAGGATGGCAAGAATCTGCTTCTCGCCGCTGGAAAGCTTATAGGGCAGCAATGTCTCTCCGATTTGCGAGAAACGAATCTCGTTCTCCGTACGCACAATCTTCTTTCCCGTCTCTTCAAACAGGTCGTCAACGATGTCCTGAAACCGTTTCTTAGGCTCCGACAGATGCTGGGCAGCATCCGTATTCCCCTGTTGCAGTTCCGCGATGATACGGTTGCCTATATTCACCTGATAGTCCAGGTATTTACGCTGCAGGTTATAGAGTTGCAGGTCCAGCAGAGAGCCGCCCCCCATACCGGCCAGTGACGACAAGGTCTCCCGCATGATCCCCTCCCCTTCTGTCAGGGTCTGGGAGATATTACTATCCAATGAACGGATGATGTCGAAGCGCACATGGGTAGCATCCGCAGGCTCCGTCACGATACGGACCCCCTTGAGCATGTGGTTCACCACATCACCATTGACATTGATACTCCTGACTACTTTGTTGAGGATGGTCGACTTACCCACACCATTGATGCCACTGAGCACATTTACCTTTGGGTCAAGGTCCCACACGATGTGCTTCCTGCCCCCCCAGAGAGAGTCAATCTCTATCTGTTTGATATAATCCGCGTACTTCATCGTTTTAAGTTTCTGCAAATATACGAATTAATTATGAATTAAGGATGAAAAATTCTGAATTATTATTATCTTTGCACCTATGAAAGAAAACAAGGCACTGATAGCGCACCTCTCCATGTTTGGAGCGTGTGCGGGATGGGGATTGATGGCACCTGTCGGCAAGGATGCCATGACACACGGCTTTGACGGTATAACCATGGTGACATTCCGCGTCGTGGGAGCCTGTCTGCTGTTCTGGATAGCCTCTGTCTTTGCACCGAAAGAACAAGTACCTCTGCGTGACAAACTGATGTTCATCGGAGCAGGACTCTTCGGACTGGTCTGCAACCAGTGTTGCTACACCATCGGACTGAGCATCACATCACCCATCAATGCCTCTATCGTCACCACCTCCATGCCAATCTTCGCCATGCTGCTGGCAGCATTGATCCTGAAAGAGCCCATCACGGGCAAGAAGGCATTGGGCGTCCTCATGGGATGCTCCGGAGCCCTGATTCTCATCCTGACCTCTGCAACGGCTGTCAGCGACAAGGTGGGTGACATACGGGGCGACCTCCTCTGTCTCTTCGCACAATTCTCCTTTGCCCTCTACCTGTCGCTCTTCAACCCGCTTATCCGCCGCTATAACGTGTTCACCATCAACAAATACATGTTCTCATGGGCTGTCCTGATGCTGCTGCCCTTTACGTTCTCTCATGTCAGCAACGTGCTGAGCCACCCCATCCCCATCAAAACATGGCTCGAAGTCGGTTATGTCGTCGTCATCGGCACATTCCTCGGCTATATCCTGACGATGATCGGACAGCGTACCCTGCGCCCCACAGTCGTCTCGGTATACAACTACGTACAGCCTATCGTCTCCGTCGGCGCATCGCTGCTGATGGGTATCGGCATCCTCAAGCCCACCCACGCCCTTGCCGTCATCCTCGTCTTCAGCGGTGTCTGGCTCGTCACCAAGTCGAAATCACGGAGAGACATGGAGAAGATGGCTCAAAAATGAAAAAAAACTGCTTTTTCTTCGTTTATTCGGAATTTTGCAGTATCTTTGTCGGAAAGTAATCTAAAACGCAAGAAATATGATAGACGTAAAACAGACATTAGCATCGGCAGAAGAGCGCATGCAAATGGCAGCGATGTTCCTGGAAGAGGAGCTTGCACGTGTCCGTGCCGGTCGTGCCAATGTAGCCATCCTCGATGGCGTCCGTGTGGAATCCTACGGCTCTAAAGTACCTCTGAACCAAGTTGCCAACATCTCAACGCCCGATGCCCGTACCATCGCCATCAAGCCATGGGACAGAAAACAGATCCGCGACATCGAAAAGGCGATTATGGACAGTGACGTGGGTATCACACCAGAGAATAACGGTGAGATTATCCGGTTGGGTATTCCGCAGCCTACGGAGGAGCGTCGCCGTGACCTGGTGAAGCAGTGTAACAAGATTGCCGAGAAGGCCAAGGTGGAGGTGCGCAATGTCCGTGCCGACATCAAGGAGAAACTGAAGAAGGCCATCAAGGACGGTCTCTCCGAGGACAACGAGAAGGATGCCGAACTCGACCTGCAGAAGCTGCACGACAAGTATATCAAGAAACTTGACGAGTTGATGGAGGCGAAGAACAAGGAAATCATGACAGTCTAGTGAAAGGACTCGTCATTAAGAATACTGGCAGTTGGTACACCGTCCTGACGGACGACGGACCAACTGTCGATTGTAAGATAAAGGGCAATTTCCGGCTGCGCGGCATCCGGAGCACGAATCCTGTTGCCGTGGGCGACCGCGTGGAAACTCGTGATGGTTTCATCACAGAGATAGAAGACCGCCGCAACTATATCATCCGCAAGAGCATCAATCTCTCCAAGCAGAGCCATATCATTGCCGCGAATGTCGATCAGACATTACTGGTGATTACCGTCGTGAAGCCAGAGACATCGACGACCTTCATAGACCGTTTCCTTGCCTCTGCCGAAGCCTATCGCGTACCAGTTATCCTGGTATTCAACAAGTCGGACTTGCTGAATGAGAAGGAACGCCGTTATCAGAAGATGATGATCAACCTCTACGAGACTATCGGCTATGAGTGTCATGCCATCTCTGCAATAGAGGGGGACGGTGTGGAGGCACTGAAAGAGAGACTGACAGGGAAGATAACCCTGTTGAGCGGCAATAGCGGAGTGGGAAAGTCGACACTGATTAACCGTATTCTGCCCCATGTTAACCTGAAGACGGCGGAAATCAGTGAGGCACACCAGTCTGGCATGCATACCACCACTTTTAGCGAGATGATACCCCTATCCGGAAATTCCGGACAATCCGGCTGGCTCATAGACACACCGGGCATCAAAGGTTTCGGCACCTTCGACATGGAACGGGAGGAACTGACGAGTTACTTCAAGGAGATTTTCGAGTTTTCCAAACAATGCCGTTTCTCTGACTGCACACATACCCATGAGCCAGGGTGTGCCGTACTGAAAGCAGTGGAAGACCATTATATCGCACAGAGCCGATACCAGTCGTACCTCTCCATGCTGGAAGACAAGGACGAGAACAAATACCGCGAAGCCTACTGAGTTAATAATCATTTCGTCATTCTGCACATATGAATCTAAATGACAAGCGAATTGCCGTACTCCTTTCGGGTGGAGTAGACAGTTCTGTGGTGCTTTACGAACTGGCACGACAGGGCTTACATCCCGACTGTTTCTATATCAAGATAGGCCCCGAGGAGGGAGAGGAATGGGACTGTTCGTCAGAAGAGGACCTGGAAATGGCGACAGCTGTCAGTCACAAATATGGCTGTCGGTTGGAGGTTGTCGACTGTCATCAGGAATACTGGGATCAGGTGACCGCATACACGATGGAGAAAGTAAAGACCGGTTTTACGCCTAATCCCGACGTGATGTGCAACCGCCTGATCAAGTTCGGTGCTTTCCATGAGAAGGCAGGCAAAGACTATGACCTCATCGCCACAGGACACTATGCCCAGACGGAGATTGACGAACAGGACAGGAAATGGCTCTGCACCAGTCCTGACCCCGTAAAAGACCAGACCGACTTCCTAGCACAGATATACGACTGGCAGTTGCGGAAGGCTTTATTCCCTATCGGACACATGATGAAGGAGGAGGTGCGTGAGATAGCAGAGCGTGAACATCTGGTGAATGCGAAGCGCAAGGACTCACAGGGTATCTGTTTCTTGGGGAAGATTAACTATAACGACTATATCCGACGTTACTTGGGTGAACAACCCGGTGATGTGTTGGAATTGGAGACTGGCAAGAAGATAGGAAAGCATAAAGGACTATGGTTCCACACTATCGGACAGCGGCACGGCTTGGGCTTCGGCGGTGGTCCGTGGTTTGTCGTGAAGAAGGACATGCAGCAGAATATCCTGTATGTCAGCAAAGGCTATGATCCGCAGACGGCATACAAGCAGGAGTTCAGGATCCATGACCTGCATCTGCTGACGACCCCTATCGACACCAAGAATATCTGTTTCAAGATCCGTCATACCCCAGAGTTTCATCATGCCATATTGGAAGCTGAGGAAGGTGGACTATACACCGTTCATTCCGACAAACCGATTCACGGGGTGGCACCAGGACAGTTCTGTGTGCTGTACGATGAGGTGCATCATCGCTGCTATGGCTCTGGGGAAATAACAGTTTAACACTTTTTGATGTTAAACTCTCGTCGTTTCGTTTGTTTTTTAGTACTTTTGTACCGTATGAATGAAAGCATACTGAACAAGACGGAGTGGAAAGAAAATATCATCCTTGTTGACGCAGACTACGTCGACAAGGTTGCGTTTGACTTAATCGTGAACTTCGAACGGATGATAGGACGCCGTATCCCCCAGGCGGATATGGCGAAATGGCTGGAATGCATAGCACTGGACGGTGGATTGAAACCTCTTGATGACACTTATCCTACCTGTCAGACTCAGGTCATATTCATCCATCAGAAAAAACAGATGGACAACTTTCAGCCGGGTTTGTTTGCCGATTTAGACGGGAAAGCGTTCTCCGGCGCCATGGGTGAGTTCCAAATCAGTTGCGTCCCTGTGGAGGAACTTACCACGATGGAGGATTTGTTCGTCGACTCCATGCAGATTATCTGTAACAGCGGAGACGTGAAGAGGGTAATGGTCATTCCAGATGCCGACCAGATATACAATAAGGTGCGCACAGGACTCCGTCATGCGGATGACGACAAACATATCACCGTCTTTGCCATGCAACCGATGGAGGGCGGCAACTACCGTCAGGAAATCTTGGGTTATTCACTAATGGCGGCACTGGGTATCCGTGCCGAAGAAATCAAATAGTTGCCATGGGAAAAGAATTTAGACTTGACAGGGACTTCGACGAGGGTATCGCTTCCAAGAAGACAGCAGAGCAGTCGGATGCCTTCCGTGATTTTTGGATTGTACAACAAAAGAATGCTAAACAACAAAATATCAAAGAAGAGAAAAGAACAATGGGAAAAGTATTGATGATTGGTGCCGGTGGTGTCGCCACCGTGGCTGCGTTCAAGATTGCTCAGAACGCGGATGTGTTTACTGACTTCATGATCGCCTCACGCCGTCAGGCGAAATGTGACGCTATCGTGGAGGCTATTCATCAGAAAGGATACACCATGCCTATCAAGACGGCACAGGTGGATGCAGACGATGTAGACCAGTTGAAGGCACTCTTCAGTTGCAGTTACCTGGACACCGCTAACTATGAGCCCAAAGATGAGGCTCATTTCGAGTATTCTTGGCAGTGGGCATATCGCGAGCGTTTCGAGAAAGCAGGACTGACGGCCATCCTCGGTTGTGGCTTCGACCCAGGTGTGACCAGTATCTATACGGCCTATGCCGCCAAGCATCATTTCGATGAGATTCAGTATCTGGATATTGTCGACTGTAATGCTGGTGACCACCATAAAGCGTTTGCCACCAATTTCAACCCGGAGATCAATATCCGTGAGATTACCCAGAAGGGACTCTACTGGGAAAATGGCAAGTGGGTAGAGACGGAACCACTGGAGATTCATAAGGATCTGACCTATCCGAACATCGGACCACGTGACAGCTATTTGTTGCACCACGAGGAGATAGAGTCGCTGGTCATCAACTATCCGACCATCAAGCGTGCCCGTTTCTGGATGACCTTTGGTCAGCAGTACCTGAAGCACTTGGAAGTGATTCAGAACATCGGCATGAGCCGTATTGACGAGGTGGAATATGAGGCACCGCTTGCTGACGGTACAGGGATGGCAAAGGTGAAGATTGTCCCGTTGCAGTTCCTCAAAGCAGTACTGCCCAATCCCCAAGACCTTGGCGAGAACTATGAGGGTGAGACGAGTATCGGTTGTCGCATCCGTGGCATCGGCAAAGACGGCAAGGAGCATACTTACTATGTCTATAATAACTGCTCACACCGTGCTGCCTATGAGGAGACAGGTATGCAGGGCGTATCTTACACGACCGGCGTTCCCGCCATGATTGGTGCAATGATGTTCTGCAAGGGACTATGGCGTAAACCGGGTGTATTCAATGTCGAGGAATTCGACCCCGATCCGTTCATGGAGCAGTTGAACAAACAGGGACTTCCCTGGCATGAGATTCATGATGGAGACTTAGAATTATAATCATATCAACTAACTGTAATTATGGCAAAGAAAGAATTGGAAGAGGGCGCAACTATGAGTCCTCAGCAGGAGAAACTGAAAGCCCTGCAGGCTGCCATGTC
>CACZCT010000006.1 GCA_902779745.1 uncultured Prevotellaceae bacterium
GAGATCGTGAACGAAGAGGCCTGGGGATTGAAGAAGATGGCTTATGCTATTCAGAAGAAGTCTACAGGTTTCTATTTCCTGATGGAGTTCAAGGCTGAGCCAGAAGTGATTAAGACTTTGGAGACTGCTTTCCGTCGTGACGAGAAAGTGATCCGTTTCCAGACTGTGAAGCTCGAGAAGTATGCCATTGAGTATGCTGAGAAGCGTCGTAACAAATTTGGTAAAAAAGAGGAGGCTTAAACTATGGCACAAGAGACAGAAATCCGTTATTTGACAGCTCCTTCTATCGACACGAAGAAGAAGAAGTATTGCCGCTTCAAGAAGAGTGGTATCAAGTATGTAGACTATAAGGATCCCGAGTTCCTGAAGAAGTTCCTGAACGAGCAGGGTAAGATTCTTCCCCGTCGTATCACTGGTACATCGCTGAAGTATCAGCGTCGTGTGGCTCAGGCTGTTAAGCGTGCTCGCCAGATTGCACTGCTTCCTTACGTTACTGATATGTTGAAATAATCAAGGAGGAGGACGACAATATGGAATTAATACTGAAAGAAGATATTATCGGTCTGGGATATAAGAACGATATCGTAAACGTGAAGTCTGGTTTCGGTCGTAACTACCTGATTCCTCAGGGAAAGGCTGTCATCGCTTCTCCAATGGCAAAGAAGATTCTCGCTGAGAACCTGAAGCAGCAGGCTCACAAGCTCGCCGCTATCAAGGCTGACGCTGAGAAGAAGGGTGAGGCTATCAAGGATGTCGCTTTGACGATTGCCGCTAAGGTAAGTGCTACAGGTCAGCTCTACGGTTCAGTGAATGCTGGTATCGTTGCAGAGGAACTGAAGAAACTGGGTCATGACATCGATCGTAAGATCATCACGATGACTGATGCCAAGACTGTTGGCGACTATGTAGCTACTGTTCACTTCCACAAGGAGGTTGAGGTTGCCATTCCTGTCAAGGTGGTTGCTGAGAATGCTCCTGCAGAGAAGAAAGAGGAGGCTGCTCCCGTTGTTGAGGCTCCTGTTGAGGCTCCCGCAGAAGAGGCTGCTCCTGCTACAGAAGAATAACCATGCTGTAAAGCAAATCATAGTTATTATACGCAGAGAATCCCGGGTATCTTACTCGGGATTCTTTTTTTTGCTAGATATTTCTAGATGAACTAGATATTCTAGAGAAACTAGATACAAAAAAAGCCGCTGAACTCACGTCCAGCGGCGATTCTCTCAATTTTTGTTCGAGTTGTTCTGAATTACTCAGCTGCAGTGCTATCAGCAGCAACAGTGTCAACAGCAACAGTGTCAGCGCTATCAACAACCTCAACTGAATCAGTGTCAACCTCAGTTGGCTGAGTCTTGTTACCACAAGAAGCGAAAGAAACAGCTACAACTGCTGCGAACATAAATACTAATTTCTTCATTTTTCTAAGCTTTTTAAATCTGTAAAACAATCATTTGTTTATTAAAACGATGCAAAGGTAATGCTTTTTTTGATACGTTGTACTTTTTTTTGCGACTTTTTTTTAGCCTTTTTTGTAACTTTTTCGCAAAGCATTATAAATCAATAACTTACGAAATGTTAAAAATATCGTATTTTTTACACTTAATGGAATAAATGCTAAAAAACGGACTTTTTTAATGAAAAATGTGTATCTTTGTACCATCGTAAAAAGACACCTTGATTATATATGATAGATACGTCGGTTTTCCAAGGAAAGAAGGCAGCATATTTTACGCTGGGCTGTAAACTGAATTTCTCTGAGACATCTACCTTTGCGAAGATGCTTCAGGAGATGGGGGTACAGACTGTTGCCAAGGGAGAGCAGGCGGACATCTGTCTGATCAACACCTGTTCTGTGACGGAGGTGGCAGACCATAAGTGTCGTCAGGCTATCCATCGGCTGGTGCGTCAGCATCCCAATGCTTTTGTCGTGGTGACAGGATGTTATGCGCAGTTGAAACCGGAACGGGTGAGTAAGATAGAAGGTGTTGACCTGGTATTGGGAGCCAATGAGAAGGCGGACCTGATTCAGTTCCTTTCCGATGGTTTTATAAGTCGTAATTCTGTTGCGACCTATAGGACCCAGAAGACGAAAGACATCAAGAGTTTCGCGCCATCGTGCTCTCGTGGCAACCGTACCCGTTATTTCCTGAAGGTACAGGACGGCTGTGACTATTTCTGCACCTACTGCACCATACCCTATGCCCGTGGTTTCAGCCGTAATCCGACCATTGTCTCATTAGTCAGGCAGGCAGAGGAGGCAGCACGGGAAGGTGGTAAGGAGATTGTGTTGACAGGTGTGAATATCGGAGATTTCGGGAAGACGACAGGAGAGCACTTCCTCGACCTGGTGAAGGCATTGGATGGCGTGGAGGGCATACAGCGTTACCGTATCAGTAGTCTGGAGCCTGATCTGTTGAGTGATGAACTTATCGACTATTGTGCCCGGAGCCGTGCTTTCATGCCGCATTACCATATCCCTTTGCAGAGTGGCAGTGATACTGTTTTGAAACTGATGCACAGGCATTATGATCGGCAGTTGTTTGCGGATAAGATACACCGGATCAAGGAGGTCATGCCCGATGCCTTCATCGGTGTCGACGTGATGGTGGGCTGTCGGGGTGAGACACCGGAGTGTTTTGAAGAGACATACGATTTCCTGCGAGAGCTCGATGTCACCCAGTTGCATGTCTTTCCCTATTCTGAGCGTCCTGGTACCTCAGCCTTGTCAATACCCTATGTCGTTGCCGATGCAGACAAACGGGAGCGAAGCAAGCGATTGCTCGACTTGTCGGATGAGAAGACCCATGCCTTTTATCAGCGATATATCGGAAGCGAGGCAGAGGTGTTATTCGAGAAAGCCCCGCGTGGCAAGGCGATGCATGGATTCACGAAGAACTATATCCGTGTGGAACTGGCTCCCTCTGAGGCCCGTGAGGAATACGACAACCAGTTGATGAAGGTTCAGTTGGGAGATTTTAATCATGATAAGACTGCTTTAAAGGCTACGCTCTATGGATAAACTCGCTATTGTCATACTCAATTGGAACGGACAGGAGATGTTGCATCAGTATCTGCCCACCGTGTTGCACTATTCACGCAGTGAGGCAACCGTCTATGTGGCCGATAATGCCTCTACGGACGACTCCCTCCAGTTGTTGGCCAAGGAGTTTCCAGAATGTAAGGTCATCACCTTGGAGAAAAACTGGGGATTTGCCGAAGGGTATAACAAAGCGTTGCGGCAGATAGAGGCAGAATACTATCTCTTGCTGAATAGTGATATCGAGGTGACGCACCACTGGCTCACCCCGCTGGTTGAGTTTATGGATGTCCATCCTGAGGTAGCAGCCTGTCAGCCTAAACTCCTCTCTATCTATAATAAGGATATGTTCGAGTATGCCGGGGCAAGTGGGGGATATCTGGACCGTTTCGGTTATCCGTTCTGTAGGGGCCGTCTCTTCGATACCGTCGAGGAGGACAATGGGCAGTACGACTATGCGACGGAGATCTTATGGGCAACGGGTGCTGCCTTGATGATCCGCTCCAAGGACTATTGGGAGGCAGGAGGGTTCGACGGACGTTTCTTTGCCCATAACGAGGAGATAGACCTTTGTTGGCGACTGCGTATCCGTGGCCGTAGGATCTACTGTCTGCCGGAGAGTTATGTCTACCATGTAGGAGGAGGGACGCTTCCCAAGGGAAACCCTATGAAGACCTTCCTGAATTTCCGCAACAACCTTACTATGCTCTATAAATGTCTGCCAGACTCAGAACTCCGTACCGTCATGCGTTGGCGTTGGTTCCTGGATTATCTTGCCGCATGGGAGACTTTAATCTTGAATCGTAACTGGGGTGACTTCCGTGCCATCTACCGTGCCCGTCGTGAGTTCAAGCGCTGGAAACATGACTTTGATGCCGACAGACAGCGGATACAGGCATCCTGTCAGGAAAAAGAAATACCAGAGCAACGACGGTTCTCCTTGCTCTGGCAATATTATGTGAAAGGACATAAGTTCTTTAGTACCCTTCCTTCACGTTGACCACAACAGGGCTGTCAACCTCTTTGCGCCAAGCCTCCAGGTAGTCGAACCACTCTTTGGCAGTGTGATAGCCGAAAGTCTCGTTGGCAGAGGTGTAGTTGACTTTATACGCCATTTTCTTGTCTGTTACTTTCATGACAAAGGCATAGTTGTCTTTGTTGGCAGGCTCCTCACTGACGATGTTCTTTTGAGGCACCAAGACAGCCAGTCCCACCGTCTCGCGTTTCCATTTAGTAGTGTCTGTGGAAGGATAGTCAGTACCCCAGCAAGCTCTCAATCCTTTCTTGTCAGAGAATTCCTCGGAACCTTTCACGTTGATGACACCTGTGGAGAAACGGTAGTCGGCAACATCTTTGTTGAAGAACACATCCACGTCGGTATCACGATGTCCTGCATACTGTGTATAACGGATGGTCATGTTAACGACTGTTGGCTGTTGGCTATTGGCTGTTGGCAGTTGCCAGCCACGGTCGACGAGTTCGACAATGGTGCGAAGTGGTCCATAGCTGATGATACGTTGTGTACGGCTACGTACGGGTTCGATGTGTGTGGGTTTCTGTCCGTCCCAGCCACGGAAGGCACCCAGTCCAAAGGTCTGCCCGACCCAAAGCACGTCATCGCCATAGCCCTGTGCTTTCTGCTCGTCATTGGTATAGAACTGGGTGTCCTTCAGCTCCAGCCGTTTCTGGAACTTACCATAGAGGTCAAGGGTCTGGCGGGCATCGAAATAGATACGGATACCGTTCAGTTCACTCTCGAAATCCACCCCATGGTGGTGCTGGATATGATAGGCATCGGCAGCATCGCCGCGAACAGTGATGGATTCGATGAAGTTGTTCTGGTTGTTCTTCGTCAGTTTTTTGTCACTGGTATTCCTCAGTACCATCTCCGTAAATACACGGGCAGGGTAGGAACGAGGCTCCCCAGTGTCATAGAGGGTGACCGTGTATTCTTTTTTTTTCTTTTTGTCTAAGTCGACAAGGAAGCAAAGTTCGTCGAAGGACTCATCCTGGTCGAGATCGTCCAACTGACAGGGGATTTCCTGTCCGTTGAGTGTTACAAGGGCAGAACGCACTTCTCCGTATGGTTGCAGGGAGATGACGACAGGCTGGTCTGTACGGACACTGTTGATGGGATTGCTGACACTGACCGTTATGGTACGGGTGGCAGATACTGTCAGACAGGAGATAATTAGCAATAGGAAGGAGATTAGTTTTCTCATATATAATATATAAAAGGTGTAATTACTATTGCAAATTTCACACAAATAAACGAAAAAGCCGCTAAGATGTACTTTTTTTTATCTTTTTTAGGTTAAAATTTGGATTTTAAAATATTTTTTAGTATATTTGCATCCAAATTTAACAATAATAAATCATTATAGCAGGTTCATAACGTGCGTAAGGTCTATTGTCTATTAGTCATCATCATGCTGGTATGCATCGCATGTGAGTGGCGTTTGAAGTCGAATGAAGAGATTTCAAACGATACTCAGGTGACTATTGAACGATACGACCGTATAGAGGGACTGTATCTGACGAGTGGTGACTATTCCGCCCTGTTGCAGATGAACAAGACCTATCCGATGCAGACGCGTACACTGATAGAGGATGTATTGCAACTTGGACAGGTGAATGATCCTGAGATCAATCATAAATTCCTGCTTTTCTTCAGCGATTCCACCCTTCAGCGTCTGATTGATGACGTTCAGGAGCAGTATGCCAACATAGACGACCTGAACCGGGAGTTGACGGATGCCTTTGGAAGACTGAAGGATGAGATTCCGTCCATAGACTTTCCAGAGGTCTATGCGCAGATCGGTTCTTTTGACCAGAGTATCATTGTGGGTAACAAAATGTTGGGTATCTCGTTGGATAAATATTTGGGTGCCGACTATCCTTTCTATGTGGAGCATTATACGCTAGAGCAACGAAAACTGATGACCCGTTCGATGATTACGCCTGACTGTCTGAGTTTCTATCTGCTCAGTCTTTATCCCATGCCCTCCGAGACAATGACGCAGGATGAACGGGACATGCACATGGGAAAGATCCAATGGGTGGTGAATCAAGTGACGGACCGTCAGATCTTTGACAATCGTCTTGTATCACAGGTTGACGGTTTCATGAAGCGCAATAAAAGGATGAGTATGGAGCAGTTGCTCTGTGACAACAACTATTCAGAACTCAGAAAATAATATTCCATACAAAAAGATATGAGAATCATGAGAAGAATCCTTATAGCATCCCTGTTGTTCTTGCCCATGATGGCAAAGGAAGCCCAGGGACTCGATTTGAAGCAGATTACCAGTGGATATTATGCCGCTGAGCGTATCAGTGGTATCGTACCTTCTTCCAACGGGGAGAGTTATACCCAGTTAAGCGATGACAACAAGCGCATCCTCCGTTATTCCTTCAAGACAGGTAAGGAAGAGGAGACCTTGTTTGACGTGTCAACGGCCACCGGGGCCAAATTGAACAGCATCAGCGGCTATGTCATGAGTCCCGACGGCAAGCGGATGCTGATACAGACCAATACTAAGAGGATCTACCGCCACTCTTTTACGGCTGATTTCTATATCTATACCATTGCCAGCCGTAAACTGGTTCCGCTGTCGAATAACGGTGCCCAGCAGACACCGATGTTCTCGCCCGATGGTACGATGATAGCCTTTGTCCGTGATAATAATATTTTTCTTATCAAACTGCTTTACGATAATGCGGAGAGTCAGGTGACGAAAGATGGCAAGAAAAACGAGGTGATTAATGGTATTCCCGACTGGGTGAACGAGGAGGAGTTCAGTAACGACCGTGCGATGGTGTTTACGGCAGACAGCAAGAAGCTTGTCTGGGTGCGCTATGATGAAAAGGCCGTTGCTGAGTATTCGATGCCAATCTATAAGGGTCTCCATCCAGAGCGTACGGAGTATACGGACTATCCAGGTGTTTATACGTATAAGTATCCTGTTGCAGGAGCCGATAATGCCAAGTGTACGGTATGGAGTTTTGATATTGCCAGTAGACAGACACGTCAGATACAGGTTCCTGTGGATGCTGACGGCTATATTCCCCGAATCAAGTCAACCAACGATGCCACCAAGGTGTTGGTGTTGACCCTGAATCGTCATCAGGACTGTCTGCGTATCTATATGGCGAATCCGCTGTCCACAGTCAGTCAGTTGCTGGTTGAAGACAAGACTTCAAAGTATGTCAAGGAGGAGTGTGTCGACCAGTTTATGGTGACAGACAAGTATATGCTCCTGCCCAGTGAGCGTGATGGATGGATGCACCTCTATCTTTATAACCTCAATGGACAACTGCTGCGTCAGGTGGAACAGGGAGACTATGAGGTGAGTGCCGTCTATGGTGTCGACGATGCTACGGGTGATGTCTATTATGCTGCCCATCAACAAGCTCCTGCCGACCAGCGTGTCTATGTGACACATGCCAATGGCAAACACACCTGTCTGACAGACAAGTCAGGGTGGAACAGTGCCGTTTTCAGCAGCAACTATAAGTATTTCATCCATACTTGGAGTAATCTGAACACACCACCAGTCATCACTCTTTGTGCCACAGACGGGAAGGTCATCACCACGCTGGTGGATAACAAGAAACTGAAAGACAAATTAGCGAAAGAGTCTTTGGGAACGAAAGAGTTCTTTGCCTTTACCACGTCGGAGGGTGTGAAACTCAATGGCTGGATGATGAAGCCAGCCAATTTCGATGCGGCGAAGCGATATCCTGTAGTGATGTATCAGTACAGCGGTCCGGGTAGTCAACAGGTGAAGGATGCCTGGAACATCGGGATGAACGGTCAGGGTGCTATCCTTGAGCAGTATCTCTGTCAACAGGGCTTTGTCTGCGTCTGTGTTGACGGACGTGGCACAGGTGGTCGTGGTGCCGATTTCGAGAAGGTCACTTATCTTCGTTTGGGAGAACTGGAGGCACGTGACCAGGTAGAAACAGCCTTGTGGTTAGGTAAACAGTCGTATGTCGATAAAGACCGTATTGCCATCTGGGGCTGGAGCTATGGCGGCTTTAACACCTTGATGTCGATGTCTGAGGGTCGTCCTGTCTTCTGTGCCGGTGTTGCCATCGCTCCCGTCACTTCGTGGCGTTTCTACGACAGTGTCTATACGGAGCGTTATATGCGTACCCCCAAGGAGAATCCTACTGGCTATGACCAGAACCCGATCAGTCGTTCCAGTCAGTTGCACGGGGCTTTACTGCTCTGTCACGGTTCTGCCGACGATAATGTACATCTACGTAATACGGCAGAGTATACGGAGGCGTTGGTACAGGCAGACAAGGACTTCCGCCAGTTAGTCTATACCAACCGGAATCACAGTATCTATGGCGGTAACACCCGTAACCATCTGTTCCGACAGTGTGTTGATTTCCTGAAAAAGGAAATGAAATAAAATAAGAAAAGCCTCTCGATTGAGAGGCTTTTCTTATTAGTAGTTTTCTGCTTTTACTTGGAAGTAGGCCTGTGGGTGGTTGCAGACGGGACACTCGTCAGGAGCTTTCTGACCGATGACGATATGACCGCAGTTGGCACACTGCCAGATGACGTCACCGTCCTTGCTGAATACACGCTCCTTCTTGATGTTGTCCAGCAGTTTGCGATAGCGAGTCTCATGCTCTTTCTCGATGGCTGCGACACCCTCGAACTTCTCGGCAATCTCGTCGAAGCCCTCCTCGCGAGCCTCCTTCGCCATACGGGCATACATGTCCGTCCATTCGAAGTTCTCACCACCGGCGGCATCCTCCAAGTTCGTGACGGTATCACTCACACTGCCGCCGTTCAGATACTTGTACCACATCTTGGCATGCTCCTTCTCGTTGGCAGCCGTCTCCTCGAAGATGGCGGCAATCTGTACATAGCCGTCCTTCTTGGCCTTCGAAGCAAAATACGTGTACTTGTTACGAGCCATTGACTCACCGGCAAAAGCCTCTTGCAGATTCTTCTCTGTCTTTGTTCCTTTCAGTTCTTTCATAATCGTATTTGTTTAGGTTAGTATTATTTACTCAGACTTGAATAAGTCCTTGATGCCTCCGATGCTGCCCATGAGGTTGGTAGCCTCGTAGGGGAGGTAGACGGTCTTGGTCTTGTCGCCCTGGGCAAGTTCCTGCATCATTTGGATATACTTCTGGGCAAGCAGGTAGTTGGCAGGATTGGTACTCTTGCCGACAGCCTCGGTAATCAGCTCGATAGCCTTGGCCTCTGCCTCTGCCTTGCGGATACGGGCCTGTGCCTCACCTTCAGCATGGAGGATAGCCTGTTGCTTCTGGGCATCTGCACGGTTGATGATAGCGGTCTTCTCACCCTCAGAAGCTAGAATCTCAGCTGCCTTCTCACCCTCGGAGGTCAGAATCTGTGCACGCTTGTTACGTTCTGCCTGCATCTGCTTCTCCATCGCATTCAGTACCGTCGAGGGAGGAATGATGTCCTGCAGTTCTACACGGTTTACCTTCACACCCCACTTGTCGGTAGCATCGTCGAGGACGGCACGCAGTTTGGTGTTGATGGTATCACGGGAAGTCAGTGTCTCATCGAGTTCCAGTTCACCGATGATGTTACGCAGCGTCGTCTGTGTCAGTTTCTCGATGGCGTTAGGCAGGTTGGATATCTCATATACAGCCTTGAAGGGATCCACAATCTGGAAGTAGAGCAGGGCATTGATCTCCATCTGGATGTTATCTTTCGTAATCACGTTCTGTGAAGGAAAGTCATACACCTGTTCACGCAGGTCGATAGAGTCTGAGTAGGCATAGCGTCCACGGTTCAGAACGACGATGTCCTTGGCACGGTCGATGAACGGAATGATGATGTTGATACCAGGGTTCAGGGTTGCATAGTAGCGTCCCAAACGTTCAATGATTTTGGTTTCAGACTGCGGGATGATTACCAGAGTCTTTTTGGCAAGGATGATCACCAGGATGATGATGACTGCCAGTACGATTGTCATAATGTCCATAATGTTTGATTTTATTTAGTTATTATTATAGTGACAATAGGAACTATAGTGTCTCAACAGTGATGATGGTGCTTTCGCGCCCGATAACGCGCACGGTCGTTCCTACGGGAATTTCCGTCTTGCTGATTGCTTTCCATAAGTCACCATCAATTTGTACGTACCCGGCTTCATCGGTCTTGACAGCCTCTGTCACCTTTCCCGTCCGTCCCAGCAATGCGTCCGCATTACTCGGCTTGTTGGGCTCATTCTTGTGCAGCCAGCGCAGTGCTACAGGACGCACAAAGAAAATGCTGAGCAGTGAGAACAGGGCAAAGATAAACAGTTGCCAATAGATGTTGAGTCCTAAGGCGGCAGCTATAACAGCAAAGACACCTCCGATGGAGAAGCAGATGATGAAGAAATCACCTGAGGTAAGTTCAAGAATTAGACAGATGACGGCAATGATGCCCCAGACCTGCCACATGTTTGCGATGAAATAGTCTATCATATTCTTTATAATTTAAGACGTTATTACGTTATATGGTTATTCTGTTTAGATTGACAAGATGAAGTCGTCCCAGTCTTTTGTCGACCCTTTCTTGCCAAACACCTTCTGATAGAGTCGGCTACGTGTGGAGGCGACACTTTCCTTGCTATGTGCTGTCAGGGTGGCGATGTCCTTCGGGGCGATGCGTACCTTGATGAGCATACTCACGTTATAGTCTTGATCGCTCATGTTATACAGACTGTAGAGTTTCTCACTGAATCCGCTGTAGGTGTTGTCCACTACCTCCGCCAGTTCGTGCCAGTCACTGTCACGCATGCTCTTTCCTTCATTGAGATATTGTTTGATGCGCAGGTACACAGACGAAGAGAAAATGGTATTCACGTTGTGTTCCTTTTTCTCGATGACAGCTATCTTCTGCATGGCGTGGATATTGTCGAGACGGCTCTGCAACAGTTGTATCTTACGCCTGTGGTACTGGATGGTCACTACGAACAGGGTGATGTAGATAACCGCACAGATGACGAGCAGGAATATTTCACGGTCAGTGAGTATCATCATTGCTTTTTCGTTTTTGGTTGATGCAAAGATACGAAATAAAACACAAGCCACCAAGAAAAAGTGTTTGCAAAAGTGTGCAAACCTTCATTCGCGAACTTTTGCGAATAAATTCTCAAAAGTTTTTCGTATCTTTGCAATCGTTATGGCAAACCTGTTGACAGTTATACCCCTGATGTTCCGTGCCAAGCGTCCCAGTAATATGAACGACATGCGGGCAGTGGCTGTTCCTTTCTGGATCCGGAAGGGTTATGAGGGTATGACGTTCTTCGGGCATATTATCACACACAGCAAGGAGGAGGCGGAGCGTTTCAATACCCATTGGGATGCCCTGAAGAACCATGAGATGATTCATCTCTATCAGGCTCGCAGTACCCATGACTCGTGGTTGTATTTCTATTGGAAGTATTTCGTGTATTGGTTGAAGGCTTGCCGCTATCGTAAGCGTCTGAGAAATGCGGGCTATCTTCTCAATCCCTTTGAGATGGAGGCATATGCCCACATGAACGATTCCGACTATCTGGCGAAAAAAGAAAATGGCGCCACAGGATGGCGCCATTATGCTAGTATGTCATTGGAAGACCGGTTACAACGTTATTTGGAACGGAATCGTTCTGCCTGCGACCGGATCAGTTCTTCGTCGTCGAAGTAGTTGATGCGCATCGCTGCACGTACCTCGTCCATCGTCTGTGATGCCGTCTCACGGGCCTTCTCCGTACCTTTCCTTAATATATTGTATATCTCGGGAATGTCCTGTTCGAACTCATGACGACGTTGGCGCATGGGCTCCAGGAACTCGTTCAGTATCTGGTTCAGGAACTTCTTGCACTTCATGTCACCCAGTCCGCCGCGACGGTAGTGGTCTTTCAACTCGTCCAGGTTCTGATACTCCGGCCAGTAGGCGGCGAAGTGTTCTGGCTTCGAGAAAGCGTCCAGATAGGTGAATACTGCATTGCCCTCCACATGACCGGGGTCGTTGAGGTTGATGTGCTCAGGGTCAGTGTACATCGAACGAACCTTCTGCCATACGGTGTCTGCATCGTCAGAGAGGTAGATGCAGTTGCCGAGCGACTTCGACATCTTCTCCTTGCCGTCCGTTCCAGGAAGACGACGTGCTGTAGCATTCTCCGGCAGCATGATATTAGGCTCTACCAGTACGGGAGCATAGATCTGATTGAAGCGGCGCACCAGTTCACGGGTCACCTCCAGCATCGGCTCCTGGTCTTCGCCGGCGGGCACTGTCGTTGCCTTAAACAGCGTGATGTCGGCAGCCTGCGAGACAGGGTAGCAGAAGAAACCCAAGGGGATGCTCTCACCCTCGAAACCGCGCATCTTGACCTCCGTCTTCACTGTCGGGTTACGCTGTACACGACTAACGCTTACCAGGTTCATGAGGTAGGTCGTCAGTTCAGCGAGTTCTGTAATCTGGCTCTGGATGAACAGTGTACATTTCTCCGGGTTGAGTCCTGCAGCGAGGTAGTCGAGTGCCACCTCAATAATATTCTGTCTGATCTTCTCGGGGTTGTCGGCATTGTCAGTGAGTGCCTGTACATCTGCCATGAACACAAACATCTTGTCGTAGTCGCCAGCCTCTTGCAGTTCCACGCGACGGCGCAGTGAACCGATATAATGTCCTAAGTGCAACTTACCTGTAGGACGGTCACCAGTGAGTATAATCTTTCCCATTTTCTTTTCTTTTTCTAATTTTGGCTGCGAAGGTACTATTTTTTTTTGATATGACAAAGAATAGTTTAGAAAAACCTTCTAATATCCTTTTCTCTCGCATGTGTGCATTTTTGAATTTGGGTCAAGCCTTGACGTCTTGCTTTCGCATTAAAAATATCAGAACTCAATCGTTGCACAGGGAAGGGAGGCGATCCATTGCAGCGACTGGTACATGAAGTCGACAATGAGGGATAGGAAGGTGGCGATGAGGCTGAGATGAGTGAGCAGGTACAACAGCGTTCCGACGAGGATTAGGTAGGCACAAGGGATGACAACAAAGTTGCTCAACAGGAAATAAGTGGAGAAACGGTGGAAATAAAAGGCTATCAAAGGAGCCACTCCGATCTGTGCTGTCAACGAGACTACCGTCATACCCCATAGCCATCGTACCACTCGATGCTCCATCAGCCACTGTTCACTGATCAGTCCGTAAAGTATCGGATAGAACACCAGGATGGCGAAGACGGCAAGGAACGACATCTGGAAACTGACTTCGAAGAGGGCATGAGGGTGGATGATCAGCATGACGATAGCCGTGAAGGAGAGAACGTTGATGCTCATCTTCTGGCGATAGCCCAAGGAAAGGAGTCCATAGACGGTCAGCATGGTGGCGGCACGTACCACGCTGGGCGTCATGCCCACCAAGAAAGCGAAAGCCCAGATGGCAAGGAGGGTGAGTATCTGACTCACCATCCGCCAGCGATAGTTACGGATAAGGAGGGATAGAACCATATAGATGATGCCGAGGTGTAGTCCGCTCAGTGCGAGGATATGTCCTGCCCCCGTGATGTTAAAGACCTCCCTTGTCTCTTTGGTCAGCATCGACTTGTCGCCTAAGGTCATGGCGGAGATGATGGCGGAAGGCTTGTCGGGGAGTGTCTGCAGTTCTGCCACGAGGTGCGTCCGGTAGGAGAGCATGCGTGTGGTGGCTGCATGGACGGTGGGAATGTCAGGCAGCGGATGCTGGATAAGCCAGCAACCCATCAACAGCGTCGTCAGATAGATGAAGAAGGTCTGTCCGTTTGGGAAACGGTGAAGTAGGAGAGACAGGATGACGGAGACCGCCATCAACGCCAAAAGCAACTCTGCCTGCAGGAAGAGCCAGTAACCCGTCATGATGCCTATGATAAGACAGATGGCGATAGGAAGGAGGGGAGCAATGAATCGTTGATGTCGCATGTCCTTTATGTTGTGTATTGTTCGATGAACTGGTCTTCGGAGATAATCGGGATACCCAGTTGTTGGGCTTTCTGATTCTTGCCGGAAGTCGAGGTCACATCGTTGTTAATCAGGAAACTCGTGGAACCGCTGACGGCAGAGGCTACCTTGCCGCCCTGCGACTCGATGTAGGCTTTCAGCTCATTGCGGTTCTTGTAGTGGTGGACATCGCCCGTGATGACGAAGGTGAGTCCTTCACATCGACTGCCTGTCGGCTCGTTGGAAGCCTGTGTGACCGTGATCTTCTCACGCAGATGCTGGTAACGCTGTCTGTTATGTTTGTCGCGGAACCAGTTGACGAAGGAGGCAGACTTCTCGGGACCGATACCGTCGATATGGGCGAATACCTCGGAAGCCTCACGATAAGGCTCGAACAAGTCACCTGTCTCTTTCGTTGCTTCTTTGACAAGTTCATCAAGTGGGTAGGCACCTAACAGCCGTTTGCAGACATCCATGCCGCACAAAGGGATGTTCAGGGCATAGAGCAGACGGTGTGCCTCCACATTTGCGGAACGCTCGATGCTGCGGATGATATTGGAGGCAGACTTCTCACCGAAGCCCTCCATCTGGGCAAGTTCACGGATGTGACGGCGCAGGTCGTAGAGGTCGGCATACTCGCTGACCCAGCCGAGGTTGATGAACTTTGAGAGTGTCTGTTCAGAGATGCCGTCGATGTTCATGCCCTCCTTCGACACGAAGCGGGCGAACTTCTTCAGTTGTTTGGCAGGACACTCCGTATTGGTACAGTGTAGTGTCTTCGTGCCGCTTGCTTCACTGATGCTTATCTTCGTTGCCGCATGGCAGACAGGACACTCATGGGGAATCTCCAAGGCTCCTTCCGTTCGGATGACCTTGATGACTTTCGGGATAATCTTGTTGGCCTTGATGACACTGATCTCCGTACCTTCACCCCCGATACCCAGACGCTCACACTCGCTGATATTACAGAGCGAGGCGCGTTTGACGGTGGTGCCCTCCAACTCTACGGGACGGAAGACGGCAACAGGGGAGATAGTACTGGCGGCACACGACCATTCTATCTGTTGTAAGACCGTGTCGGCAGACTCGTCCTGCCACTTGAAGGCAAGTCCTGCCTTGGTGGCATGATGTCCCGTGATACTGCCCGTCTGGGCATATTCCGTATCGTCATAACAGACGACCAGTCCGTCGACAGGGAAAGGATTCTGCTTGCTGGTGACTTTTTGGGTGAAAACGTTGATAACGCTTTCCACAGAACGCTGGTCGGGATGCTCCACCCGTTCATACTCCACCGTCTTGAAGCCTTGGTGCTCCAGCCAGTTCATGCGTTCGCCCCACGAGGTGATATCCTCGTCGGTATGTACCAAGGTAAAGGGAATCCATTGGATATGCCGCTGTTTCACTTCCTCTACGTCCTTTAAGGTCAGCGATCCAGAGGCAAGATTACGGGGATTGGCATAGTCTTCGCCACTCTCAATGAGAAAGCGTTCGAAGTCGTCATAGCTGATAACAGCCTCGCCACGGATGACGGTATGTCCTTTATCCTCAATTTGTTGCGGAATACCATTAATGGCTTTGGCAAGGTGTGTGATGTTCGTACCGATATGTCCGTTGCCTCGTGTCACCACCTTCGTCAACGTTCCGTTGTCATAGGTGACGACCAAGGTGAGACCATCTAGTTTCCAGGATATCCAGATGGGCAGTCCTTCCGCCCATTTCACCAGTTCGGCAGCCTGCTTCGTCTTGGCAAGGGAGAGGGCGGCAAACTCATGTTCCTCCTTCTGTCCGGTGAGAGTGTCCTCGGAAACCTTCTGTGTTGGAGAGTCGGGCAGGGTAGTCCCCGTCTCCTGTTCCAGTCGCTTGAGTTCGTCGAAACGGGCATCCCACTCATAGTCGGTCATGCGTTCGCCCCGTCCGTTATAGTAGGCATCGGAAGCCTCGTTCAGTTCCCTGACGAGTTGTTCCATCCGTATTATCTTGTCCTCAGCCATTGATTTTGTATTTATGTCTGCGAAATTACAAAAAAAATGGGATATGGCAAAAATAATTTGGTTTTTCTCTCACTTATTCGTACCTTTGTCTCCGTATGACAGAAAGATTTGAGTTTACACCACAGGAGAGAGAGGTAATCCTTTCACTCTATAATTTGATCAAACAGAATATTGGCTCATCGCTTATAGAAGGTGATGAGGAGAAGATACGCCATTATTTGAGTACTTATATCGAGCAGAATCATATCCGTCGTGATGTGTTCGGCTTGAATCCCATGCTGCTCAGTTTCCAGACGGCACAGTTGGTTGTGGAGGAGGTTGGACTGAAGCGAGATGCCGTGTTGGCGGTATTGTTGCATCCCTGTATAGAGGACGGACATCTGACAATCGAGGAGGTAGAAAAGGAGTTCGGAGCGTCTGTCGCCCGTATCCTGCACGGTCTCCAGCGCATCCAGGAACTCTATAAAAAGAACCCGGTCATTGAGACGGAGAATTTCCGAAACCTGCTGCTCTCTTTTGCGGAGGATATGCGTGTCATTCTGATCATGATTGCCGACCGTGTCAATCTGATGCGTCAGATCCGTGATACGGGGCAAGTGAATGCCAAGCGCGAAGTTAGCGAGGAGGCTGCCTATCTCTATGCACCTCTTGCTCATAAACTGGGACTCTATAAGTTGAAGTCTGAGTTGGAGGATTTGTCGTTGAAGTACTTGGAGCATGATGCCTATTACCATATCAAGGAGAAACTGAGTGAGACGAAGAAGAACCGCGACGCTTATATCGAGCGCTTTATCCAGCCAATCAGTGAGCGTCTGACGGCGGCAGGTCTGAAGTTCCACATCAAGGGACGCACAAAGTCGATACATTCTATCTGGCAGAAGATGAAGAAACAGAAATGCGACTTCGAGGGTGTCTATGACCTCTTTGCCATCCGGGTGATAATCGATGCTCCATTGGAGAAGGAGAAGATGGAGTGTTGGCAGGCTTTTGCCATTGTCACGTCGATGTATCAGCCTAATCCGAAGCGTTTGCGCGACTGGCTGAGTGTTCCGAAGTCGAACGGCTATGAGAGTCTGCACATCACTGTTCTGGGACCGGAGCAGAAATGGGTGGAGGTACAGATCCGTACGGAGCGTATGGACGAGATAGCCGAACGAGGCGTTGCCGCCCACTGGCGCTATAAGGGTGTGAAGGGAGAGTCAGGCTTGGACGAGTGGTTGACGAATATCCGTTCCATGCTGGAGACCTCTGACGGTCTGGAGGCGATGGACCAGTTTAAGATGGACCTTTACGAGGACGAAGTCTTCGTTTTCACACCGAAGGGTGACCTGTATAAGTTCCCCAAGGGGGCAACGGTGCTTGACTTCGCCTATCATATCCATTCGAAGATAGGAAGTGCCTGTACGGGTGCCCGTATTAATAATAAGGTGGTGTCGCTCCGTCAGGTATTGCAGAGCGGTGACCAGGTGGAGATCATGACTTCCTCCAACCAAAAGCCTCGACAGGAATGGTTGAATATCGTGAAGACCTCCCGGGCGAAGTCGAAGGTACGTCTTGCCTTGAAGGAGACCCAGGTAAAGGAGGGACTCTTTGCCAAGGAGACATTGGAGCGTAAGTTCAAGAACCGTAAGATAGAGCTGGAAGAGTCGACGATGCAGCAACTCATCAAGAAGTTAGGCTTCAAAGAGGTGAGTGACTTCTATCGTCAGATAGCCGACGGTACGCTGGATGTGAATGTTGTGATAGACAAATATGTGGAGATACAGCATGACGAACAGCCTGTCACGGGTAATAATGTTGCCCAGACAGCCGCCGACTTCGTCTTAGACGACTCTAAAATCTCAACGCTTAATGCTCAACTCTCCGATGACGTTCTCGTTATCGACCAGGGCATGAAGGGTGTCGACTATCAGTTGGCACGGTGTTGCCAACCCATCTATGGTGACAAGGTATTCGGCTTCGTGACGGTCAGCGGCGGCATCAAGATTCACCGTGAGGACTGTCCGAACGCTCCGGAACTGAAAAAGCGTTTTGGTTATCGTGTCGTCAAGGCGCGGTGGAGTGGGAAAGGGTCCTCCCAGTATGCCATCACTCTCCGTGTTATCGGCAATGACGACATCGGTATTGTGAACAACCTCACCAATATCATCTCACGGGATGAGAGACTCGTCCTTCGCAGTATCAACATCGACTCGCACGACGGGCTCTTCAGTGGCAACCTCACCATCATGATTGATGACACCTCCCGTTTGGAGGCACTCGTCAAAAAGCTTCGCACCGTGAAGGGTGTGAAGCAGGTGGACAGGATTTAGTTAAATAGAATATCGCGGCTTTTGACCGCGATATTCTATTTAATAATAATTACTTAACGTATTTCTTTCCGTTTCGGATATAGATTCCTTTGCGCCCTGTGGTGTTCTCCACACGGCGACCGGAGAGGTCATAGACGGCAGTGTTGTCCTTCGGATCGTTCTTGACCGTCGTGATACCTGTTGCATCAGTTACTGTCAGTGTACCTGCGACGAAGGTCAGACTGTAACTTTCAGCTTTTGCCGTTACCGTGACAGGATATTCTCCGGCAGGAGAATCAATATCAGCCTCACAGGAGAATACCGGTTCCTCCACCCATACCGGTTCCGTCTCGTCGTTGACCAGTCCGCTGAAGATTAACGAGAAGTCCGGATTGGGCTGTCCCACCTCACGGGTGGCATTCTCGACAGTAGCCGTAGCATCTGCCTTCTGTACAATCATGTAGCCGTCGAACAACTCCACGTTCTCGTCGGTAATGGTACCGATACTGATCAGAACCGGATACTTACCTGCCGGTGATGACTTGGTAGCCTCACAGGTCAGCTCAGGCTCACCGGTGATGGGATCGCCTGATACCTGATAGACGAACTGAGGATTCTCCTCTCCATATTTACGGATGGTGTTACGTACCTTGACGCTGGAACCGTATTCTACAATATTGTCGTAGTCATTACCCATGAATGCTTTCCATTGTGCCAGTTGGGTGTATTTGCTCTTGGTTCCGGCAGGAACATACAACTTGCAGGTATAGACAGATACACCAGTAAAGACATCGGCACCACCCAAGGTAGGTACCTCCTTGCTGACAATACGGATTTCCTGCAGACCGCTACAGCCGTGCATGGCCTCACGGCCGATGGTTGTCAGGCTAGCAGGCAACACCACTTTCGACAGGCGTGCACAGCCGGCCAATGCACATTCGTGCAGTGCCACTATTCCTTTGGCAATGTCCAAGACTCCGCTCTTGACAGGCAATACGGCAATGATCTCTGTCTGGTCGTTGTTCCATACGATGTCGTCAACAATCACGAATGAGGCATCCTCTGCCAGTGTGCCAATCTCCAGTTCACGGAGTTGTGGGCAGAGAGCTGTGGCGCCCTCGCCCCAACGTTTCAGTCCGGCAGGCAGCATCAGTTTCTGCAAGTACTTACAATCGTATAAGGCCTTTTTGGGCATCTCGTCGTCTAGGGTAGTCAATATCTTGCCGTTATCAGTCAGATAAGGCTCCCCGCCACTGACAATACGGGCCTCTGAGAGATCCAGTTCCTGTAAATAACCGTCCGTCCTTTCACCGTTCTCGTCGACACCAGCCAGGCGGCGTATCTGGCGCAGGTCAGTAGAGTTGATGTCACCCGTGATCTTCAGTTTGCCGACAGAACCGATCTTGTCATCGCTCAGTATCGTGCTCAGTGTACCAGCCTCTGTCAGTGTCACATCCTCTTCGGTAAGTTCACGCGGGGCACCCTTGACACCGATAATCATATCTTGCTGCATGTCGAATTGATACCATCCCGGATTCAGCAGTGCGATGTCGTAGTAGCCGTCGTCGTCACCGCTCCAACCCCAGTTGACATACACCTTACCCTCTTCGTTGTAGCCATGCAGCACGAAGGCATGACCACCGCTCGACCAACTAGCACCGCCATAGTATACGGGACCGTTCTCACTCAACTCACGGTAGACGATATCCATCCACTGCGGCTCAGTATAGTCGTCACGCTCCAGACACTCGGCATCGGCGAGTCCGAAATAGGTACGCAGACCGGCGGCAGCCTCTGTCGAGTAGGCACCGGAACCAGCTTCTGCATAGCCACCATACTCCATGTCTGCAGCAACGCCACAGTCGCGCATCAGTACTGCAACTGCCATTGCCTGTTCATCGTTATAGTTGCCTGCAGTATATTCGTCCAACATGTTGTTCCAGTCATAGACATGTTCTCCGAAATCTGCGGTTACGGCAGTGCCGGAGATATTATTCTGTGGATAATAGATTGTACGTGTACCGATGCCGCATACGGGAACCTTAAAGTAGTTCAGTACCTGTGCCATTGCCGTTGCCACACACCCCGTATAGCAACGATCACCACCATTGGAAATCGGACAAAGACGGTTATAGGGCTCTAACTGGTCCCATAGGGTAGTCATCAGCGGTCCTACCTGTGAGGGATATTTGTTCGGGTCCGGCTTTGTGGTCGTCAGCGTGATATCATGGTCTATCGCATACTTCACCGCCTCTCCGACAGCCTCGAGCCACCACTTGAAGTTCTCGTTATGACCATCAGAATACTTAGAGGTTGAAACACCCAGCACTTCGGGTACGCGGTCGTCGGCGGCAACCACGGCAAAGCCGCCTTGTTCCATGCCGATAATCTGGTATTCCGCAGTGTTCTTCAGGATATTCAGGTCACTAGCCCTACGCAGTGCCATCTTCTTGATGGCACGCTCTCCATTGATTGCCTTGGCGGCAGCCTCTCTCATCTGTGCCTGTGTACGTGGTGCGGCATTAACAGACAGTGCCGTCATACACAAAAGTACCCATAATACCAAGCAAATTCTTTTCATCTTTATTATAATAGGTTTAATTTTAGGGCACAAAGGTACGAATAAATGAAAGAATATCCAAATTTTAAAGAAAAAAAAAAGAAAGGTACACCTGAATGTACCTTTCTTTTATATAGATGACTGATTATATTACTTAATCAGAACCTTCTTACCGTTCACGATATAGAGACCCTTCAGACCATCGAAACTCTTAGCCTGACGGCGTACCAGTTTACCATCGATAGCATAGATGTCTACAGGCTTACCGTCTGTTGCAATCTGGTTGATGCCGGTGGTAACTTCTACATCAGCGGTAACAGGAGCCGACTCACTACCGTCAGCATAGACGGCTGTCAGACCGAAGGTGCGTGAACCAGCGGTAATCTGGTCGCCAGGAACAGTGTAAGAGGTCTTGTCGCCCGCTACTGTAGCAATCTTGTTACCCTCGTAGTATACGTTGTACGATACAGCAGAGGCAGCACGTGATGTAGCAAAAGCAGGTATGTAAGTGACATCGTCAACATTCAGATAGTACATATCTGTTACGTTATAGTGACGGATAGCAATATAACCTGTCTGACCTGCATAAGCACTCAGGTCAACTTTGTACTCAGTCATTTCACCGGTAGCGATGAACTCATCAGAAACCTTTGTGAAGGCAGACGGGTCAGTAGCGCTCGTTGTTGATACGTATACTGCAAAGTGCTCAGCAGCATAACTTGGGTCTTGTCCGCAAGCCCAGAAACTGAACTCACCAGCCAATACTGCCAGCGGAGTAACCAACCAGTTGTCAGGAGTCAGGGCACCTACATTATTGATATAGCTCTGAGAGAAGACACATCCATTACCAGTATGAGTAATAAACTGACCCTGTTCTCCCTCAACATTCATGTGCGACATCCAGTTATAGCCATCACCGTCAGCATCAATAAGAGTGAAACCACCCAGGTCATCTTCTATCTCGAAGCCCTCAGTTACATAGGTGTATTCTGGAATCTCTGGAGCAGTCCATGCCAGATCAACACCATCATTACCCTTGTCGGTAGCCGTGAAGCTTTCAGGAGTTGGAGCGGTAGACTTCTTAATGGTAATGATTGTCGTAGCGGTATTGTCATCAGGATTCAGGTCGAGATCATACTCAACGGTAGCCGTCAATGTGACATCACCAGGCTCGTCGAAGACAGATGTCTCGAAATCAACAGGAATTACGTCCTTGGCAAACGGAGCCAGTTCTTCACTGCCCAGTACGGTAGTCAGCACCTTCTCACCAGCCTTCACGGTTACTTTGTAGTTGCTGGCAGGGTTCTCACCCTCATTGATAACGGTAGCAACCACCTTGGCAGTCTTACCTGCAACGACGGAAGCAGGAGCCTCGATTTCAGCCTTGAGGTTGTACTGGTAGAGATCCATTACCTTGATGTTGTCGATGAACAACTGATCGTGGTACTCATAGACAGGGTTATCATACTCATCCATATCTACTACGATGGCAGGATTCTCAATGTCCGTAGCAATGGCGAAGCGTATGAAGCGTTCACCGTTATGGTCAATCAGAGGAACATTGACGGTGGTGTATTCTGATGTAACATCAACGCTCTTGATGATCTCCCATTCGCCTTCGTCCTTACTGCCAAGAACCTCAGCGGTAGTAACACCTACACCCTTCATGTCGAATAACAAGGTTGGGTTGGCTGCGCCTTTCAGGCTGATCTTGCCAGACGTCAGCATCACTGCACCAGCCTCTTCAACGGTGGTCATCATCAGTGCAGCATCGTCACCGTCGGAAGCGTCCGTAACAATGAAGCCTGCTGTATCGTCAGAGCCTTCTACAGCCCAGCTATAACCGGTAACTAAATAACCTTCTCCATCTGTTACGAAACTCTCACGGAATGGCAGGGTGTATGGAGCACCTACCAACCAGTAGTTATAACCGCCAGCATATTGATCACCGACCTCAGGAAGGCCTTCTTCGTTCTTGGAAGCCATTACACCGAAGTACTTGTAACCCTGCTCACCCTCGTCAGTAGCATAGTTGAAGGTGCCGGAAGTTTCACCGGTAACAACGCCTAAGATATCGTCCACTACCAGATATGAGAAAATCCAGTATACCTCAACGTGCATACTTACCACAGCATATTTTACGTTATCTAAGTCCACATAACCACCGTTCACACCGGTAGCTTCGTTCCATGAGAGACTGATTGTGTTAGCCGTTGTTCCGGTTACCTCGACACCGTCAATCTCATTTAACTCATCCTGACCGACAAAGACACTTACCTTCTCTGACTTCAGTCCGTCACCTGCGGCATTGGCAGCAACTAGATAATAGGTATAGCTCTTGCCATCTTCCACATCGGTGTCCTTCCATGTCGTGGCAGAGCCTACGGCAATATCAGTCAGGGTATTCACCAACACGTTGTCGCGATAGACCTTCACGTCAACCGTACCAGTCAGGTTAGAGCCGTCAACAGCCTTCGAAGGAGCGGTGAAGGCAAGGTTAGCTTCCAGGGCACCCTGGGCACCGGGCGTAGCAGTGAAGTCGCTGATGGCAGCAGGAGCTTTAGCATCGGCAGAAGCCTCAATGGTCAAAGAAAGAACTCTCAGGGTAGCCATGTCTGCATCGGAGATGGCATGGACTGCTATAAAGTAGTCACCGTCTTCCGTTACAGAGAACACACCTTCGTAGTCTGTTGGCTCGATAACGGCAACGTCAGTAGGCTCAATGACTGTCTGGTTCAGACCGTCCACAGTTGCCTGCTTACCGATTTTCACTTCGAAACGTTCCGGATAGGATGATATGCCGGCACGGGCACTGACGATGACGTTGTAGTTCTTACCTGCATTCAGCTTGACAGGCACAGAAATCATGTAGTCGTCAGCAGAGCGTGAACTATTGTAGCTGTAAAAGGCACTTGCATAGGTGGAATTCCAGGCCCATGTCTTGCCGTCTTCGTTAGCATCAATGATCTGGAACAGATCCAGTACATCCTCTGTAGAGAAGTCAAAAGTATAAGGAACGTTGACTGCTGTAACAACCATGACTTCTTTTATCGCGCTCTTCTGTCCGGCACCATTGGCATCGTAAGGAATTACCTGATAGGTGTACAAACCGAGGGCAGGAACATCGTCCACATAATTGATGGCAGCACCAGGTGCTACGTCGGTCATGGTCTCAATAACTTCATCATTACGCAGGATCTCAATCTTGGCGATGTTGTCGCGCAGGTAGCTGCCGTCAACCGCTTTCATAGGAGCGTTGAAACTAACAGCCACCTTCTGCTCGTTGGGAACCTGTTCGACAGTCAGGTCTGTGACTGCAGCAGGAGCAGTACCGGCGGCACCTTCCTTTACAACGAAGTTAGTAACGAACAGGTTCCACTGATCAGGATCACTGATAGCGTGAATACCGATGTAGTAGTAACCGGTTTCGGCAACGGTTACGAATTCATTCTCGTAGGTGATGAAATCCTCATTGGTGACGATTGTCTTATCAATAACAGTCTGTGCAAGGATGGGATCACCCTCCTTACCCATCATTACCTCGAATTTCTCGGTATATCCGTTACATTTGGCATCAATGCCAAAATAGTAATTCTTGCCAGCCTCCAACTTGATGGCAGGAGAAATCAGCCAGTCGTCAGCAGCAAGACTACTATTGTAGGTGTATTTAGCATTGCTGCCCTCAAAACTCCATGTTTTACCGTCTTCATTGGCATCGATAATCGCAAATGAAGCCTGGATGGCTACATCATCAAATGAAGGAGTGAACGGCAATTCGTCTACATGTGTGATAACATCAATCTTTGTCCAGACGGACTCGGCATCGCCAAAACCGGTGAAGCTATTGTCGTCGTCCCAGAAGATACCCATGAAGTCGCTTTCAACTCCTTGTTGATAGGCAGCAGTTCCCTGAAGGCTGATCACGTTGTCGTTGATTGTAAAGGTGAATACCTCAGGCTGTTCTTCAGCCAGGGCAAATAATCCTTCGGCATTCACATGACCCCAACGGACAGACAGTGTGGCATCATAGTTTCCATTATAATAGACAGGCTGTGCGATAGGAACGGTAATAGTAGATCCGCTCTTGATACCCTTTACCCATGTGCTTAAACCGCTCAATGATACAATGTCCTTGATGTACACAGTACCGTCCTCAGTCTCCACGATGGTCACCGTGCCGCTCTGGTCAGTAAAGTAAAGTGATTGATCACTTGAATAATAGGCTTCACCGGCACGTGTGTAGACTTGCTCCTCACCCTCGGCAGGAGAGATGATGATACCGTGCTCGTCAATGACTTCGCCAGTTTCGCCTGCTCTGCGACCACTCTTAAGAGGAGTCAGGGCAGCATCTCTAGCGATACGTGTGCTTGTCACAAGGGTCTTGTTTGCCTTAATCGCATCGAAATTCTGCTCCATTAATTTCTTGAGGGCAGCCTTGTCCTCTTGTGCTTTCTCCAGGTTAGCCAGGAGATTGAAAGCCTTGCCCGTAAAGGCAACACCTTCCACTTGGCTCTCTGCCTTTAGACGGGCATCACGAGCCTTCTTCAGGTCAATAGCTTTCTGAGGACCAGCCTTGAACGCCGTCACATGTGACGACTTGGCCTGCTTCTTAGCAAACTGAGCCTGAGCAGGTACGGTCAACAGCAATGCTGCTGCCAATACCAGAAAAGATGTAAACTTTTTACTCATAGTTTAACTTTTTAGTGAATTAATAATGTTAATTAATAAATAATGAACTATTGTTTTTTTCTTTTTTAATGGATAACATAGGCGCAAAGGTAACACATTGTTATTAAACGACCAAATTTTTCTGTCGTTTTGTTTTTAAAAAAAAACTTAATCATACCTCATGGAACGTGCCGGATGAATGCGCGACACCAAGAATGAAGGGGCAATGAGTACGAATAGGGTGGTGAGGAGCGTCGCGATGTTCAATAGGAAAATCAGCGGGATATTCAGTTCCATCGGTGCCGTACTGACGTAGTAATTGGCAGGGTCGAGCTGGATGAATCCAGTATGGCGTTGCAGGAGGATGATACCGATACCGATGACGTTGCCCCAGAGCATACCTTGTCCGATGATGAAGGCAGCAAACCACAGGAAAGTGTGGCGCACACTCTTGTTACGGGCTCCTAAAGCCTTGAGCAGTCCGATCATCTGCGTCCGCTCCAAGATGATGATGAGCAGACCGCTGATCATCGTGAAGCCAGCCACACAGACCATCAGCACCAGGATGATCCATACGTTGATATCGAGTAACGACAGCCACGAGAATATCTGGGGATAGGCTTCCTGTACCGTCTGGGAGGTGAGGATATCCCCATAGCGGTCTATGTGGCGGTTGACTTTCTTCACGACTTGGTCGGCAGTCGCCTGTAACTGGTCGAAGTCCGTGACCAACAGTTCCGCTCCGCTGCACTGGTCTTTCTCCCAGTTGTTGAGCTTGACGGGAATGGGAAGGTCTGTGAAGCAGAGTGCCTCGTCAAACTGTGTCATATTGGTCTCGTAGATGCCGGTTACCGTGAACTTACGTGCCCTGACATTGTCGTAGCTGATAAAATAGGCATATACACGGTCGTCCACCTTCAGTCCGAGTTTGTTTGCCGTCATCCGCGAGATGAGCAGTTGGTAGGAACTCTTGGTACTGGAGAACTTCGGCATCTTACCTGCGATGAGGTTGCTTTGCAGGAACTGGGTGTCGTAATCCTCGCCAATGCCCTTGACAACGACACCCAGAAAGTCACTGTCTGTCTTCAGGATGCCTTGTATCAAGGCATAACGTCCCACATGAAGTACCCCGGGGATGTCCTGGAGTGCTTTTTCCATAGAGTCGTCGATACAGACAGGGTAGGGCGTAGTACTTTGCGAGGTGATGAAGTTCTCTATCCGGATATGACTGCCAAAGCCCACTACTTTGTCGCGGATGGTATGCTTGAAACCCATCACCACACTCACTGTGATAATCATCACTGCGAGTCCAATGGCGACACCGATAGTAGCGATTCGGATAGCAGGACGACTCACCTTACGGTGATCGCCGTCATCGGAATAAATCCGTTTGGCAATGAAAAAAGGGAAACTCATTCCACTCTCCCCGGATATGCTTCCAACGCTTTCTTCAGTACGATGAGTGCGCGCTCCAGGTCTTCCATTTTCAGCACATAGGCGATACGGACCTGATCGATGCCGGCACCGGGAGTAGTGTAGAAACCTGCGGCAGGAGCCATCATCACAGTCTCACCTTCGTATTCAAAGTCGGAGAGACACCAGCGACAGAACTTTTCTGCATCGTCGACAGGCAGTTTTGCCACCGTATAGAAGGCTCCCATAGGGATGGGAGAATAGACACCGGGAATACGGTTGAGACCGTCAATCAGACACTTACGACGCTCCACATACTCGTCATACACGTCACGATAATACTCCTCAGGCGCATCCAAAGAAGCTTCTGCTACAATCTGTCCGATGAGGGGAGGGGAGAGACGTGCCTGACAGAACTTCATCACAGCCTTACGCACCTCGGCATTTTTCGTAATGAGGGCACCGATACGGATGCCACACTCACTGTAACGCTTTGATACGGAGTCGATGAGGATGACGTTCTGTTCAATGCCTTCCAAGTGGCAGGCAGAGATATAGGGTGAACCTGTATAGATATATTCACGGTATACCTCGTCAGAGAAGAGGTACAGGTCGTATTTTTTCACAAGGTCACGGATTTGCTGCATCTCACGACGGGTATAAAGATAGCCCGTCGGGTTGTTGGGGTTGCAGATCATGATGGCACGGGTGCGGTCGTTGATCAGTTCCTCAAACTTCTCCACCTTCGGCAAGGAGAAGCCTTCATCGATGGTGGTGGCGATAGTGCGTATCTTCGCACCTGCCGAGATGGCAAATGCCATATAGTTGGCGTAGGCAGGCTCCGGCACGATAATCTCATCTCCCGGATTTAGACAGGAGAGGAAGGCAAAGAGTACCGCCTCACTACCGCCTGATGTAATGATAATGTCGTCGGCAGTGACATTGATGTTATATTTCGCGTAATAGCTGACCATTTTCTCCCGATAACTCAGGTAGCCCTGTGAGGGAGAGTACTCCAGGATGGTGCGGTCGATTTGCTTTAAAGCGTCCAGTCCTACCTGTGGTGTAGGCAGGTCAGGCTGTCCGATGTTCAAGTGGTACACTTTCGTACCCCGTTTCTTGGCGGCAGCGGCAAGAGGTGCAAGCTTACGAATCGGTGACTCGGGCATCTCCAGTCCGCGAACAGATATTTCCGGCATTGTTCTTTAATTTACGTAAATCGGGTGCAAAATTACGAAAATTTCGATTAAGAGAGAACAAAAGTAATGATTTTCTTTTGTCGAATGTGAGAAATTTATCTAATAAGTGAGAAGAAAACCAAATTTTATTTGAGTTTTCTCGAACATAAGTAATTTCGAGACGTAGTCTCAAAGTTAATAAATAATTCATAATTCATAATTATTTTGTTTTTATTTGCCAAATTCGGAATTTATGCGTACTTTTGCGCATCCAAACAAAATAGACACGATGAATTACGAAGAACTTTTGGCATCACGTAAGGACGGTAAACTCAACAAAACCCGTTTGCCGATTGGTGATTACTATCGTCAGCAGATAGAAGGCAAATTTCGCAGTGTGGTGGATATCGCTCCAGAACTGAACAGTAACATCAAGTTCTGTGAGGCTTTGAAGGCAGAGTGTGACAAAAACGCATCGATGAATAATCAGCATATCCTGCATTTCCGTCCACAAACCGAGGGAAATGACATCATCCGCCTGGAGATGGAACAAGGACAGTATCAGCCTTTGCAACAGGTTCTTAATGATTCTCCTGCCATTGTGGCAGAGCCCCATTTCATCGAGGATTTCACTCGTCAACTGTTGGAGGCTGCAGCCTATCTCCATGAGCAGGGTGTCTTTGGCGTATGCTATTCTCCCCAGACCATTTTCCTACGGAAAGGCGACAATGCCGTATTGTTGACACATGTGGGTTCGCATTATCTGACGATGAATGACCTCTCCCAACTTTATTATGGCGGTATGGAGCAGTTTGTGGCTCCGGAAGTGATGAACCGTGGAACGATAGACAACCGTTGTGACATCTATTCCATCGGACGGTTGTTGAGAAAGATTTTCGACCAGTCAGACATGCCGTTGGAGTTGCGCCGTGTCGTCAAGAAGGCGGTGAGTGAGGCACCGGAGGACCGCTATAGTACTCCTGCGGAGATGTTGGACAGTATCAACCGCAAACGTAATACTTACCGTTCGCTGATTACCGGTATCATTGCCGTTGCCATAGCAGGTTTGTGTATGGCCCTCTATTTCGACATGATGCCGGAGAGTACTCCCGTGGAGTTTGTCAAGCCTGCTCCCCGACAGGCAACGGACGATTTGATAGATGAAGGCATAGACCCTGCAGAACTGGGTGTGACTAGTGACGGTGACTCTCTGATAGCTGTGGAACAGGCGTCGCAGCAGGAATACCAGGCAAAGGCGGAGGCTATTTTCCGTAAGCGCTATGAGGCTGCCGCTGATAAGATCCTTTCCAAGATTTACAACAGGGCGAACATGAATGTGAGCGAGAAGAATTTTATGTCGCAGAGTCAGTCTACCGTAGAAGAACTGATGAAGGCACAACAGGAGATATCTGCCGAGTCGGCATTGGATCCTGCTCGTAGTCAGTTGATTGCCACGGAGATTATTGAACGCCTGACGGAACAGAAGAAGAAAGCGATGGGCGGCTCCAACAGCAATGGAATACAGAAGTGAATAGTTTAGAGTTTGCTACCGCAATAGATTAAATAAAAAAGATATGAGATCAAGAACAGCAATTTGGTTTGAATGTAAGATAGCCTACGAGAAAGTGGGTGAGGACGGCTTGCAGAAGAAAGTAACTGAGACCTATACCGTGGATGCCCTCAGCTTCACGGAGGCGGAGAAACGTATCATGGAGGAAATGTCCAGCTATATTAGTGGTGAATTCACGGTCAAGGACATCAAGATAGCTCCCTATAAGGAGATATTCTTCAGTGACGACCCTTCCGCAGACCGTTGGTATAAGACGAAGTTGCAGTTTATTACCATCGACGAGAAGACGGAGAAGGAGAAGCGCAGCAATGTCAACTATCTCGTACATGCGGCTACCCTGAAAGGTGCTGTTAATAATATCGAGGAAGTCATGGGCGGTACAATGATTGACTATGTCATCGCCAGTATTACGGAGTCTACCCTCATGGATGTCTTTGAATACGGGAAGGACGTGAAGAGTGAAGAATTAGCTACCAACCGATATGTATGATGTAAAAGGTAATCTTCATCAAGTTCTTGCTGATCTACCACAGGGTGTCCGCCTTGTGGCAATTAGCAAATATCATCCTAACGAATATATCGAGGCTGCCTACGAGGAGGGACAGCGTATCTTCGGGGAGAGCCATGAGCAGGAACTGCGCCAGAAGGTGGAGACGTTGCCGAAGGATATTCAATGGCATTTCATCGGTCATCTGCAGACGAATAAAGTGAAGTATATTGCCCCTTATATCACGATGATAGAGGCAGTTGATTCATTAAAGCTTTTAAAGGAAATCGACAAGCAAGCCGCTAAGAATGAGCGTGTTATTGATGTTCTACTCGAGCTCCATATAGCAGAAGAAGAGACAAAGTACGGACTCACTTCGGAGGCTTGTCGACAGTTACTTGCCGATGGTGCATGGAGGGAATTGAGACATGTGCGTATCTGTGGTTTGATGATGATGGCATCGTATGTTGACGATGAGGCACAGATCCGTTCAGAGTTCAGGATCGCCAAAGACCTCTTTGACGAAGTGAAATCGAAGTATTTTGTAGATGAGCCTTCGTTCTGCGAGCGTTCCTGGGGGATGAGTCACGACTATAAGATTGCCGTAGAGGAGGGGAGCACCATGGTACGTATCGGTACCACCATCTTCGGTCCCCGTATCTATTAACTATTATCAAAAACGTATTGTCCCCGTTTCATCTTGCCCCAGTGGATGGCATGTCTGGGACAGTGGTGATAGCAGGCAAGGCAGTTGGTGCAGGAACCGTTATGTTTCCAGACAGGCGGTGTCCCCTTGATATCATTGACGGGACAGAGCCTCTTGCATAGTCCACATTGGATGCATGCCTCCTCATCCACCCAGAACGGCTTGTCGTTGATAAGGTGTTTATTGTAATAGCCTCCTATAACATAAGTATAGGTATATGGAATCGCCCCTTTTACCAGTTCTTCCACTCCTTTCTCTTTTTTTACCACCACCTCGCAGATATGCTGCATCCGTTCCTTGGCAGCTTGGATTTTCTGTGCTTCCCGTTCTGGAGTGTCTAGGTGAAGGAATGAGAAACATATGTTGGATTCTGGCATGACTACGGCAAAGACGGCATCCGTATGGAGTCCTTTCCTGCCCAGTTCTTTGTTGAAGATTCGCATGGCATGTCCCATATTGTCGCCACAGGTGGTCAGGGCATAGACATAGGAGGCGTTATGGAATACTGCTGTCCCGATGAAATCGCGTACTATTCTGGGAGGTTGCCATCCGTGGGTAGGGAAACAGAACCCGAGGCGTTCCCCATTCTTGAGGGCATATTCGCATTTTTCTTTCCCCATTTCATCGGGGATGTAAACTAATTGCTCGTTGGTCGACAGTGCCAATTGCTCTGCCGCCCAACGAGTATTTCCTGTTCCGGAGAAATAGAAGATCATGTATGCAGGTCTAGAACGAAACGGGTTCCTTTCGTGAACTCTGGATCAATGTCAAGGTCGCCGTTCATTTTCAGTGCCATCTGTTTACAGATAGGCAGTCCGAGACCGTCGCCCTTGGTGAGGTCTTTGATTTCCAAGAAGGGCTTGAATATGTCGTCACGTTTCTCCTCTGGAATACCACATCCTGTGTCTGACACGATAAACTGGTGGGTATGTGCGCTGCGTTTCTTGTAGTCCAACCAGATGGTTCCTCCCTCAGGAGTGTAGATGGCGGCATTGTTCAGCAGGTGCAGCAGGATGTGTGAGACATATTCCTTGTTCATCTCGATACTCATCTTGGGAGCATTGACCTTCAATGTGACATCTGTCTTCACCTTGTCGCGTATCTGTTCCATGATATCTTCGCAGAACTGTTGGATCTGTGTGCTCTCCAAAACCACCTCTTCTGTTGAGTTCTCTAAATCGGATAGTGTCTGGATATGCTTGGAGAAATCCATCAGTGCCTTCACCTCAGGAGTCTTGCCGTCGAGTTTCTGGAGGGTGGGATCCAGTTGTGCGGAGATATTGCTGATGAACTTAGCCTTCAAAGCATTGTTGTCATTGGCCAGTTGGATGGTCTTCTTCTGCTTACGTGTCAGCAGGATGAAACGCAATAGGATAATGGCACCTACTACCAAGGCGGCTGCAAGTCCGCCAGCAAGAATGAGGAGTCCGACGATAATGACCCAACGGGTAGTCAGCGAACTGTCTTTCTCTGCGATGGAAGCCTCATTGTCGGCAATCTGCTTCTTCAGGGCACCGATTTCATCGGCAGTCTTGAGGGCGTTCACAGAGTCTTTCCATACCAAGTAGTTGCTGTATGACTGTGCCACCATGTTGGCGTTGTTGCTCTTACGACCATTGGCGATAAGGGTCTTATACACCTCATCCACCTTATCATATTCCTTGGAGGCAGTCAGTTTGTTAGCCATCTCCTTGAAGACGGCATCACCTTGTGCGTTCAGTCCGAAAGAGTAGAAATAAATCGCCTTGTTATAGAGTAAGTCATTCTGTATCTTGTCATCGTTGGAGGCACTTGCCAGTGCTTCCATCACCTTCAGTTGTTCTTTGGCACTGTCTGGCTTCCTGAATTTCATATACATTTGCAGGCGTTCCTTGGTGACCAGGTAGTGCAGTCCAGCATCATTGCCACCCGTTTTTTTGTTATTAATAGTCTGGTCGATATTGCGCAACAGTTCGAAAGCCTCTTTGTGCAGCCCGTCCTTGGAGTATAAGGCCGCTGCCTTCGTACCGCATTCCACACCCTGCTGCAGTTGTCCCTTGCTGACATAGTCTTCATAGGCCCGGATATAGGAGTGACGGGCGGCAGGAATGGTTGTGGCACTTTCAGCATTTTTTTGCAGTTCGCTTTTCTGTGTCTCCTGTGCGTTTATAGATGCGCCACAGAGAGACAGGCTCAAGAGTAGGATAGATACCTTTTTATTCATAGTACAAATATAAGAATTGTTTCATTTTATCATGCAAAAGTAAGAAATTATTTGATTTCTTCCAAATAAAGTAACGATTTATTTGGTGGTTGAGCAAAAATAGTATAATTTTGCAAACAATTTTTGAAAATAGTAATAAATAAGGTATAAAGAGTATTATGAGCGACAGATTGTTTATCTTCGACACGACACTCCGGGATGGCGAACAAGTACCTGGATGTCAGTTGAACACAGTAGAGAAGATTCAGGTGGCAAAAGCACTGGAGCAGTTGGGCGTGGATATCATTGAGGCAGGCTTCCCTATCAGCAGCCCAGGTGACTTCAATTCAGTCATTGAGATATCAAAGGCGGTGACATGGCCTACTATCTGTGCCCTGACCCGTGCGGTACAGAAGGATATCGACGTTGCCGCAGAGGCATTACAGTATGCCAAGCGCAAGCGTATCCATACGGGTATCGGAACATCCGACCCCCATATCAAGTATAAGTTCAACTCCAACCGTGAGGAGATTATCGAGCGTGCCGTGGCAGCCGTAAAATATGCCAAGAAATACGTGGAGGACGTGGAGTTCTACTGCGAGGATGCCGGACGTACGGAGAATGAGTATCTGGCTCGTGTCGTTGAGGCTGTTATCAAGGCTGGTGCTACCGTTGTCAACATCCCTGACACGACAGGCTATTGTCTGCCCCAGGAGTATTATGAGAAGATCAAGTACCTGAAGGACCATGTGGATGGTGTCGATAAGGCTATCCTCTCCACTCACTGTCATAACGACCTCGGAATGGCTACTGCCAATACCTTCAACGGCGTGATGGGCGGTGCCCGTCAGGTAGAGGTGACTATCAATGGTATCGGTGAACGCGCCGGTAATACCTCTTTGGAAGAGATTGCCATGATCCTAAGATGTCATAAGGGATTGGGTATCGATACCAATATCAATACGACGAAGATCTATCCGACGAGCCGTATGGTGTCGAGTCTGATGAACATGCCTGTCCAGCCTAACAAGGCAATAGTGGGACGTAATGCCTTCGCACATTCTTCCGGTATCCATCAGGACGGTGTATTAAAGAATGTGCAGACCTATGAGATTATCGACCCGAAGGATGTGGGTATCGATGATAACAGCATCGTACTGACAGCCCGTTCTGGACGTGCTGCCTTGAAGTATCGCCTGAATGTAAATGGTGTGGAACTCTCAGAAGAGAAACTTGACAAGGTTTATGAGAAGTTCTTGCAACTTGCTGACAAAAAGAAGGAGATAAATGATGCCGACGTGCTGATGCTTGCCGGTGCCGATACCGCAGAGGCTCATGCCGTGAAACTCGACTTCCTGCAGGTTACGACTGGTAAGGGCGTGAAGTCTGTGGCATCTATCGGACTGGATATCTCCGGACAGAAGTTTGAGGCTGCTGCCTCTGGTAACGGTCCTGTGGATGCTGCCATCAAGGCATTGAAGAAGATCATCGTGAAGCAGATGACACTGAAGGAGTTCACCATTCAGGCCATCTCCAAAGGTTCTGACGATGTGGGTAAGGTACACATGCAGGTGGAGTATGACGGTAGTCTCTATTATGGTTTCGGCGCCAATACGGATATCGTGACGGCTTCCGTCGAGGCATATATTGACTGTATTAACAAGTTCAAGAAGAAATAAGAAGTTATGAATACACTATTTGATAAAATATGGGACAAGCATGTCGTCCAGAAAGTGGAGGACGGTCCCACCCAGTTGTATATCGACCGTATGTACTGCCATGAGGTGACTTCTCCACAGGCTTTCGACGGTCTGAGAGCCCGTGGACTGAAATGCTTCCGTCCTGACCATATCTATTGCATGCCCGATCATAATACGCCGACGCATGATCAGGACAAGCCCATCGAGGATCCTGTATCGGCTAAGATGGTATCTACGCTTGTCCAAAATGTGAAGGAATTCGGACTGGCGCACTATGGGATGATGGACCCGTCGAACGGTATCATCCATGTGGTAGGTCCTGAGAAAGGACTGTCGCTGCCGGGTATGACGATTGTCTGTGGCGACTCCCATACCTCGACGCATGGTGCCATGGGTGCTGTTGCCTTCGGTATCGGTACCTCTGAGGTGGAGATGGTGATGGCATCCCAGTGTATCCTTCAGCAGAAACCTAAGTCGATGCGTATCACCATCAACGGACAATTGCAGAAGGGCGTGACGGCAAAGGATGTCGCCCTCTATCTGATGAGCCAGTTGACGACCGCAGGTGCTACAGGCTACTTTGTCGAGTATGCAGGTGATGTTATCACTGCATTATCGATGGAAGGTCGCTTGACGCTTTGTAACCTCTCTATTGAGATGGGGGCTCGTGGCGGTTTCGTTGCTCCCGATGAGACAACCTTTGAATATCTCAAAGGTAAGGATTTTGCTCCGAAAGGGAAGGACTGGGACAAGGCTGTTGCCTATTGGAAGACATTGAAAAGCGGTGACGATGCCGTCTTTGACAAGGAATTGGTATTCGACGCGAAGGATATTGAGCCGCGTATCACCTATGGAACCAACCCTGGCATGGGTATCGGTATCACGGAAAGCATCCCTGCAAATGCTGCTCAAGCGAAATCACCTGAGCAGGGCTTCGAGAAAGCACTGAATTATATGGGCTTCAAGGCTGGGGAGAAATTGCTCGGTAAGAAAATAGACTATGTGTTCCTCGGCGCCTGCACCAACGGACGTATTGAGGACTTCCGTGCCTTTGCCTCTATTGCCAAGGGACGCAAGAAGGCGGATAACGTCGTTGCCTTGTTGGTACCCGGCTCATGGGCTGTCGTCCGTCAGATCTGTGAGGAGGGACTGGATAAGGTCTTGGAGGAAGCTGGTTTCGAAATCCGTCAGCCTGGCTGTTCGGCATGTCTCGCCATGAACGATGACAAGGTTCCTGCCGGCAAGTATTGCGTATCGACCTCCAACCGTAACTTCGAGGGTCGTCAGGGACCTGGCAGCCGTACTATTCTCTGCTCACCCTTAGTAGCTGCCGCCGCAGCCGTCACAGGAGTAATAACTGACCCAAGAACACTATTATGAAACAGAAATTCAACGTTATAACATCCACTTGTGTGCCCCTTCCTTTGGAGAATGTGGACACCGACCAGATTATCCCTGCCCGTTTCCTGAAGTCTACGACCCGCGAGGAGAGTTTCTTTGGCGATAATCTCTTCCGTGACTGGCGTTACAATGCCGATGGTACCGTTAATAAGAGCTTCGTGCTGAACGACCCGACATACAGCGGTTGCATCCTCGTGGCTGGCAAGAACTTCGGTAACGGTTCCAGTCGTGAGCATGCCGCCTGGGCGATTGCCGGTTATGGCTTCCGGGTGGTTATCAGCAGTTTCTTTGCGGATATCCATAAGAACAACGAACTGAATAACTTCGTATTGCCTGTCGTGGTCAGTGAGGAATTCTTGTCAGAGTTATTTCAGAGTATTCAGAATAATCCGAAAACTCAGGTTGAGGTCGACCTCCCCAACCAGACCGTTACTAACAAGGCGACTGGCAGACAGGAGACTTTTGAGATTAACGGCTTTAAGAAACACTGTCTGATCAATGGGTTGGACGATATCGACTTCCTCATCCAAAACAAGGATAAGATAGAGGAATGGGAACAGCAGAACGCATAAACGCTTCCCAGCGTACCCTGCCTTTTGTTGAGATTATGGACTCGACGCTCCGTGACGGTGAACAGACCAACGGCGTGTCGTTCTTGCCCCATGAGAAACTGATGATGGCACGCATGCTGTTGCGTGACGTGAACGTCGACCGCATCGAGGTGGCTTCAGCACGGGTCAGTGAAGGCGAGAGAGAGGCGGTGAAGATGATTTGCCGTTACGCCCAGCAGATTAACAAACTGGATAGGGTAGAGGTGCTCGGCTTCGTGGACGGCGGAGCTTCCGTCGACTGGATTGCCGACTGCGGTGGTAAGGTCATCAACCTCCTTGCGAAAGGCTCGCTGAAGCACTGTACCCATCAGTTACACAAGACTCCTGAGGAGCATATTGCCGATATCCAGGAGACGGTGCGCTATGCCACGGAGAAAGGGCTTTCCGTTAACCTCTATTTGGAGGACTGGAGCAACGGCATGAAAGACTCGCCTGACTATGTCTATCAGTTGATGGATAAACTCTCAATTCTCAATACTCAATTCTCAATTAAAAGATTCATGCTCCCTGACACCCTTGGTGTGATGAATCCCCTGCAGGTCATCGAGTATTTCCGTAAGATGATCAAGCGTTATCCGCAGGTGCATTTCGACTTCCATGCCCATAACGACTACGACCTTGCCGTCTCGAACTCTCTTGCTGCCGTATTGAGTGGAGCAAGAGGACTGCATGTGACGGTCAACGGATTGGGTGAGCGTTGCGGTAACGCACCGATGGCGAGTGTCCAGGCAATCCTGAAAGACCAGTTCCATGCAAAGACGAATATCGACGAGAGCCAGTTGAACGGTATCAGCCGGATGGTGGAGGGCTATAGCGGTATTGCCGTAGCACCCAACCAGCCCATTGTCGGCGAGAATGTCTTCACACAGGTGGCTGGCGTTCATGCCGACGGTGACTCCAAGGACAAACTCTATTATAACGACCTTGTCCCTGAGCGTTTCGGACGAAAACGGGAATATGCGCTGGGTAAGAACAGCGGCAGGGCGAACATCGCCAAGAACTTGGAGGAGCTAGGATTGGAACTGACTCCCGAACAGACTCGTCGTGTCACAAAGCGTATCACGGAACTGGGCGACAAGAAGGAGATTGTGACACAGGAAGACCTGCCGTATATCGTCTCCGATGTCTTGAAGCACGATGCACCAGAAGATAAGGTAAAACTTGTAAGTTATGTAGTTTCAACGGCTTACGGTCTTCGTCCTGGTGCCAACATCAAAGTAGAAATCAATGGAAAGCAGTATGAAGGCAGTGCTGTCGGTGACGGTCAGTATGATGCTTTCGTCAAGGCGTTGCGTTATATCTACAAGAAATACCTTGACCGCACATTCCCGATTCTTGCTAACTATCAGGTCAGCATTCCGCCGGGTGGTCGTACCGATGCCTTGGTACAGACGGTCATCACGTGGCATTATAATGACGGACTCCTCCGTACCCGTGGCTTGGATGCCGACCAGACGGAGGCAGCCATCAAGGCAACCTTCAAGATGCTGAATATCGTAGAGAAAGAATTAAATAATAAATAAAGTATTATATGAAACTGAAAATTGCCGTTCTCCCTGGTGACGGAATAGGACCAGAGATTATGAAACAGGGCGTAGCCGTGTTGGACGCTATTGCCGAGAAGTGTGGACATGAGTTTGAATATGAGGAGGCACTCTGCGGTGCCCATGCCATTGATGCAGTAGGGGATCCCTATCCTGATGCCACCCATGACGTGTGTATGCGTGCTGATGCAGTATTGTTTGCCGCTGTCGGTGACCTCCGCTTTGACAACAACCCTACTGCCAAGGTACGTCCTGAGCAGGGACTGCTTGCCATGCGTAAGAAACTCGGTCTGTTTGCCAATGTGCGTCCTGTAGCCACCTTCGACTGCCTGTTGCACAAGAGTCCGTTGAAGGACGAACTGCTCAAGGGTGCCGATTTCGTGGTGATCCGTGAGTTGACGGGTGGTATGTATTTTGGTGAGAAATACCAGGACAACGACAAGGCTTACGATACAGACATCTATACTCGTCCGGAGATTGAGCGTATCCTGAAGGTTGCCTTTGAGACGGCACAGAAACGCAAGAAGCACCTGACCGTGGTCGACAAGGCTAACGTGCTGGCAAGTTCCCGTCTGTGGCGTCAGATAGCCAAGGAGATGGAGTCGCAGTATCCTGACGTGAACACTGACTATATGTTTATTGACAATGCCTCAATGCGTGTACTGACGGAGCCCCGATTCTTCGATGTTATCGTGACGGAGAATACCTTCGGCGATATCCTGACCGACGAGACATCCTGTATCACTGGCTCGATGGGCTTGCAGCCATCGTCCTCATTGGGAGAGCATACCCCGTTGTTTGAGCCGGTTCACGGCTCATGGCCTCAGGCAGCAGGACAGAACCTCGCCAATCCATTGGCCGAGATACTTTCTGCTGCGATGCTCTTGGAGCACTTCGGTCTGACGAAGGAGGGTGCTTTGATCCGTGAGGCTGTCAATGCCTCGTTGGATGCCAATGTACGTACTCCTGAAATTCAGGTGGAAGGCGGTGCAAAATACGGTACCAAAGAAGTTGGTGCATGGATCGTAGACTATATCAAAAAAGCTTGATGCTACTTGTCCTGTCTGTTGCTGTGACTCAGCAACAGACAGTGCTGGCACAAAGCAACCAAGAATGGCGCGACTCGCTGAATGTCCTCAATCAGCAGATAGCACGGTCGCCCTATAGTGTCGATCTGCATCTGCGGAAGGCGGCTGTCAATCTGGAGTTGCAGCAGTGGGAGTTTGCGGTGGATGAGTATAAGTTGATCCTACGGAATGACGAGAAGAATCTTACTGCCTTGTTCTACCGTGCCTATGCCTATATCCATCTTCGCCGCTACGACTTGGCGAAGAACGACTATAACGATATCTTGTTGGAGAAACCGACCCATATGGAGGCGCGCTTGGGGTTATCGTATGTCTATCAGTTAATGGGAAAGCGGAATGACGCGCTCGACTTGTTGAACATCGTCGTGGATCAACATCCCGACTCTGTCGCTGGCTATGTCGCTCGTGCATCTTTAGAAACAGATATGCAACGTTATGAGGCTGCTCTCTATGATTGGGAAGAGGCAACAAAAAGGGAACCTGATAATACTGACTATCAATTATCATACATAGACGTGCTTATCCGTTTAGGAAGAAATGATGCCGCACGGAGGGAACTAGATAAGCTGTCGGGTAGGGGAGTCAATCAAGGTGCACTTCGTGCTTTCTATAAGCGGATCAAATAATACTTGACTCATTGCACGTAAAGGCTCATCTATCATGTACGATCAGGTCCGGGAAGATACGCTTTTTATTATGCTATATGCAATAGTGACAGCTTTGGCCATGTTGGCAAGCTGTTATCTGCTGTTCCGCCGGGGTAATGCCTTTGCTCCTGACATTACGTCGTCTGTGCGCCTGCGCCGGTGGACGGCAGCCCTCTTTGCAGTCATAGTCCTGAATCATCTGGTGTATATGCCGATCTTCTTTCTCTCTTCAAGCGAGGATATTATGATGATTGACCTTATAGGCGGATTGCTTGACAGTTTGACTTTATTTCCTATGGCAATCATTATTTTGTTCATTATGCTGCAAGACCGCAGACGACCACTGTGGCCTGTAGCCGTGATGATGACACCAATTGTTGTAATAGCGATATTCGGTGTTACCACCCGTAGTTATGTCCTTCTGCCAATGGTATATATCTATTCCCTGTTAATGTGGGTGGGCTTAATTATATATATGGTATGTGCGTTGAGACAATACGGGCGTTGGCTGCGCGACAACTTTGCCGACTTGGAGCACAAGGAAGTGTGGCAGAGTTTCGTGGTGCTGGCTATCGTGATGCTGGTGTTCGCTGCCTATGCATTAACCAACGAAAATCAGATTTACACATATGTCTTGCAGGTGATCATCTTAGTACTTGTCTGTTATCTCTTGTGGCGGGTGGAAACGTTAAGCGACCTGAGTATCCCTGAGGGCATCACGAAGAATGTTTCGACCTTGGCCGCTTTGCCTGCAAAGAATATTGGAGTATTGCTACAGCAGCATTGCATAGACACGCAGCTCTACTTACAGCACGATTTGACCCTTCTCCAACTTGCCAAGGCTGTTGGTACCAACCATTTCTATCTCAGCCAGTATTTCTCCAATCAGGGTCTGACCTACAATGCCTATATTAACAATCTGCGCGTTAATCACTTTGTCTGCCTCTATCGCGAGGCAGTTACTGCTCATCGCTCTTTCACCGCCCAACAGTTGTCCCAGGAGAGTGGCTTCCGCAGTTACAACACCTTTAGCAGTGCCTTCAAGCGCAAAACGAACCTATCGGTGACAGCCTGGATGAAGGCTGCGAGCGAGCGAGAGCAGAGTCAAGCTCGCCTTGGACTCAGCCGAGCGTAAGCAGGCTGTCCAGGATGGCAAAGCCCATAAAAGGGTAAGAATAGTCCTCATCTACCGAAATCTGCAAAAAAAGTACCGAAATATGCAAAATCGCGGCTTAGAACATAGGTCGTGATTTTTTTTGGGAGAGAAATTGCTAACTTTGTAATCAATGCAATCTAATCCGATGACTATAAATATGTGTAACTAATAATTGTAATCATGAAAACAGATCAAATTATCAAGAATGCGAAGATTTTTACTGCAGACAAAAACAAGCTTCAGGCGACCGCTCTGGTAGTGAAGGATGGCAAGTTTATCTATGTAGGCGACGAGACCGGACTCTCAGCATACGAGGGTGAGGTTACTGACCTGGGTGGAAAATTCATCATGCCAGGCATCATCGACAGCCATGTGCACGTGACCACAAGCATCGGATTCGCCTATATGGATCCAGGCGAATACATCTTTTGCTCCAGCAAAAAGGAGGCCCTGGACTTTATGGAGGCAAGCATCAAGAGCAATCCGGGCTTGAAACGTCACAGATTTATTCTGGAGCGTAAATACCTGAATGGGGATGACATTGTCAAGGAAGACCTCGATGCCATCTGTCCCGATGCCGAGCTGCTGATTCTGGAGGGCGAAGGCCATAGCGTCTGGGTGAACTCCAAGATACTTGACAGGCACGGCATTACCGACGAGACGCCCGACCGCGTGCCCGAGCTGAGTTATTATGTACGTAAAGACGGCCATGTGACGGGAAATGCCTTCGAGTCGTCGGGATGGCACATGCTCTTCGATGACTTAGAAGTAACCGACGAGCAGATCGACGCAGAATTGTTGCGTTGGATAGACTATTCCGTAAAAGCTGGCGTGACCGTTGTCTTCGACGCAGGTTTTCCTGAGGGCGAGGCACTTCACGAGCGTATATATGAACGTTTGTACGAGTTGGACAAACAGGGCAAGCTGTCGGTTTATATCGACGGAAGTATCGCGCTCACCAATCCCCAGAAGACGAAGGAAGTGGTGGAGGATGTGAAGCGTTTCCACCAGAAGTTCGACAGCGAGCACCTGAATGTGCATACCTTTAAGGTATTCATGGATGGTACCTTGAGAATCGAGACGGCTGCTCAGGTGACGCCATATGTAGATACCAACAAGAGAGGTGGTACTACCTACAGCAAAGAGGAAATGGCAGAGGTGATGAAGCTGCTCAACGAGGCAGGACTGGACTTCCATGCTCATACCGTAGGCGAGCGTTCGTCCCGCACAGTGCTGGACGGCGTAGAACTGGCTAAGAAGGAACTTGGCGACAAATTCCGCGTGAAAGTGACTTGCGCACATCTGGAAATCCAGGACGACGCTGATATGGACCGCTTTGCCGAGCTGGGCGTTACAGCCAATTACACGCCTTGGTGGCATGCCGGCTGTACGGGTGGCAATCCATCCGAAGTATGGCGCAGTCTGCTTGGTGAGGAGCGTGCGAATAAGATGTACCGCAGCAAGACGATGTGGAACACAGGTGCCAATGTGACCTGGTCAAGCGATAACATCATCTATGGTGATTTTGCGACCTGGAGTCCCTATCTTGGTATGGAAATCGGTATGACGCGATTTATCAACGAAAAGGTGAAAGCCCCTGAAAGAGTCAGAGTTGTTGCAGAATACCCTTCTCCCAAAGAGAAGATGAATATAGAGGAGATGATGTTGGGTTATACCATCAACGGTGCCAGGCAACTCGGCATCGAAGCCTCCAAGGGTTCTATCGAGGTCGGCAAGGACGCAGACTTCCTGGTATTCGACAACGACCTGCTGACGGCAGAGCATGAAGGATTCAGTCATAATATGCCGAGTGAAGTGTATATTAAGGGAAAGAAAATGAATTAAAAGAAGAATGAAAATATGAAAACGAAAAGCGCAAATCTCCTTGCAAAAGGATATGAACTGATTGATGGCATTACGGTACCTGTGGGGACATCCAATGTAGATTTGGGCGTAGAGGGAAAAGAACCCCAAAACGCTGAAAAACTGACCATTGACACAGGGAACGGGAAGATAAACATGTATGTCTTCCGCCCGTCAAATTACAAAGAGGGTGAGAAGACTCCGCTTGTCTATTTCATTCATGGCGGTGGCTATCATTTTGGCAATGTGAGCATGGATGAGCCCAAAATACAGGGCGTGGCAGATGGGAGCGGTGCCACGGTCGTTGCTCCTGACTATACACTTTCTCTGGATCCATCTTACAAATATCCCATGGAGCTTGAACAAGTATATGCAGGACTTCTATATGCATACGAGCATGCGGATGAACTGAATGTGGATCCTGATAATTTTGTCATTGAGGGAGAAAGCGCCGGTGGTGGACTGACCGCACGTCTGGCTCTTTATAACAAGGACAAAGGAAAGGTTCCTCTGAAGGGCCAGGTGCTGATCTATCCCATGCTTGACTACCGTACTGGCGGTGAAAAGGATATTTACAAGAATGAATATGTCGGGAGTTGTGTCTGGACAAAGGAGAATAACGTCTTTGGATGGGGAAAACTGATTGAAGGACAGGACAAGGTGCTTACCGATGAGGAAATGATCTATTTTTCACCAGCAGTGGCAACCGTTGAGCAACTAAAGGGATTGCCTGAGACTTTCATGATTGTCGGCAGCCTTGATCTTTTCTGTGATGAAGACATGTCATACGCTCAGAAACTGATGGAGGCCGGTATTTTCACAGAGCTCTATGTAGAACCCGGAGTTCCTCACGCATACGAGTACTTAGAGTGGACGCCTCAGGCACATAGGTTCCTTGAACTGAGAAACCATGCGACGGCACGGATGCTTGGAGCTGAAAAAGACGTAAAAGAGTCTGCCGAAGCACAAGCTTTCAGAGAGTTACTATTAAAGTATAACATGGAGCAGTAATAAGATATAAGTCAATTACTAATTATTTCAGAATTATGAGTGAAATCATGAATAAAAAGATTATCGACGGCAATTATGACCAGTCGTTAGCAGTCAAGTGTATTAATGGAACGTTCGTCGGCAAGAAGTCGGAGAATGTCATCACCTATAAAGGTATCCCCTTCGTTGATAAACAGCCTGTCGGCGACCTGCGCTGGAAAGCACCAGTGGATGTAACGCCGGACGACGGCATCTATGAGGCCTACAACTTTGCAAAGCTCTCCTGCCAGGATCTGTCGATCACCGACTATCAGGGTGAGGACTGCTTGTATCTGAATGTGTTCAAGACCGACGATGCGTCTGCCTCCAAGAAGCCTGTCATGGTGTGGATCCATGGTGGCGCTTTCGTAGCAGGCGGAACGGGTATTCCTCTGTTTGACTGCAGCGAACTCGTCAAGGAGAATCCCGATGTCATCTTCGTGACCGTCCCATACAGACTCAGTGTCTTAGGCTTCCTCCATCTGTCACACCTGACTGATGGCAAGGACTATCCTGACGCACAGAACTTGGGACTTTTGGATCAGAAGATGGCACTGAAATGGGTGCACGAGAATATCGCTGCTTTTGGCGGCGACCCCGATAACGTGACCATCTGGGGTGAGTCGGCTGGTGCCGGAAGCGTGACCATGCAACCGCTGATCAAAGGTTCCCAGCAGTATTTCCAGAAGGTCATCGCACAAAGCGGCGCCCCCTCTCAGACGAATTCTGTGGAAGAGAGCATCTCCACCACGAATGATTTGATGGAGGTCCTTGGCTGCAAGACTGTTGCCGACCTGATGAAAGTAGATGCCCGCACGCTGATTGATACAGCCGCCGCTACCGTCGCATTACGCATCTTCCCTGTCAGAGACGAACGTATCCTGCCTTTCGATCCGTGGGAAGCATACGTCAACGGTATCGCAAAGGATATCGTATTCCTGCAGGGCTGTAACAAGGATGAGATGAATTGTTTCGTTTCTGACTGGACGGTGGAAGGATTCAAAGCGTGGGCTGCTGACCGCAAGACGAAGAAGTATGCCCATCTGCTCACGGATGAGGAGAGAGCGAAGCTCGAACTGTATTGCCATGATGGAGCGATAGAAGACTGGGAGCCCGACAGCCGTTTGTTCGGCCATAGCTGGTTTATTGATGGTGCCATCAAAATGTCGGAGAGTCAGACCATGGGCGGTGGCAAGTCTTATACCTATTATTATAGAGCAGAGTCTTCAAATCCGATATTGAAGAGTGCACATTTCGAAGAGGTTCCCATTGTATTCGCTCATCCGGAAATGATAGAGGGGCGCCAGTATGACGCCATCTTCATGAAGACCATGCGCAAGATGTGGGTGCAGTTCGCCAAGACCGGCAATCCGTCGCTCAGTGCCGACATCTCACCCGACGGCAAGGCGAAGGAGTGGCCCCTCTACGACCTGGACAACAAGCAGGTGATGGTACTCGACGAGTTCGACATCCACCCCGCCAAGGAGTCTGAGGTGAAGATCGTGGATTGGGACAAGACTTATTTCCTGACCAAGTATTATATGCTTTGACGTTCTGTTCTTTTAAAAATGCGAGATTTGTTTCAAAATATGTGAAATTATATATAATAAATAATTATGGTGCAAGATTTATACATTTTGATGATTACAGCAGCTGTAGTCAGTATTCTGTTTAAGTTGTTAAAGCAGCCAGTGGTACTGGGTTATATCGTTGCTGGTGTCTTGGTAGGTCCGTATTTGTTTGGCGAGACCTTTGTGAATGCAGACAATGTGAAGTCATGGGGCGACATCGGCGTACTGTTTGTATTGTTTTGTATTGGTCTGGAGTTCCGTCTGAAGAATCTTATCAGCAGCGGCAAGGTGGCAGCAATAGGTGCGTTGACAATCATCGTTGGTATGATGCTCTTTGGCTACCTCGTGGGAGTGGATGCTAATTTTGACATGGTCAATTCCCTGTTTCTGGCGGGCATGCTTTGTATGTCGAGCACCACTATCGTGATGAAGGCCATTGACGAGGCAGGTTTGAGAAAGGAACGTTTCGTCAAGGGAGCGACCAGCATCCTCATCGTGGAGGATGTGGTGGCTGTGGTACTGATGGTATTGCTCTCCAGTATAGCCATCCGCCATCAGTTC